>JAQGOC010000132.1 GCA_028293805.1 Gammaproteobacteria bacterium
CATACTCGCCGGTCACATACAGCTCGCAGCTTCGCAACAGCGGATTGCGCAGCGCTGCCTTTTGCAGCTCCAACACCGGATGCTCGCCTTCCACCAGGAAGTACCCGAACTCCTCCCGGTAGCGCTTCTGACGCAGCTTTTTGACGTCGTCGAGCTTCATTGATTGACCACCCGGCGGTCCGTCTCAGGCACCAGCATCGATTTGGCCACGGCTTCCGCGACTTTGATTCCGTCGACTCCCGCCGACAGAATACCTCCCGCGTAGCCGGCGCCTTCACCCGCGGGATACAGGCCGCGCACATTGAGGCTCTGCAATGTCTCGTGGTCGCGCGTAACGCGCACTGGAGACGAGGTGCGGGTTTCAACGCCGGTGAGTACAGCGTCGTCACGATCGAACCCACGAATCTGCCTGCCGAAGGCAGGCAGGGCTTCGCGAATGGCCTCGATCGCATAGTCCGGCAGCGACGTCGCCAGATCGCCCAGGCGCACTCCGGGTTTGTACGAGGGCTCGACCTCACCTAACGCGGTAGAGGGCACGCCGCGAACGAAGTCGCCCACCAACTGGCCTGGAGCGCAGTAATCGCTGCCGCCCAATTCGTAGGCGCGCGATTCGAGGCGCTCCTGCAGCTCCACGCCGGCGAGCGGGCCGCCCGGAAAGTCCTGTTCGGGCGTGATTCCCACGACGATACCGGCATTCGCATTGCGTTCCTTGCGGGAGTACTGGCTCATGCCGTTAGTGACCACGCGCCGTGGTTCGGACGTGGCCGCGACGACAGTGCCGCCTGGGCACATGCAGAAGCTGTAAACCGAGCGACCGTTTTTCGCGTGGTGGACCAACTTGTAGTCGGCGGCACCCAGGTCCGAATGCCCGGCATATTTGCCCAGTCGAGCCCTGTCGATGAGGGATTGCGGATGCTCGATGCGCAATCCGATCGAGAACGGCTTCGGCTCGATGAACACGCCCCGGCGATGAAGCATGCGAACGGTATCGCGGGAGCTATGACCGAGCGCCAGCACGACATGGCGGCTCTTGATCGTTTCGCCATTGGCGAGCACCACACCTTTGACCTGGCCGTCTTCGAGCAGCAGATCGGCTACTCTGCTTTCGAATCGCACCTCGCCACCGAGAGCGATGATCTCCTCGCGCATCGCCGCGACAACTCCGGTGAGCCTAAAGGTACCGATGTGCGGCTTGCTCACGTACATGATGTCTTCCGGAGCCCCGGCGCGGACAAACTCGTGCATCACCTTGCGGCCGTAGAACTTGGGATCCTTGATCTGACTGTAGAGCTTGCCATCCGAAAACAGACCGGCGCCGCCCTCGCCGAATTGCACGTTGGACTCCGGCGTCAGTGTCTTCTTTTGCCACAAGGCCCAGGTATCCGCGGTCCGGCGGCGCACGTCCCGGCCACGCTCCAGCACGATGGGCTTGAATCCCATTTGCGCCAGCACTAGCGCCGCAAAGAGACCACACGGTCCGAAGCCCACGATCACCGGCCGCTCGCCCAGATTCGCCGGCGCCTGCGCCACCGGATAGTAGTTCGTATCGGGCGCCGGGCGCACATGGGGATCGCCGGCCAGGCGGCTCAGAATCGCCGCCTCGTCGCGTGCCGCCACGTCGATGATGTAGACAAGCGTGATGCTGCTGTTCTTCTTGCGTGCATCGTAGCTGCGCTTGAAGACCGTGAACTCCAGCAGATCGGCGGGGCTGATTTTCAGTCGTCTGAGGATTGCGTTACGCAGGGCGTGCGTGTCGGAATCAAGCGGCAGCGACAGTTCGGTGATGCGAATCACGAGGTATCCTGGCCGGTCACACCCGGCAGAGGAAGAGAAGATATACTGAGCGGCGAATTATACCGCCGGTTCGGGCTCGCCCAAAGAGCCGCTTCCCCTCCCAGGTTTTTTCCATGGCACGAACCAAAAGCAGCGGCAAGTGGCTGCAAGAGCACGTCAACGATCCCTACGTCAAACAGGCGCAGAAGGATGGTTACCGCTCGCGGGCCAGCTACAAGCTGCTCCAGTTGAACGAGAAGGATCATCTGATTCGGCCGGGCATGCTGATCGTGGACCTGGGCTCCGCCCCCGGCAGCTGGTCGCAGGTCGCCGCACGTCTCATCGGCGCCAAGGGCAGGGTGGTGGCCACCGATATCCTGCCCATGGACCCGGTGAAGAACGTCGATTTCATTCAGGGTGATTTCACGGAAGAGGCGGTGCTCCATCAGGTCCTCGCCCTGCTCGAGGATCGCAGGCCCGACCTCATCCTCTGTGACATCGCCCCGAACATCACGGGAATCGATGTTGCCGACCAGGCTTCTTCCATGTATCTGGTCGAGCTCGCACTCGACATGGCGCGCCAGGCGCTCAAGCCCAAGGGCGACTTCGTCGCCAAGGTATTTCAAGGCGCCGGCTCCGATGCCTACTTGAAAGAGCTGCGGACCTCTTTCGAGAAAGTGTTGATCCGCAAGCCGGCTGCATCGCGGGCGCGATCGCGGGAGGTTTATGTCGTCGCGAAGGGCTTCAAAGGGACCCCGGCCGCGGCGTGAGCTTGAACGCGCCGGCGCGCGTGGCGGCTCGCCGCTTGCCTCAATTGATGGTCCAGCGGACCCCGTGCTACATTAATCATATAAATGAGCATCGATACAAAAGCGCAGCCGGATCAGGATCTCGAGTTCCGAGCAGGAGTCCGCGGCAGCACGGTGACGCCGGATTCACTCTGATGGCCAGTGCTAATTTTGTCGCCGGCGATTGGGGCACGACTCACCTGCGTCTGTTCCTCTGCGATGAGAACGCAGAGGTGCTCGACTCTGTCAGCGGTCCCGGGGCGGCCGACAGCGGTGGACGGTTTGCCGCCATTTTCGATGCCCTCCTGGCGAAATGGACCGCGGATCACGCAGATTTGCCTGCGGTGTTGTGCGGAATGGTCGGCTCCAGCATCGGCTGGATACAGGCACCGTATGTCCCCTGCCCGGCAAGACCTGAACAGATCGCTACCGCTTGCGCGACCCTGCGCGAGGGTCGCATCCGGATCGTGCCGGGTCTTTCCTGCCGTAATCGTTTTGACGCGCCCGATTTTATGCGTGGCGAGGAAACACAGATTCTCGGTGCGCTGGCCCTCCGGCCGGCTCTGCGTCAGGGACGTCAACTTCTATGTCTCCCGGGCACCCACACGAAATGGGTCATGTTGGAAGACGGTGCGGTACACGAATTTCTGACCTCTCCCACGGGAGAGCTCTTCACCCTGTTATGCGAGCGGAGCGTGTTGGTACGTGAGCGCAGCCGCGCTGCCGACACCGCCACTACGGCCGCCTTCCAGCTCGGCCTGGCACAGGTCGGCCGGTTTCCGCAGGGACAGCTGCTGCACCGGCTGTTCGAGTGTCGCGGCCGCAGTCTCGACGGCGAGCTCGCACCGCACGAAGTGCCGTCGTTTCTATCGGGGCTGCTGATCGCGAACGATATTGCCGGAGCCCTGGACATGTTGGCGAACTCGACCGTGGTTCGCGCGGTGCACCTGATAGGTTCTCCTCAGCTGACGGAGCTTTACGCGGCGGGGCTCGGCCTACAGCACTACCAGACGAGCAGCACGGATGGATCCGCTGCGGCGGTCGCCGGTCTGGCGCAAGTACGACGGCAACTGACACAGGAATCGGTGACTCATGCGACTTGAGTCGGCGGTCGGGGAATCCGCGCTCGTTGCGATCCTGCGCGGCATCGAGCCCGCACGAGCCGTTGAAACCGCAAACGTGCTGTGCGCCGCGGGTATTCGGATCATTGAGGTGCCGCTCAACTCGCCCGATCCGTACGCAAGCATCGCCGCCCTGGCGGCGAGTCACGGAGCCGATTGCCTTATCGGAGCGGGCACCGTACTCGACCTTGACGCCGTACAGCGCACGCATGCGGCGGGCGGGCGCCTGATCGTTGCGCCGAACTGCGATCCCGTGGTCATCCAGGGCGCTCTGCGGAAGGGGATGCAGGTCATGCCGGGGATCGCCACGGCCACGGAAGCCTTCAGCGCAATCCGTGCCGGTGCGACGCACTTGAAACTCTTTCCGGCGCTCACTTACGGCCCGCGCCACTTGCAGGCGCTGCGGGCCGTACTCCCGCCGGGCGTCAAAGTGTTTCCCGTCGGCGGTGTTGGCGCTGCGGAGATTCCCGCCTGGCTTGCGGCTGGCGCCGCCGGCTTCGGCTTCGGTTCCGAGCTGTTTCGTCCAGAGTACGATCTGTCGGAAATAGAACGGCGCGCACGCCAACTCGTGCAAGCGCTGCAGACGGCACGCCGTCAGCTTTAAACACAGTCGGGTCGCAGAGAAGGGGGGGCGCAGGTGACGATTTCACTCCTGGATACCTGGTCGGGATGGCCATGAGCACCCGTGGCGCCCCATTGACGCCCGTCGCGATCCTGCCGGTCCGCAACGTGCTCGGGGAAGGCATTCTGTGGGACTCGCAGCGCCACGTGTTGTGGTGGACGGACATCCAGGGGCGGCGACTGCATCGCCATGACCTGTCGCGCGCGAGCACGCAAATTCTGGACACGCCCGAGCGGGTTGGCTCGTTTGGCCTCGTGGCCGGCAGCGAGCGCTTGATTACGGCTTTCGAGAGCGGCATCGCGCTGTACGACGCCTACGAAAGATCGGTCTCCTGGCTCGCGCGCCCCGGAAATCCCGACCCCGCCGTGCGGTTCAACGACGGCCGGGTCGACCGCCAGGGACGTTTCTGGAGCGGCACGATGGTTGAAGGGGACCAGGGCCCCGCGAGCGGCTGCCTGTATTCCATGGATCGTACGGGCGGGATCCGCACTCATCTGGCGGGCGTCAGAATCTCGAACGGCCTATGCTCGAGCCCGGACGGCAGGCAGCTGTACTTTGCCGATTCCCCGACACGCACGATCAGGGTGTTTGAGCTAAATGAGCCGGAGGGTACCCTGGGATCGTCGCGGATCTTCGCGCAAACCCCCGAGGGTGTCTCCCCCGACGGCGCCACGGTCGATGTTGACGGCTGCGTGTGGAGCGCGCACTGGGGCGCGGGCTGTGTCGTCCGCTACACTCCTGACGGCCGTATCGATCGCACCGTTCGAATTGCGGCGAGTCAACCGACCTGCGTGTGTTTTGGAGGTCCGGAGCTCGATGTGTTGTGCGTCACGACCGCCCGCGATGGGTTGAGTGAGGCCGCTTTGCTCGGCGAGCCGAACGCCGGGGACGTATTCCTGTACCGTGTCGGCATACAGGGGCTGCCCGAACAAGAGTACCGGCCATGAATTCGCGCGTGCAGGGTCAGAATCTCACCTACAGCATTGCCCACGACCTGGGCATCGCGATCGTCACGGGCGCGTATTCGGCGCAGAACCCCATCCCGATCGAAGCGGAGTTGTGCCGCAAGTACGGGGCGAGCCGACCCGTTCTGCGCGAAGCCGTCAAGATGTTGGCCGCAAAGGGCCTGCTTGGCGCGCGTCAGCGGCGCGGCACCTGGGTGCAGCCCGAAGAGAACTGGAACCTGCTGGATCCGGATGTGCTGGGCTGGCTGCTGGAGCGCAAGTACTCCCCGGCGCTGCTGATCGAGTTCACCGAGATCCGGCTGTCCATGGAGCCGGGCGCGGCGGCGCTGGCCGCCCAGGTGGCCGGGCCGGCCGAGAAGGCTGCGATCCGCAGCGCGATCGAGCGCATGCAAGCGGCCGATCGCGGCGATGACGATCCGCTGGATGCGGATATCGCCTTTCACGTGGCGGTCCTGCGAGCGACCCGCAACCGGTTTTATGCTCAGCTGACCGGCTTCACCGCGACCGCGCTGCGCTTCAGCATTCAGAAGACGAATCGTTACAAGGGCGTCCAGCTCGCCAGCATCGCCGATCACAAGAAGGTCGCGGACGCGATCGTTGCCGGCAAAGCCGCCGCGGCGGGCGAGGCGATGCGCAAGTTGATCCAGGAGGCGCTGGATCTGATCTCCAAACGCGAGGCGGTGCAGTGGGCACGGCGCGTGTCGGCTGGCGCAGGAGGCTAGCATGGCCAAAATCAGGCTTGCGATTGTCGGTCTCGGCAAGATCGCGCGCGATCAGCACCTTCCCGCCATCGCCGCCAGCAGCTCTTTCGAGCTGGTCGGTGTAGCGAGTCCCCACACCCGGCTCGATGGAGTGCCGAGTTACCACGATATCGAGTCACTGCTGCAAGCCATACCTGACATTGAAGCCGTGTCGCTGTGCACGACGCCGCAAGTGCGCTACGACATCGCTCGATTCGCCCTGGAACGGGGTCGGCACGTTCTGCTGGAAAAACCGCCGGGTGTGACGGTGAGCGAGGTGCTCGCGCTGGCCGCGCTCGCCGGCAAAAAGAACGCGGCGCTGTTCGCCTCCTGGCATTCGCGACAGGGTCCGGCGGTCGAGCCTGCGCGCGCCTGGCTCGAAGGTCGGACCATCCGCGGCGTGACGGTCGACTGGAAGGAGGACGTGCGGGTCTGGCATCCCGGCCAACCGTGGATCTGGCAAGCGGGCGGTCTCGGCGTGTTCGATCCGGGCATCAATGCGCTGTCGATACTGACCCGCATCATTCCCGGCTCGCTCGCGCTGAAACGCGCGGAGCTTTCCTACCCCCGGAACTGCGAGACTCCGATCGCCGCGCGTCTGCTGCTGACCGACGCGCGCGGCGCGGCGGCAACGGTGGAGATGGATTTTCGTCAAACCGGACGCCAAACCTGGGACATCGAGGTCGACACGGATCCCGGCCGGCTGCGCCTGGCGTCGGGCGGCGGTGAGATGACGGTAGACGATAAACCGGTGGAAACCCCGCAATGTTCGGAATATGGGAGTCTGTACGCG
>JAQGOC010000155.1 GCA_028293805.1 Gammaproteobacteria bacterium
CCGGCCCGCAGACCGTGGTGACGGTAACGCTCTCCGAGCAACGCGGGAAAACGACAATGACGTTCCGTCAGGCCTTCTTCGAATCGGCCGCGTCGCGCGATGGACACGGGGAAGGATGGTCGAGCAGCTTCGACTGTCTGGACGAGCATCTTGCCGCGTTGCGGAGCGAAGGTGTGGCAAAGGAAATCAGGAAGTGAGGCTTATTACTGCGAGACGATAAACCCGCGCAAAGCTTGCGCGGCCGCGCGCCACCTGCGTTCGCCCGTAGAATTTGTCCGTGTGGATCTCGGCCGCGGCGAGCACAAGCGCCCCGAATTTCTGGCATTGAATCCCAATGGCAAGGTACCCGTGCTCCAGAGCGGCGACTGGTCCCTTTGGGAGGCGAACGCAATCATGTGCCATCTGTCGGATGTAGCCAAGGCCGATCTCTGGCCGCACGATGCAAGGCAGGTAGAAGTTGTGCGCTGGCTCAGCTGGGACGCGCAACATTTTACGCGTTGGGGCGGTACGCTGTATTTCGAGCACCTCATCAAACCGCAGATCGGGATGGGCACAGCAGATCCGGCTGCCGTTACTCAAGCGACCGCGAACTTCGTAGCGCATGGGCGCATTCTCGATGCGCATCTGCGCGACCGTACGTTCCTCGTTGGCAATGCATTGAGTGTTGCCGACTTCGCTGTGGCGAGTGCGCTGCCCTATGCGGACCTGGCCAAATTGCCGCTCGCGCAGTTTCCGGCCATTCAACGATGGTACGCACGCATCGTTGACCTGCCTGCGTGGCGTGATCCGTTTCCGCCGCAGTGAGTAGTCCTTCACCTTAGCCCGTCGTGGCTCGGCTTTCGCTTGCCTCGCGCGAGAGCCTGCGCCATTTTCTCGTCCCACGGTCTTGAACCGCACCGCCGCCGCTGCCAGATCCAGGGCTTCGACCTGCAAGATTGGGGGATTGCGCCATGATTCGCCTGCTTAGGCTCTGGAGATTGGGACGACAGGATCTGCGCCTGCTTTGGTTCGCACTACAGCATCGCAGTCGACCCGTGTGGCTATGGCCTGCAGCCGCGCTTCTTGGGTTGTACGCTCTGGACCCCGTCAACTTCGCCATCCCATTGGTCGGCGTAGTCGATGATTTCGTGGTTCTCCCTCTCCTGCTGCATTTACTTCTCAAGTTACTTCCGGCGGACATCCGCACCGGGTTTGGTCAAAAGTCGCTCCTGCGTTGAATGTAAGCACCTTGGCCGGCCTTCCTGCTGCCGGAGGTGCGACCGCATTGCCGCTGGTCGTGGTCTTTTCTTCCGCCAGCCGTCCGGATGTTGTCGGATTTGCCGCCGGCTGTTCGTCTTAGGGTATGGCTGCGCGCCATTTCGCGCGTGAAGTGGAGAACGATCATGCCCCTGAGCTCCAAAGCGTTTCCGAAAGTGGTCTCTGACGAAGAGTGGCGCGCAACGCATGAGGCGTTTCTTGCGAAGGAAAAGGAATTCACGCACGCGAAGGATGCGCTGTCCGCCGAGCGGCGACGTCTACCGATGGTCAAGGTGGAGAGGCCGTATACGTTCGAGGGCCCCAGTGGGCCGATGACGCTGCTGCAGCTATTTGACGGCCGTCCGCAGCTGCTGCTCTATCATTTCATGTTCGCGCCCGGGGTCCACGGGTGGCCAAACGCCGGCTGTCCGGGCTGTTCCATGTTCCTGGACAATATCGGGCAGTTCACACCGGTGCATCTGAAAGCCCGTGGTGTCTCCGTTGCCGTGGTGTCGAGAGCGCCGCTCGCAAATATCGACGCTTATCGGCAGCGGATGTCATGGCCGCACCGCTGGGTCTCCTCCGCCGGCAACTCGTTCAACGTCGATTTTGGCCTGACAACCGACGAAGGCGAAATGCACGGCCTCAGCGTGTTCCTGCGCGACCGCGAGGACGTTTACAGAACGTATTTTACTTCCCGGAGGGGCTCAGAGGCGCTCGGTAATGTCTGGGGCTTTCTCGACGCAACTCCATTCGGGCGCCAGGAAGAGTGGGAGGACTCGCCGCGAGGTTGGCCGCAGACTGCGCCGTATCAGTGGTGGCGTCGGCATGACGAGTATGAGACCGGAGAGTGACGGTCGGGGTTCTCCCGTGTCCACCCGTTTGACCCAGTGCGCATCGAAGCTCGCGGCGAGCGAGCGCTGCCCGGCATCAATCTGGCCGTGACTCGACCGCGAGGGGCAACCGGATCTCGAAAGTCGCTCCCTGCCCGCAGCCGGCACTCCTTCCGACGACGGTTCCGTTGTGCAGCTCGACCAGCTGTATGCAGATTGAGAGGCGGATACCGAGCCCACCAACGGGGCCGGTAGTGACGACCTTTACGCAATCCGGACGGGAGCTCAACTTTCCCTCGAGGGTGAGCGTGTTGCAGTGCGCGCGCGGCGATCGGCAGCTTGTCGTGAAGGACGGGACCGAAGGTGCTCAAACGAGCGGCTTCCCGCATTCTCGACATGGAGGAAATCAGACACGCGAACGCGGTACTGTCCGGTGCGTCCTCGGCGAGATCGAATCGATAGCCGCGCGCATCCGATAATGAAGATGGCGTGTGTGTTTACTTGGCAACAACTTTATGGGCACTTGACATCAGGTCGAGTTAGTCCTATTCCTTGGACCGTTACAAAGAATTACAACGCCGACAGCGCCAAGGGAGACCCTCCATGCTCTCGCGACCCATCCATTGTGCGCTCGCCGCACTGCTGCTCAGTTCAAGCCTGACATCGCTGTACGCGCAAACTCCCGATGTGCCTCTCATCGATGCCACGCGACAGATTAGACCCGCCCCCCTGGAGGCCAATCCAACGCCCAACTCGCCGCCGGCAAACCTTGATTTCGGTGCCGCGCTTGCTGTTGATGACCGCACGGCGCTGGTTTCCATGCCCGAATACGCGGACGCCATAGGGCGCGTGGCAGTCTTCGGTCGAAGCAGCTCGGGTGAGTGGGTGCGCGAGGGCACGCTGAACCCGTCCGATGGAATGGCCGGGGATTTCTTTGGCTTGCGCTTGGCCGTGAACGACGACATGGCCCTGGTTAGTTCCTTCCGCGGCGTGTATGCCTTTCGCCGTAACGGGAATAGCTGGCGGCAGATCCAAAAGCTCAGCGCCACGCAGGATGTGCCACTCGATGGCGGCCTGGCGTTGAGCGATGACTTCGCGTTCGTGGGGACGTACGTGACCGCGCGGCCGGGAGAGGTTCAGGTCTTCGAAATAGGCAAACACGGCGGCATGCGTCGCGTAAAAACACTCACGTCGCAACAAGGAAGTTCGGGTGACGGGTTCGGCGCGCGCCTCGCCTCCGCCGGCGAAATGCTGCTCGTAGGCTCACCGGGCGACAGCGCCGGGCAAGGCGCAGCGTATCTGTTCGAGCGCCGCGGATCGCACTGGTCCCAGCGTCAGAAGCTCGTGGCAATCAATGGCAAGAGCGGCGAAGCCTTCGGCTCTTCCGTCGCCATAGCCGACGGAGTGATTGCAATCGGTGCAATCTTCGCCGACAGGGAGCCACCGTTCGATTGCGCCTTCGGCTATTCAGGAGCCGTATACGTTTTCGAGCCGCGTCGAGACCTCTGGTACGAGCAGCAGAAACTCTCGGGGCCACCGCATTGCGCCGCCGACTTTGGAGCGGAGGTCGGGGTCAGTCATGACTGGCTCGCGACGGTCACGCCGAGCTCCTTCCCGTTTCAATTTGGACTCACATTCATCTACCGGCGGCAGGGTCACCGATTTACGCAGACCGCCTACGCGTTCGGCGAAGAGACGAGCTATCCGTCACTGCAGCTTTTCAAGTCGACCGTTTTTGTGGGCTTTCCAACGGATCGAGGCTTCTCGACCGGCTATGTGTCTATCTACGAGCTCGGCGCGAACGCTGATGAGGCTGGGTTGGCTACGCCTCCCGCGAATTAGCTATCCGACGCGGGACGCTGCTTCGCCTTCGAGCCGCGGCAGATGCCTAGGGGCGTGGGAAATCGGGCAGCTTGCCTCAGGCAGTCGAGCTGGATCAGCCCGTCGTGTCATCCGCGCCACTCAATTGCGCGGCAGGAGGACACGACGGGACAGCGGTGCCCGACGTTTCAACCCTTGTTCGCGGTCGCTTGATACAGCGGCATCACCTTCGGAATGCGAGCTTGCAGCTCGGCGATGCGATTACCCGGAGAAGGATGAGTGCTCAGGAACTGCGGTGGTGAGCTCTGCTCCGCGGCCATCATCTTCTGCCAGACGCCAACGGCCGCGTGCGGGTCGTAGCCCGCGCGTGCCATGAGCTCGAGGCCCATGATGTCGGCCTCCGACTCCTGCTCCCGGCTGTGGGGTAGTTGGAATGTGACGGACGCGACCTGGTTGGCCAAGTCAACGGCGCCTGCGCCAGCACCCATGATCGCCGCGACACCCGCCAGCGCCATCTGCTGCGCGTATGCGCGGGAAACTCGCTCTCGAGTGTGCTCCCGAAGAGCATGTGAGATCTCGTGGCCGACGACCGCCGCCAATTCCGCGTCGCTGAGCTTCAGTTTCTCGATGAGCCCTGTGTATACCATGATCTTGCCTCCGGGCATCGCGTAGGCGTTCATGTCATCCGTCTGAAGGGTGTTGATCTCCCACTTCCAGCTCGGGGCGTCAGGACGGAAGGTGGCTGTCACGGGAATCAGTCGTTGAGCAACACGCCGGACCCGCGCCGTGAGCAACGGGTTCGTGTTGAGCTGACCCGCTGTAGTGGCTTTCCGAACCTCTTCGGCGTACGCCGCCTGGGCTCCCTGCTCGACATTTTCCTCTGAGACCAGCATGCGCTGCTTGCGCTCGACGCCGACTGCACCCGGCGCAGTCGTCTGCACGGTTGTGCAGGCCGTGATGTGGCCAAGGCCCAGCATGCATGCGGCAATCAGCCGCAATCGACGCGCGTTCATCTCAACCACCCTCTTCGTCACCATCCGCAAGTACTATACCCTGAGGCCAGAGCTTGGCAATTCAGCACCTGGAAAGCTGTCTCCCCCAATGGAGCGCCAACGAGTGATGCATGCATGGCGGCGCGGGGCGTGGAGACGGTACTTCGTTCCTGAGATCGTTGACCCCGGCTTTTACTTAAAATCCGGGTGAATCGCGCGGAGCATCGCGTTCCGACGTAGGGTCCACGAAGCGTGCCGCTTGAGGCGCAGCGCCGCACCGGCGCGTTCGGGAAGTGGACGATTCAACGCCTCGCGACGGCTACCGTTTTGGCCGGGCCAGCACGCTCGATCATGTTGGCGCTCGCGAGCTGGCCTTCGATTGCGATTATTCGTCCCTCGAACGGCGCGATGCCGGCAGATTGCAGCGCGCCGATGTTCAACCGGGTACCCAGCCCGGCATATAAGTACCGATCCCCGAACGCCTTCTTGAGCGCGGTAAAAGTGGGCTCCCCCGTACAATGTCCGGGCGCTACATAGTCGACCTTCCAGACATCGTGCAAGCTCGTAACCACCTTGTCGATGTCCGGGTCTTGCGCCGTCACCAGGTGCAGCCCGCCAATGACGAGATGAATATGGCTGTTGATGGCTGCCGCCGCCTGGACGATCTTCTCGATTCCAGGATGAGAACAGCCGACCATCAAAACCGCGCCGTCAGGGGTGTCGATGACCAACGACAATTCTCGCAGCTCCAGCGTGCCCGCCTTGTCGGAAACGAGCGAAATGAGATGGAGTCCGGGAATCATCTGCGTAGTGTTTTCGATCAGCTCGAAATGTGCGCGGGGCCATGCGCTGCCGAACTTCATGACGGGCGGTGGCGCGCCGCCGTAGTAGCGTTGCTCCGGCGCCAATGAATCGTCACGGCGGTAGAACGTGCTCGGCAATGAGAAACCGTATACGCCGAAGTTTTCCTTGGGCGCATAGACCTTCACATTCGGATTGACGCGCAGGAGATAATCCATGCCGCCCATGTGATCGCCGTGCCGATGCGAGAGGACGACGAAATCCAGGCGCGACAGATCCACCCCCTTTGCTTTCGCATTCCTCGCGAGAATATCCGGGTTGTTGCCGGTGTCGAAGAGGATGCGCTTGCCGCCATATTCGACGAACGCGGAATACCCCCAGTCCTTTTCCATGGCCGCCTCCTTGCCGAACGCGTCGTAGAGAATCGTGATTCGAGCAACGTTCGTATCCGCGGCCGTAACGGTCGCGCTGAAGGTTGCCGCCAGCAGCAGCAGCCAAAAACCCATCAGTACGTGAGTGCCGCCTCGTCTCATGGCCATTTGCTCTCTCCTGGGGTCCCCGCCCCGTCGAGTTGCCAGTAATAGCGCGACCACTCAACGGCGCCTCTCCCGAGGCGCCCGCTCAAGGTGGGCAGGTGTCGGAGCTCAACCGTCGGCGTGTGTATCCCCGGCGAGTCGCGGCAGCCGTTTTCCGCGCTTGACGACTTGCAGCGCGTCCTACCTAGAGTGGACGCAAACAGTCGCTGGGTCTACGATTGTTCCATGATTCGTCGTACGCACACGCTCAAGACGACGCACGACTATTTCTCAGCCGGCTACATGCTCAATGGGTTTTGCGTGCAGTGCGGGAAAGGACGTCCGGTCGGGATCGAGCGCGTCGTAAAGATCGCTGCGCAAGCGGAGATTTCCGAGCTTCACATCCGGTGCCCCGAATGCTTCGCGTTTCTGCAACTGCGCGCCGTGTTTCCCGATCACGGGCTGGACGCCTGGTCAGGCGAGCGGCCGGAGCTCCAGAAGAGCAAGTAACACCAGGATGGGTCAGCGGCCGCCCGCCGCTTTCAATCCGCGGGCGAGATGCTTGGAAGTTGACCACCGGCGATGATTGAGCGCCCGGATGGTCGCATTCGGTCGCTCCAGCACCACAACTGCGCCGGGCACTGGCGGACGACGCGGCTCACTCGGTCCAGGCTCCGTTTCACCAAGACCAGCCTCCTCCGGGACAAGGCCCCGGCGATAGCTGACTGCCGCCGCTTCAGTTCGGCTGGAAACGTTCAGCTTGCTCAGGATCGACTTGACGTGACATTTCACGGTGCCCACGGTCGTCCCGAGTCTGTTCGCGATTGCTTTGTCGCTACACCCCCGCATCACGAGCCGCAGCACCTCCAGCTCCCGGCGCGTCAGTGCTGGGCCAGAAACAATGCTCACCAGATTAGCCGCCATGGCGGGCTCGATTGCGACACCGCCATCATGCACGCATCGCAGCGCGTGCGCGACCGCCTCGAGGCTTGCGGTGAGCAACAGGTACCCGCGTATCCCCAACTCCACCGCCCGTCGGATGCTCAATTCTCGGTCGTCATGTGTCACGATCAGGATGCGAATCCCCTGCTCCCGAGCGGCAAGCTGCAATCCCGTAGCACAGTCCGCTACGACCAGCGGAACTGAATCGATGGCAGCGTCCCGCCCTTGCGTCCAATCGTAATCAGGATGCGACGCCACGATCTCGAAATCGCCTTGTGCCGCCAATGCAGCTTCGAGTCCCGCGCACACCACGGGATTTCGATGCGCAATGACCACTTTGAGTTTACGTTCTTTCACGGACGGGCCAGGCGCTTGTCGTGGCTTTGAATGTTCATGGCTCAACATGGCGGCTCCTGCTTTATTCCCGACGATTCGCCGCTATCCGCACTCGAGCGGCCTCACCATCACATGTTTCGGTTAAATCGACCACTTCGCACCAGCTCCAGCGCGGACGTCCAACTATCGATGATGCGTGTTGCAGGTCAGGCGTCACCGAGGACAGGCGTGGACTCAGGCGGTGCCGCAGACTTTCTGTAGCGATTACCCGCGCCTGCCCAATCCGCCCGGAGTAAAGTCGAGCGGGCTTCGATGTCGAGATGACCATCCGTTCTGCCCGAACACCCATGGCCAAACACCGGGAGTTGTCATGTCCGACCACGTTTACAAAACTATCGAGATCACCGGCTCCTCGCCCAACGGTGTGGACGATGCCGTTCGCGTTGCAGTTGAAAAGGCGTCCCAAACGGTGCACAACCTGCGTTGGTTCAAGGTGACGGAGACGCGCGGCTACATAGAGGAGGGAAAGATTGCCTACTGGCAGGTCACGCTGGATCTTGCGTTCACTCTCGAGTGATTTCGCTGGTCTGCGGGCGGTAGGTTGCCTTCGCATTGTCATCGGACCGGTTGCTGCGGATGTCGCTGGCACAATAGAGGAGCACCTGTCTCGGCTCGATTTCACCAAGTGCCGGCCGCATTACAGTTGAAATGTGGCCGGCGGTGACCCCGCTTCCGGGCGCCCTCAGCGCGTCGGCGGCGTGTGAGCCGTGATTGCGGCAGCGACAAAGTCGATAAACACGCGAACGCGTGGCGGCAGATGGCTGCGTGTGACGTACGTTGCGTAGAGATCGATCTCGTCGCAAGAATAGGGAGCCAGGAACTCGATCAGGCGGCCCGCGCTCAGGTCTTCCTTGATATCCCACAACGCCTTCAGGCTGATACCGCGCCCCATCAACGCCCAACCATGCGTGACTTCGGCGTTGTTGCTCGACAGTGTCCCCTGCACCTGGACCTCGCGAAACTGACCGGCCTCTTTGAAAATCCAGCGGTCGAACACGTGACGCCCGCGAACCAGCCGAATGCAATTGTGCATCAGCAGGTCGTCCGGCTTGTCAGGCGCCCCATATCGCGAAACGTAATCCGGCGAGGCGCAGACTACGCGCCGGCTCGAGAGCAGCTTGCGGGCGACGATACTCCCGTCGCTCGGCACATCCAGATGCAGTCCGACGTCCAGCTCGTCTCCCACGACATCGAGCCGCGAGTCCGAAAGCACGAGCTCAACAGAGATTCCCGGATAACGATGCGTGAATTCCGCGATTAGCGGCGCGAACTGCCGCCGTCCGATCTCCAGCGGCGCCCCCACTCGCAGGGTGCCGTGCGGGGTTTTCACCTTGGCGCTCACCTCCGCCTCGGCTTTGTCGAGCTCGGTGAGCACGCTCAGACCACGCTCGTAATACAGGCTTCCTTCCTCGGTCAGCAGAAAGCGCCGCGAGCTACGGTCAACGAGCCGTACCCCCAGTCTCGTCTCGAGAGCCGCGAGACGGCGGCTCATGGCAGGCAGGGAGCTGTTCAGACGCCGTGCGGTCTCTGAAAGACTCCCGGCCGCGACCATGCGGGTGAACAGGCGCAAGTCACTGATCTGGTCGGCCAACGGTTTCATCCTTCCGATTGGGTAAAGGATACCCTCCATTCTGCGCCTCTACCACTTCAGCGGCTGGAAGCCACAATGCACGTACCCACATCGGGCCCATGAACTTCCAGGGTGGATTGTCGCCATGCCGACCGCTGATCGTCTTTTAGCCGCACCGGCCACTGTCTTGCGCAGGGACCGGACCGCACCCAGCGGAGCTCGTCCGAGTCTTCGCAAGCTCGCCGTGCGAACGGGCATCGCTGTCGCGACGCTTGTGCTGTTGTCCGCGGCCGGTCTCGCGAGCGCCCACTACTGGACCACTGGACGCTTCGTAGAGTCCACCGATGATGCCTATGTGAAGGCGGACTCCACCATCATCGCGCCAAAGGTCTCCGGCTATGTAGTCGCCCTGCTCGTGCAGGACAACCAGGCGGTCAAGGCCGGGCAGGTGCTCGCCAGGATCGATGAGAGGGATTTCCGCACGGCACTCGATGAGGCCGACGCGAATG
Source organism: Gammaproteobacteria bacterium (assembly GCA_028293805.1). GTDB lineage: Bacteria > Pseudomonadota > Gammaproteobacteria > Steroidobacterales > Steroidobacteraceae > 13-2-20CM-66-19. The sequence continues at coordinate 9,616 of JAQGOC010000155.1, forward strand.
TCGCCGCCGCCGCTGCGTCCATTGCCAACCTCGACGCACAAATCACGGCGCAGGGCTCGATAATCCAACAGGCGCAAGCTCATGTCGCGGAGGCACAGGCTTCCCTCAGCCTTGCCCGTCGCAACGATGCGCGCCGTCGTCAGATGGCGCGGGTTGGCTACGGCTCCGAGGAGCAGTCTGACGACGCCACCACCAATGCCGCGGAAAAGGCCGCAGCGCTGACACGGTTGCAAGCAGCGTACGCCGCATCCCGTCAACAGATCGGCGTGCTGACCAGTCAACGCACTCTCGCGCAGGCTCAATTGAGCCGAACGCGGGCATTGAAGCGGCAAGCCGAGCTCAATCTCAGCTATTCAGCCCTGGTCGCGCCGATCGATGGAGTGGTGGGGGCGCGAACGGTGCGTGTCGGGGATTACGTGCAGGCGGGAACGCAACTGATGGCGCTGGTGCCGCTACAACAGGTCTACGTGGTTGCCAATTTCAAGGAGACTCAGCTCACACGCGTCGAGCCTGACCAGCCGGCCCGTGTCCGGGTGGATACTTTTCCCGGACACGATATAGAAGGGCACGTACAAAGCGTTGCACCCGCGAGCGGCCTGGAATTCAGCCTCCTGCCGCCTGACAACGCCACCGGCAACTTCACCAAGATCGTCCAGCGCATCCCAATCAAGATCGCGCTCCCGCACAGCAGCTTCCTGGCGGGCCAACTGCGGCCAGGGATGTCGGTGACCGTGTCCATCGACACCAAGACGGCTCGGCGCGAACGGAGCTGATCGTGTCCAGCACCGCACTCACATCCCCAGGCGACCCTCACGCCGGATCATCCCCGAACGCCGGGAGCGCACCAGCGGCCACCGAGACTGTATCCGCCAAGACCTGGGTTGCCGTCGTCGGAGCGGCGCTCGGGGCGTTTCTCGCCATTCTCAACATCCAGATCGTCAGCTCCTCCCTCGCTGACATCCAGGGTGCCATCGGAGCGGGCGTCGATGAGGGCGGCTGGATCACGACATCCTATCTCGTGGCCGAGATCATCGTCATCCCCATCAGCGGCTGGCTCTCCCGAGTGTTTTCCCTGCGCAGTTATCTGCTCGTCAACACCTTTTCCTTCCTCGTGCTGACGGTCGCCTGCGCCTTTACCACCGATCTCACGCAGATGATCATTGTGCGAGCCATGCAGGGCTTCGCCGGGGGGGTGCTGATCCCTCTTGCCTTCTCGATCATCATGACACGGCTGCCGCCCTCCAAGCATACGATCGGCCTGTCCATCTACTCCATCTCGGCGATCTTCGCCCCGGCAATCGGTCCCGTCATCGGCGGCTACTGCAACGAGACCTTTGGCTGGCAATCCATCTTCTTCGTCAACCTGCTGCCGGGCGGGGTCATGTTCGCCATGCTGTGGTTTTCGCTCGATCGCGAGCCGCGCCGGTTTGATCTGCTCGCACACGGGGATTGGCTTGGAATGGTAACCATCGCGGTGGGACTGGGCGCGTTGGAGACGGTGCTCGAGGAGGGGCAGAAAGATGACTGGCTCAGCTCGCCCTTCATCGTCCGTCTCGCGATCATCGCCGCCGTCGCGCTAGTCGCGTTCACTATCACTCAGCTCGTGCGCAAGAACCCGCTGCTGCACCTCAGGCTGCTGATGCGTCGAAACTTCGGGCTCGGTACGGTCGCGAATTTCTTCTTCGGCTTCTCGATGTATGGCTGGCTCTACATCGTGCCGGTTTATCTGGCGCGCATCCAGGGTTACAACGCCCAGCAGATCGGCGGAGTGCTGATCTGGATCGGCCTACCGCAGCTGCTCATCCTCCCGCTCATCCCCACGGTGATGAAATACATCGACCCCCGGCGCCTGGTAGCCGCGGGCTATGCATTATTCATTCTCGGCAGCCTCCTCGCCGTGCGGCTGTCAGGCGACTTCTCCGGACCACAGTTCATCTGGTCGAGCCTCGTGCGCGCAATCGCACAGTCGATGGTGATGGCACCGTTATCCGCGATCGCCGTCGCTGGAATCGAACGCCAGTACGCCGGCTCGGCCGCCGCTTTGTACAACATGATGCGCAATCTCGGCGGAGCGATCGGAATTGCCGTGCTGCAGACCTTCCTGACCAAGCGCGAGCAATTCCATTCGAACGTGCTAACGCAGCAGGTATCCCTGCTCGGCGCCGCCACGCGCACTCGGCTTGCCGAGCTCACCGGAAGATTTATGACTCACGGTGTAAGCGATGCGGCCGTTGCCCCGCGTGAAGCCATCGTCGCCACGGGCAGGATCATCCGCCAGCAGGCCTCAGTGATGGCCTACAGCGATACGATCATCCTGCAAAGCGCGCTGCTAGGCCTTGCGTTGGTAGCAGTGTTGCTGCTTAAGAAAGCCGGCACAATCTCCGCCGGCGGGGAGCATTGATCATGACCCTTTTTCACACGCTCCAGGAGCGCTGCCCCTTCGGACAGAAGAGTTTTGGGTTCAGGCGCGTGGGACTAGTCTTGGGAATGCGCCGCTCAGGGCGCACAGGACAACGCCGCTCGAGTGCGGCAGCAGCGGTACTGCTGTTCGCAGCAGTTATACTCGGTGGCTGCGCCGTCGGACCTGACTTCGTCGCTCCGGCGCGTCCCTCGGAGCAAACGTATGTGGCTCGGCCCAACACCGATCTCGGTGCCGCGAAAGACACAGAATCCAGGCAGCATCTGGCCATGGGGCAGGCGCTCCAGGCGGACTGGTGGGTACTGCTGCAGTCCCCGGAGTTGAACCGCGTCGTCGCGCTGGCGCTTGCCAGCAACTGGTCGCTCGACTCGGCGCGGGCGAATCTTGCGCGTGCTAAAGAAGCAGTCACGGTGGCTCGCGGGGGCTTGTACCCGCAGATCGACGCCGTCGGCAGTGCCGGGCGCAGGCAGTATGGAGCGTCCTTTCTTGGGCCGCAGGCCGCCACGTTTCCAATCTTCTCAGCCTATTCGATCGGCGGGGACATCAGCTACGACGTGGATGCGTTCGGACATACGAAGCGCACCATTGAGCTTGCGAACGCCCGTGCGACGATGCAGCAGGAAAGCCTGAACGCCGCACGTCTCGACGTTGCGGGTAGTACCGTAATGATGGCGCTTCAGATCGCGTCGGTTCGGGCGCAGGTCGATGTCGTGCAAAATATCCTGTCGTCCGATCAGCAAACGTTGAACTTGGTTCACAGTGCCCGCGCTGCCGGAGTTGCATCGGACATGGATGTCACCACAGCACAGAGCCAGTTGGATCGCGATCGCACGCTTCTCCCGCCGCTCAATCAACAGCTCGCTGTGGCACAGGACGCGCTAGCCGTGCTGACCGGACACTCGCCTGCACAGTGGAACGAGCCGGATCTCACGCTGGCGAAGATGACTCTTCCGCATAGCTTGCCGCTGGCGGTCCCTTCGGATTTGGTTCGGGATCGACCCGACATCCGCGCCGCGGAAGCGAATCTGCACGCAGCAAACGCCGCGGTTGGTGCCGCGACCGCGGATCTCTATCCGCGAATCACGCTGAGCGCCGGGATGGCGGAGGAGGGATTGATCAACGGCCCTGCAGGCGCGGCCTGGAGTGTCATAGGTGGGATCACCGCTCCCATCTTTCACGGCGGCGCACTATCAGCGCAGCGGCGAGCGGCGCAAAATGCTTACAGCAGCGCCTTTGCGCAGTATCAACAAACGGTCCTGACCTCATTCGAGCAGGTCGCCGACAGTCTGCATGCGCTGGAGAATGACGCCGAGAGCGTCCGTTCAGAGGAACAAGCGCTCGCTTCTGCCGATGCAGCCCTGAGACTTACGCGATTGGGCTACGGCGTCGGCAACACGGGCATTGTGCAAGTGCTCGACGCACAGCGGCTGCGGCAGCTGGCCGACATCGGCCTTGTACAGGCGCGGGCGCAACAATACGTGGATACGACCAGGCTCTTCCTGGCTGCCGGAGGCGGTCTCACCGGCGAGTCGCGGGTCAGCGCCGCGCGGTAGCCGCTGTCGCGCCTAAGATCTTGTTCCGACCTCGAAAACGGTCAGTCCGGTACCGCTACCGATTGCAATCGCGACTTCCGTATGGACGCGTGATGATCTCGAGATAGTGGCCATCCGGATCGTTCCAGTAGAGACCGCGGCCGCCGTCGTTGTGGTTGATCTCGCTTGGCCGCCGATGCATTGGATCGGCCCAATAGGGCAGACCGCGCACTCGGATGCGCTCGAAAATCGCATCGAACTCCGCCTCGCTCACGAGAAACGCGTAGTGCTCTATGGGAATGGTCTCATCCGAGTCCTGAAAATCGAGCGTCGCGCCGTTGTCGAGCGCCACAGCCCAGAACGGACCGAAGCTTACGGGCGCGTCCCGGCCCAGGACCTCGGCCAGCCAGGTTGCAGATGCCTTGGCATCGCGTGCCGGTACGATGGTGTGATTGAGCTGAATGGCCACGATCTGCGCTCCTCTTCAGTTAGCCTAGCTCACCACTATGGCTGTGGCCAGCGTACGGCTTTGCCATCGCTTTCCCTCCCCACCGCTCCCCGAGCGTTTTCAGGCTCTGCTCGACGGCAAACGGAGGCGCGGTGCGAACGGTGTTTCGCTTTGCCGTGCTTTAAATGACACATTATCGGGGCGACGGTGCTTTTTAAAGCATCTCGGCATGATTCGGCCATCCGGGTCGCCTTCGGAGTAGTGCTTCCCGGCCGCGGCGCGCTTCATTGGCCGGCATCACGCGGCTGAGCGTTGCGCACAAGTCCCGCGTGTGATCGGGTCCCGCGCGATCAATCTGCCTTGGGGGCCCAGTCGTTTCGCACGACGCTACCGCCTTTCATGACGAACCCTATCGTGCGCAGTGCCCGAATGTTTTGCAGCGGGTCAGCGCTCACCGCGATGACGTCGGCGTACTTCCCGGGCTCGAGGCCACCAAGGTCCTTTTCCATGCCGATCAACTGTGCGGGATTGACCATAGCCGCGCGCAGCGCTTGCAACGGCGTCATGCCGGCGGCCACATAGAGCTCTGCCTCCGCTATGGTGGCGGTAGTACCGTCATTGGGCTCGAAAGGAAACTGATCAGTCCCGAGTGCGATGTTGATACCCAGACGAATGGCGTTCTGCAGCATGGCCCAATGGTCGACACCCGTGCTCTTGACGCGCTCCAGGTACCAAGGAGGTGAGCCGATCTTGTGGTAGAACTCGAGCGCTCCGGGCTGGCTGACCACGATGGTCGGCACGAGCCAGACGCCTTTGGCCTTCATCTCCTTCAGGACGGCCATGTCGAGGTGATAGCCGTGCTCGAAACAGTCGATACCGAATTTCAGCGCCTGATGCGCGGCCTCGCTCGAACCGTTGTGAGCGGTGACCTTGATGCCGTTGCGATGAGCCACCTCGATGAGCGTGGACATCTCCTCGTCCGTCATCGGGGCGGCGGAAATGCTGCCGTGTGAATCGGAGATACCGCCGGAAATGGCGATTTTGATCCAATCCGCACCCTGTTTGATCTGTTCACGGACGACATGAGCAAATCCATACTGGCCATCGGCCTCGAGCGAGCCGTGCCCGCCGGTTGGAACGATGACCTCGCCCGCTGTTTTGATGCGCGGGCCCA
>JAQGOC010000307.1 GCA_028293805.1 Gammaproteobacteria bacterium
AGCAGGCGATCGACTTCGGTGAAGTGATGCGGCTCGCGCCCCGCCGCCCGGTCTTCCAGATAGCGCTTCAGGGTGAACTCCGTGCTCGGGAAGGCGATGTCGGACCACGGAAGGTCTTCCGGGCGGAACAGTTCGACTTCGAGGCTTTCCTGCCCCGGCCCGAAGTCCGGTGTGCGCAGGGTGGCCCGGAAGAATACGTGAACCTGCTGCGCATGCAGGACGTGGACGACCGTCAGCAGCGAGCCGATTTCGACGTCCGCAAGTGCCTCCTCGTGCGACTCGCGCGCGGCCGCCTGCTGCAGCGTCTCACCGTTCTCCATGAAGCCGGCCGGAACGGTCCAGAAGCCGCGCCGCGGCTCGATGGCACGGCGGCACAGGAGAATGCGTCCTTCGTGCTCCGGAACGCAGCCGACGACGAGGCGCGGGTTCTGATAATGGATCGTCCCGCACGCGTCGCACACATGGCGGGCAATGAGATCGCCCGCGGGGATGCGAAATTCGACCTTGGCGCCGCACTGATTGCAGAAGTTCATGATGCGGGTGCGAGGATACCGGGCGCAGCCGGCCCTTGTCGACGAGGGATACCTTGGCTTGAGGCGTTGCTGCGGTTGCGAGCCGTCGCCACTCGAACGCATCTGGCCAACCGACTCGTGCGCACGACGAGCCACGTGAGAGCGGCTCGCGGTCGTTGTTAAGATACCGCTGCCGGGAGCCCACGTCTTTCCATAGGGCCGTGTGCTTTGTCGATCGGAGCAGCCTGCGTCCTCCAGGAGCAGCGACACCCTGGTACGGCGGATTCGCTTCGCTTACTTACGGGGGTTTCATGGCACGTTCGCTCTCACTGGCCGGTATCGACCGCTTCGCACTCGGTCTCATTGCCCTGTGCCTGGGCGCTGCCGCTCACGCCCAGCCGGCGGGTCACACGTTGATGCGATATCCCACCTTGAGCGGAAACACGATCGTGTTCGTCGCTCACGACAACCTGTGGTCGGTGCCGCGGGGCGGCGGCACGGCGTCGCGGTTGACTGCCGATGAAGGGCGGGATGTCATGCCGCGCTTTTCTCCGGACGGCCGCTGGATCGCGTTCACCGGTGAGTACCAGGGGAACCGCGATGTCTACGTGATTCCCGCCGCCGGCGGCCCCGCTCAGCGCCTCACTTACACTTCAGACCTCGTGCCCGAGCCGTCGCTGCGAGCCGGCCCGAACAACATGGTGGTGGCCTGGACACCGGACTCGAAAAACATCGTGTTCCTGTCGCGCCGCGCGGCCTGGAACACCTGGATCAACCGGCTGTTCGCCGTGCCGGCGACCGGCGGGCTGGCACAGCTGCTGCCACTCGATCGTGGCGGCTTTCTCAGCTACAGCCCCGACGGCCGCCAGATCGCCTACAACCGCATCTTCACCAACTTCCGCACCTGGAAACGCTACGACGGAGGACTCGGGCAGGACATCGACATCTACGATCTCCAGGCGCGCAAGCTCACCCACGTGACCGACTGGCCGGGGATGGAGAGCTTCCCCATGTGGTATGGCCAGACGATCTATTTCCTCGCCGACCATGATGCGCACCGGCGCCTGAACATCTGGGCGTACGACACCGGCAGCCATCAGTTCCGGCAGATCACACACTTCACCGATTACGATATCGATTTTCCAAGTCTCGGCCAGGGCACCCAGGGCGAGGCGGGCATCGTGTTCCAGCAGGGCGGTAAGCTGCACGTCCTCGACCTCCCCGGGGAGAAGCTGCACGATCTCGATGTGACCGTGCCGGATGACGGCACGCGCACGGGTCCGCGCTGGATCGATGCAAAGAAGGCAATTCGCGATCAGGACACCGCGCAGGGGACAGATTTCGATCTCGCGCCCAATGGCAACCGGGTCGTCTTCTCGGCGCGCGGCGACCTGTTCACGCTACCAGCAGAGCATGGCAATACCCGCGACCTGACACACACGTCCAATGCCGACGAGGACCATCCGAGCTGGTCCCCGGACGGCAGGACCATCGCCTATACGACGGACATCGCCGGCGAGCAGCAGATCGCAGTGCGCCCGGCCGAGGGCGGTGCGGAGAGGATTCTCACGCGCTTCCCTAGGGGTTACTTCTACGGTCCCCGCTGGTCGCCGGCTGGCGACCGGCTGGCGTTCTCCGACAATGAGCACCGGCTGTGGATCGTCGCTGCCGCCGGCGGGGAGCCGCAGCAGATCGCGCAGGATCCGTACATCGAGCTCCACGATTACGCCTGGACACCGGATGGCCGCTGGCTCGCCTATGTCATAACAGGCCCCAATCAGCAGAGCGGCATCTGGCTCTATGGTCTGGAAACGCACAAGTCCACGCGTGTCAGCGACCCCCGCTCCAACGACTTCAACCCGCGGTTCGATGCGGCAGGGGAGCATCTGTTCTTCCTGTCCACCCGGCACGAGAACCCGACCTTCAGCCGCTCCGAATTCAACATCGCGACATTGAAGATGACCGGCATCTATGTGGCGACGCTGAAGCACGGCGCGGTGTCGCCATTCGCACCCCGATCGGACGAGGGTGCGATGGGATCGGAGGAGAAAGGTCACCCGGACCAGGACCAGGGCAACGGCAACGGCCGACATAGGAAGCAGGAGCAGGCGGCCGACAAACAAAAGAGCGCAGATCAGGAGAGTGAGGACGGGGCCAAGTGGAGGCCGGGGGCGTCCAAAGCGCTGCAGATCGATCTCGATGGCCTGACGGAGCGTGCGGTACCGCTGCCCATGGCGGTTGCCGAGATCAGCGGATTCGAGGTCCGCGGCGCAAAGGTTTTCTATCTCACAGGGCCGAGCCAGATGATCGAGGGACCGCTGCCGGGGGAGAAGCCGAGACTGCATGTCTATGACATGAAGGAGCGCAAGGATGCCAACGTCGTCGAGGGGTTGAGCAGCTATGCGCTCTCGGCGGACGGCAGGAAGGTGGCCTACAAGATCGAGAACGACTACTTCGTCGCGGACGCCAAGGCAGGGGACGGCAAGAGCGAGGACGACAGCAGGAAGAAACTCGATCTGTCGCATATGCACGTGCGCATCGAGCCGACGCAGGAATGGGCGGAGATGTTCGCTTCCGCCTGGCGGCTCGAGCGTGACTTCTTCTTCAGCAAGCAGATGAACGGGGTCGACTGGGCCGCCGTGCATACGGCCTACGGTGCGCTGCTGCCGCTGGCGGGCTCGCGCGGCGATCTGAACTATCTGATCGGCGAGATGCTGGGGGAAATGAGCAATTCTCACACGTATGTCGGCGGCGGCGACGCACCGCCGGAGGAGGAGCGGGTGCCTACGGCATTCCTCGGCGCGGATTTCGCCTTGGACAGCGCGTCCGGACGCTACCGGCTCGCGACGATCTATTCCGGTGACAACACTCGCGACAAGTACCGTGCCCCGCTTACGGCGCCGGGGCTCGACGTACATGCTGGGGCGTATCTGTTGGACAACGACGGTGTCGAGCTCAAGGCGCCACTCGATCCCTACAGCCTTCTCGTCGGCAAGCAGGACGACACGGTCAGGCTCACCATTGCCGACAGCGCTATGGGCGCGCGCCGCGACATTACGGTGCAGCCTGTCAAGGACGAACTGTCGCTGCGTGAGCAGGCGTGGATCGAGCACAATCGCGAAACAGTGGACAAGGCCTCCGGCGGGCGCGTCGCCTATGTGTATCTCTCCGATATGGGAAGCCTGGGCATGGAGCAGTTCGTGCGCCAGTTCTACGGACAGATGGACAAGCAGGCGCTGCTCGTCGACGAGCGTTGGAACGGCGGAGGGTTCATCGACCAGATCGTGCTGGAGCGCCTGCGGCGTGTGCTGATAGGCCTGGATGTCAACCGCGAGGGCGCGACTTCGACATATCCGCAGCAGCTACTCAGCGGCCCGAAGGCCTGTCTGTTGAATCACTTCTCCGGCTCGGACGGCGATATTTTCCCTTACTACTTCCGGAAGTACGGGCTTGGTCCGCTCATCGGCACCCGCACCTGGGGCGGTGTCCGTGGCATTCGCGGCGATTGGGAGCTGCTCGACGGCGGTTACATCACCATACCGGAGGATGCTCTCTACGGACTCGACTCGCAGTGGGTTATGGAGAATCACGGGGTCGATCCCGACATGACGGTGGACGACTCGCCGGCCGACTGGCTCGCCGGCCGGGATCCGCAGCTCGAGGCGGGCGTGAGCTATCTTCTTGGTGAGCTCAAGAGGCACCCCGGCGGCCTCCCGGCACCGCCACCGGCCCTGCCGGCTTATCCGCCCGAAGCTCCTCGCTCCGGGGGCAGCAACTAGTTCATGCCGCCACCCGTCAGCCGGGAGTCACAGCAGTTGCTCCCACAGACGCCAGAAGTTTTCCCGCACGCGCTCGAGGATGGAGCGGCGCTTCCACTGCTCCGGGTCGACCGCCTGCGCATGCTGCAAGTCGGCAACGAAGTCATCGGCGAGGCGCGCGCCGGTGGCTTTTCCCAGCACCACCGCATCGACTTCGTCGTTGAATAGGACGCTGCGCTGGTCGAAATTGGAGGATCCGACGATGGACCAGACCCGGTCGATGACCATCGTCTTGGAGTGCAGAATGCCGTCGTTGCGCTCGTAGATCTTCACGCCGTTGCGCAGCAGCTCCGCATAGTGGGAATGCTGCACGGCCAAGGCGGGGCCGGAATCGCTGTGCGCGGGCAACAGCAGCCGAACATCGACTCCCCGTCGAGCCGCCGCGATCAGGCCTGCCTTTTCCTGGTGCGTGGGCACGAAGTAAGCACCCATGATCCATACGCTGCTTTCGGCGTTGCGAATGGCAGATATGACGGTGACGTAGTAACGCGACTTGAGCCGCACGGGGCTGCTGCCGAGGATTCTGACTACCTCATCGCCTTCTGCGGTCGGAAGCTCCGCTTGGACCTCCGCCACCAGTGGCGTGCCTTCCTGTTCGCGCCAGTGCTCCCGGAAGAGCTTCTCCAATTCCGAAACTACCGGCCCCCTGATCTCGACATCGATGTCGTGCCAGACTTCCTGCGGCTGCTCCGGCTGTCCGGCGGCGGCCTCGCCGGCCTTCGCGGCGGGCGCGCTCTGATAAGTGGAGCTGAGATTGACGCCGCCCAGGATCACGAGCGTGCCGTCCGCAATGAGCAGCTTGCGATGATCGCGGGAATTCAGCGAGGAGTGATGCTTCAGGGGATTGGGAGGATTGAACTCCGCGATCTGCACGCCTGCGTCGCGCAGCTTATCGAGGAAGTCCTGCGGGGTCGTGAAAGAGCCGATCCCGTCGTAAATGACATTCACGTGGACGCCTGCGCGAACCTTCTCGATCAATAGATCGCTTAACGTCTGTCCCTCGCAGCTGACGTCCTCGAAGATGTAGTACTCGAGATCGACATAGCGCGTGCTTGCGCGAATCGCGGCGAACATCGCGGGAAACGTTTCTCCGCCATCCCGCAGGACACGGACTTGGTTGCCTGTGAACAGCGGGCTTTCCGCGACGGCCTGTTCCACGGCCAAATGGCGCTCCAGCGCGCCAGCATTGGGTGCTTGCGCGGCGAGACGGCTCAGGACTGCTTTGGACTGGCGTGCGGACAGGGCGCCGCGCGCGCCGTTCACCTTGATCTGTGATTCCGCCGAGGTGTTTGCCAGGTCCTTCTCATCGATCACCGGCACGTGTGCGCAGGCGCCGAGCGCAAGCGCTCCAGCGGCCACCACCACCGCGGTTACGCCGCGCAGATCGAAGGCAAACAGTGTCATCTTGGCCTAAGGCAAGTTGCGTGCCCGCAAACCTCGTGGCTTCCTCACAGAATGGTATCCGCAGCCGTAAGTGCCTAACGACCGACAACCTCACGGTGAAGGTACAGCACCCTTCCGCTTCCGGCTGCGCCGCGCAGCCCCTTGTGCGTACTCTAGCAGCGAAGCTCGAGCGATGGCGCTGCATCGCGTTAAAGAATGCCGTGTGCGGCGTCACACAAACTATTCTGAAGATGTGCTTCATCTCACGGACCCGATGCGGCCGCAGTGTTTATTGTCACATCACCCGCAAGCAGTTTATTTTCAGTCCATGGCCTTACCGATCGTCGAGGACAACGCTCTCGATGCCGAGCTCACGGTTCGGCAGGTGCACGCTGAGGACGCGCTCGAACATAGTGCGCTCTGTGGCCGAAGATCGGCAGATCAGGCGGAGCAGCCCATGGATACAGCCAGCGGGGCGGCTGAGCACCTGTTGGCGCGGCGCTCGGTGCTCGACGACACGCTCCGGCAGGCGCCATCGGGGAGAGCCACCCTCATGCTGCGCTCTCCACCGACTCCCGCCGCACTACTGCTGATCGAGGCCAAGCAGACGCGGGACCGTTTCATGGGCCTGCTGCGCATGGCGAACCTCGAAACGGATGCTCCCGAAAGCGCCGGCGATGCGCTCGAACTCCTTGCGACTCGCGTTCACGCGCTGCTGTTCACCGACAATCTCGAGCTCATTCGCAATGCGCGCCAGTTGCTGTCAGGCGCCGCCACGCACATCGTATTTGTGGGCAGTCCCGGCGAATTGCCGGAATCAGAAGCGCTGCGCGCCGGGGCTAACGACTGCATGCCGAGTGATGCCCGCGGTGAGCACTTCTGGGCCCATCTGACGATCGCGCGCCGCATCGCTGATCTTGCGGCGTCGTTGCAAATGGCGCTGAAGGACAACTGCATATTGTCCACGGTCGACGAATTGACTCGAGCGGGGCGCCGTGGCTTCTTCGAAGAACACTTTCCGCGCGAAGTCGAACGAGCGGTGCGGCTGCGCAAGCCGCTCGCGCTGGTGATGTGCGACATCGATCATTTCAAACGCGTAAACGATTGCCATGGGCACCAGGCCGGTGACCAGGTACTGAAGCAGTTTACGGCGCGGATCAGCACCAGTCTGCGTCTGGGAAAGGACTGGGTGGCCAGACTGGGAGGCGAGGAATTCGCTGTCGTGTTTCCCGATACCTCTCCGGCCGAGGCGTGTATTGTTGCCAACCGGTTACGCAAGCGCGTCCGGACCGCAACCTTCGATGTCCTCTCGAAGCAAATCTCGATCAGCGCGAGTTTTGGAGTTTGTGCGCTCGATCCCGTGCCGCGGGGCCTCCAGGGCTTGGCAGAGCGGATGGTGGGAGAGGCAGACATGGCCCTCTACGAGAGCAAGCACCGCGGACGCGATCGCGTTACGGCCCGCGACATCTGCGGCGACGAACAGCGAACGAAGTTCGCGTAGGCACACCGCCAGTGCGGTGGTGTCGGCCCGGGCACACGAAGTGCTGAGGTCCTGTGTCATACCTGACGGCTGTCGCCGCATCCAATCAGCCATGCACGATCTGAAGCTGGGTGAGCACGACGTACTCTCGTTCTTGAAGCCCGACACCCTGTTGGGAGCGCTGGTCTACCTCATCGTTTTTCTGGCGGCGGCCATGCTGATTTCGCGCGGGTTGCGCGTGACCGTGCACGCGGCCCTGACGCGTCAGGGGCACATCGATCGGACTACGATCAGCTTCCTGCAGCAGTTCGGATCTGCGCTGATCTGGGTGATCCTCCTCATTCTTTATGCGCACTTGATTCCTGTGCTGCGCTCGCTGGGTAACGCCCTCCTGGCAGGCGCGAGCGTTGCCTCCGTCGTCATCGGCCTGGCTGCGCAAAGCACGCTGGGAAATCTGGTGGCGGGGGTCTCGATAACGATTTACAGGCCGTTCCGCCTGGGCGATACGCTGCAAGTTGCCGCGCCGACCGGTACCGAGATCGGCGTGGTCGAATTGATCTCTCTGGGCTACACGACACTTCGCACTTCCGACGGACGCTTCATCGTCCTGCCAAACAGTGTTGCAGCGAGCCAGGTGACCATCAACCTGAACACCACCTACGCGCCCTGGTCCATGACCGTTGTCATTCGCGTGAATCGCGATGCCGACCTCGAAGCGGCCCGTAAGCTCGCCATCGATGTTGCCAGGCAGACCGCGGGTGAGAAGGCCGTCAGCGGCTGTTTCCTGACAAAGGTGGAACCCACGGCCGCGGTGTTGGAACTGAGGATTCAGGCGCCTGATGCGGCGAGCCGGGATACATTGCGTTCCGCGCTGTTGGCGAAGCTCGAGCAGCGATTCACGGCGGCCGGTTTCGGCTCCGGGCCGGAGCGGCCCAGTTTTGCGTGAGCGCCCGCGCAAGCAGCCGCGCTCGCTTGCCATTCAGCTGGTGGGGAGCGGGTCCCGTACGAAGCGGAAATGGCCTCGAATGTGGGAATTGAAGAACTCGCCTTTGGAACGGGAGGCCTTCAGCGCCGTAAACGTTTCTGCGGGGACGTCCTCGTAAGCGTAGCGCCGCCCCGATTGAAAGACGATGAGCAACTGCCGGCTCGCAGGCTCATACCTGAAGAAGCGGATGACGGTGGACGGCATAACCCGCCGAACGTGATCAAAGGCGACGCTCCGGCAGGTTAGAAAAGGTAAAGGGCAACGACTAGCAGATCTCGCGTGAAGCCGGTGTAGTAATCGTCCTACCGCAACCTTCTTGCCCAGGTGATGATTACAGGGGGCGCATTCCGGGGCGCGACAGCGATGTCCGACGTCGCGCAACTGCGCCGGATGGGGACATCCTACGCGGGCGGATCACGCCATGGCGGCTTGCGCGCCCGGGAACGGCGCCGGGTCGTGCGGGCGAGCTCGATCGCTCTGGACCCGCTCGAGCGTAAACACCGCGACGCTTGCGACGAGCGCTGCGGCCTGGTTGTGCAACGACTCTACCGCGGCGGCCGAATCACCGACCAGTTCGGTGTTCTTGCGCGTGACGTCGTGCATTTGCTTCATGACATCGCCCAGGCTTTCAATATCCCGGCTCTGTAATTGTGACGCCGAGGAAATCCGGCTGATCAGCTCCGTGACCCGTTGCACTGCTGCAACCGCTTCGCTCATGGTCGTGCCGGCGGTCTTCACGAGTGCCATGCCCTCGGAGACTCTGTCCACCGAGTCGCTGATCAACTTCTTTATCTCGCGGGCGGCCGCCGCGCTGCGACTCGCGAGATTGCGGACCTCGGAGGCAACCACGGCGAAACCGCGGCCATGCTCGCCGGCGCGCGCAGCTTCGACGGCGGCATTCAGCGCCAGCAGGTTCGTCTGAAATGCAATTTCATCCACGACGGCGATGATTTGCGCGATCTTTCGTGAGGATTCGGAGATTTCCTCCATGGTGCTGACGGCCCGCGCAACGGCCGTGCCGCCCTTGGCGGCCACTGTCGCGGCGCCCGAGGCAAACTGATCCGCCTGGCGAGCGTCATCCGCGTTTGAGCGCACCGTAGTCGACAGCTCCCGCATTGCGTTCGATGTCTCCTCGATCCGCTCGGCCAAGGTCTCAGCGCGCGCACTGAGGTCCGTGCTGCCGGCGTACAAGCTATTCGTGGCTCCATCGATGGCCGCGGCGGCTGACTTTATGCGCCCGACCACTTCCTGCAGGCGGGCAGTAGTCCGGTTGGAGTAATCCTTCAATTCACCGAACGTGCCACCATAATCGCTGTCGATCCGCTCGGTCAGATCGCCTTGCACCAGAGCCTGCAGCACGCGGGCGATGTCCTTCAGGCCCGTCTCGCTCGTCTGCATTACCTTGTTGATGCTGCCTGCAAGCTGGGTGGTGAATGGGTTCTCGACCGAATTGTGTCCGTCGGCCCCGAGGGAGATTCGATCGTGGAAGTCCCCGCATGCGGCGGCTTCGACGATGCGGGCGACCTCCTGTTCGAGTGCCACTTCTTCGGTCCGATCCGACCACTCGATGACCCAGCCCACCGGCCGGCCGGCCGGGTCCAGAACCGGATCCTCGCTGACGAAATAGATCCGCCCTCCGAGCTCGAGGCGCACTTTCCGGGAGCTTGTCGCCGGGCCTTTGGCCGCGTGGTCACCAAGGATGACATCCAGGGGGGTACCGATCAACGTGCTGGTCGAGAATGGCAGAGCAAGCGACAGTTTGTTCGCTTCGGAACGCCTCAAGCGTTCAACGGCGGCACGATTTGCGTAGACCACTGTGCGTTCGGCATCGGCCACCATGATGCCAACACTGCAGTTGTCGAGCGCATTCTTGATGCGCAGGACCTCCGATGCGGCGAGCTCTTCGGCTTCCAGGCGCGCCCGCAGGCGCCGCTGAGTAGCCAGAACAAACACCGCCGTCACCGCAATGCTGAGTAGAATGGCAAGGGGAACCAGGATCTTCTCGATGTGGGCGGAGCGGATGGCATCCTGAATGACTGCCTGGTTCTCGGCGGTGAGTGTCCCATCGAGCGTCCGGGTGAGGGTGTCAGCCGACTTGATGCGTGCGCGCAATGGCATGAGAGCCGCAAGCGTCGCGCCGCGCGGCACCGCTTCAGCCAGACTGGAGACGGAATTCAGGGCTTCGGTAAAGCGCCCGGCCGGATCTGCGCTCACCAGCTCTCTGAGGCGACTGGCAGCTTCCGCCAGCGCATCGACGGATTGCGTGCTCAGCGCTCCGGTATCGACCGCATCAGCCGCACCGTTCTCGAATTCCTTGTAACTCGCACGTACGTTGCTCGCCAGTGCCTGCAGGGGGCTCGAGTGCGCCAAGGCATTCGCGCGCCTGGCATCTGCCACACTCTGCCCGATCAGCACCAGCGTGACCGGCAAAACGACCATCAGGTATTGCACAGCGACCAGGTTGTCTGTCCAGCGCTTCATGTCTGAGCCTCATTCTCAATACTTTGAGATGACCACCACGCCAGGAGTGGTCGCCAGACTGGTGTAAGTGCAGGCACCGGGCGTGCGTCTGACGTATGCCAGGGCCTCGGCGTCGCTACCCTGGACCGGGGGTGGATTCAACCCATCGCGGAACGCCTTCTTCGTCCAGACCGTCGAATATTTTGCGGCGTCCATTTTCAGGACGGTCTGCAGGAAGATCTGCTGTGCCGCGACGTTATCGACCGGCAACAGCTTGACGGTCCCGGAAAACTGCTTGTCTCCCAGAAAAACATCGCGCACATCGGCCGCGGTCAGCGACACGCCAGGGTTACAGATGACGTACAAATCTGCGCAGCGGGCGCTGGCACTCGCCACGCACAGCAGCGCTGCAGCAAGTATCTTCATCGAGGGTGCGTACATGTAGCGGCTCCCGCAGTCACACGTCAGAAGCGGATCGCGTATTGAAT
>JAQGOC010000164.1 GCA_028293805.1 Gammaproteobacteria bacterium
GTAGGTGCGCTGGGTACGTACTTCCACGTTTACCGTGCGCGCGCGCCCCTGCACGCTCGCGAGCTTGATTTCGCTTTGCGTCTTTCGCTTGAGCGTGATCTTGCGAGGCGCGGCGTCACCGTCATCCCCGCTGCCGTGACTGCGGCGCAGGTGCGTGAGCAACTCGAGCTTCGCATCATCGCTGATGCGATCGTCGGGGCCTGACACCTTGATGCCCGCTTGATCGAGCTGCACGAGCAGCCGGTCGACGGGTACCTTCAGGACGTCGGCGAATTGAGAAACTGTTACTTCTGCCATAGGCTAAAAACCTCGCACCGTCCGTCAGTGGCCCGCATCGAACCAGGGGGCGCGTGCTGTCATGATCAGCTTGCCGGCTTGTTCAGCCGTCAGGCCTTCGATGTCCGCAAGATCGTCCACCGCCTGGTCGGCGAGATCCTCCCGCGTGCGTACTCCGCGCCGCGCCAGGGCGAGCGCCAGATCAGGGCTCATGCCCTCCAGCAGCAGCAGATCGTCCGCCGGCATCGACTGGTCGAGCGTCTCCTCGCTCGCGATCGCCTGCGTCAGCAGCACGTCGCGCGCGCGGTTGCGCAACTCCTTGACGATTCCCTCATCGAACTCCTCGATCCCCGCAAGCTCCGACTGCGGCACGTAGGCGATTTCCTCGACGGTCGAGAAGCCTTCCTGCGCCAGGATCGTCGCGACGTCCTCGTCGACGTCGAGCTGTTTCATGAAGTTCTGCACCAGCTCCTTGGCTTCGGTCTCGCTCTTCGCTTCCGCATCCGACTCCGTCATGACATTCAGGTCCCAGCCCGAGAGCTGACTGGCGAGGCGGATGTTCTGGCCGCCGCGGCCGATGGCCTGCGACAGCTTTTCCTCGGAAACGGCGATATCCATGCTGTGCGAGTCCTCGTCCACGACGATGGACATGACCTCCGCCGGCGACATCGCATTGATGACGAACTGCGCGGGGTTCTCATCGTACGGAATGATGTCCACACGCTCGCCGGCGATCTCGTTCGACACCGCCTGCACACGCGATCCGCGCATACCGACACAGGCGCCGACGGGGTCGACGCGGGGATCGTTGCTGCGTACCGCGATCTTCGCGCGCACGCCGGCATCGCGGGCAGCGCCGAGGATCTGAATGAGACCCTGGCCGACTTCCGGCACCTCGAGCTTGAACAGCTCCATGAGGAATTCCGGCGCCGTGCGGGTCAGGAACAGCTGCGGGCCGCGCGGCTCGGAGCGGACTTCTTTCAGAAACGCCTTGATACGGTCCTGGGGCTTCACCTGCTCGCGCGGGATCATGTCGGTGCGCGGGATGAATCCTTCGGCATTACTGCCGAGGTCCACGTAGATGCCGTTACGATCGACGCGTTTGACAACTCCGCTCACCAGCGTGCTGACGCGGTCGTTGTAGGCGTCCACCACCTGGGCGCGCTCGGCCTCGCGCACTTTCTGCACGATGACCTGCTTCGCCTGCTGGGCCGCGATGCGGCCGAAAGCCACCGACTCCATCGGCTCCTCGACATGCCCGCCGACCTCGACATTGGGGTCGAGCTCGCGCGCATCGTCCAGCCGCAGCTCGCGCTCCGGGACTTCCAGCTCCTTCGAGTCGTCGGCGAAGACTTTCCAGCGGCGGAACGTCTCGTAGTCGCCGCTTTTGCGGTCGATGGACACGCGCGCATCCCACTCTTCCCCGTGTTTCTTGCGGGTGGCGGACGCCAGTGCGGCTTCGAGAGCCTCGAAGATCACTTCCTTGTCGACGCCCTTCTCGTTGGAGACGGCATCGACAACCATCAAAATTTCCTTGTTCACTTTCTACCTCATGCGCTACGCGCAGGACTTACGGACTTACGCGCTAGGCGCGCAGCCCGTCCACATAGCGGCGCGCAGCGCGCCGTAAGATGCAAGCCCCGCGCCGCTGTCAGGAGGCGAGCCTTGCTTTGCCGATCTGCGCGAACGGCACTTCAACTTTCTCTTTATCGACTTCCAACGTGATACCTGACTCGTTCACGGCTACCAGCGTCCCCGTATAGCGGCGGCGCCCCGCATCCCGCGTCACATTCAACTCGACGAACACACGCTCGCCCGCAAAACGCGCGAAATGCGCCGGCTTGCGCAGCACCCGGTCGAATCCGGGCGATGACACCTCGAGCGTATACGCGGTGGGAACAGGATCCTCGACATCGAGCAGCGCCGCCACTTCCCGGCTCGCACTCTCGCAGTCCTCGACTCTTATCCCCTCGGGCCGATCGATGAACAGGCGCACCACCGCGCTCTTGCGCCCAGCGGAATACTCGAGCTCGACGAGCTCGTACCCCAGCCTCTCGAGCAGAGGCTCAATGAGGACGATGAGCCGCTCTCGCAAGGTCGCCGTCATCGCTATCTTCCCGCCACTACAAACAAAAATGGGCCGCGAGGCCCAAAAAACAAAAGCCCCTCGGGGGGCTTTCTGGTCAAGCACTTTCGGATGGACACCCCGCTGCGAGTCCCACGCCCCGCTCCCGAAAAGAGCGCCGGCACCATCCGCCCCAACCGGCCGAGGCCCGAGGGGGCGCGCATTCTACCCAAACCGGGCGCGCAGTGAAACCCGTAATACGCCTCCGAGGCATTAATAGTGGCAGCACCGGCCGGCAAAGGGACGACTAGACTTGTATAGACAACCTCGGGGCGCAATGGCAGGATTCAAGGCACCGTCTCCATTGGAAGGTGAGCCTCGACGTGGCCGTGCCCCCCGCAGCCGCCCGCTATCTGCAGGTCAAACAGTTCGTTCTCGCGCGGATCTCCGCGGGCGCGCTGGGCGTTGGCGAGCGCGTACCCTCCGAGAATGAGCTGGTGCGGGAACTGGACGTTTCCCGCATGACGGCGAATCGCGCGTTACGCGAATTGGCGGCCGACGGAGTGCTGGTACGGATCGCCGGTGTTGGCACCTTCGTCGCCGAGCAGCGCGCTCATGCGCATCCGCTGGAGGTGCGCAACATCGCCGACGAGATCCGCTCGCGCGGGCATGAATATCTCGCCAGGGTCGTCTCCCACGGCTCCCTGAGCGCCTCGCGCGAATTGGCCGAGCGCTGTGGCGTGGCTCCCGGAGCGAAGCTCGATCACTCGCTCCTCATTCATTTCGAGGGCAGCGTGCCGCTGCAGGTCGAGGACCGCTACGTGAATCCGACCGTGGTCCCCGGCTATCTGCGCAACGACTTCTCCCGCACGACGCCGCACGAATACCTCATGCAGGCAGCGCCGTTGCAGCGCGCCGAGCACATCGTCCGCGCCATGATGCCGGACAAGCGCATCCGCCGCATGTTGAAGCTCGAGACCGGCGACGCCTGCCTGCTGATCATGCGGCGCACGTGGAGTTTTGGGCGGATCGCCACCGTCGCGGATCTTTATCATCCCGGCTCTCGCTACGAGCTGTCCGGGGCGTTTCAGCCGAGGTCATCCAATGTCTGACACCCCTCCCCGAGCACCGCTACGCGCACCGCGCGGTCCCGTGATCAGCTGCCGCAACTGGCTGTCGGAAGCTGCTCTGCGCATGTTGCTGAACAATCTCGACCCGGAGGTCGCGGAACGCCCCGAGGAGCTCGTCGTCTACGGGGGCATCGGGAAGGCGGCCCGCAACTGGCAATGCTTCGACCAGATCGTGGCGGCCTTGCGGGCCCTCGCAGAAGACGAAACGCTGCTGATCCAGTCCGGCAAGCCCGTCGGCGTGTTCCGCACGCACACCGATGCACCACGCGTGCTGCTCGCGAACTCGAACCTGGTGGCGCGCTGGGCCGACTGGGAGCACTTCAACGCCTTGGACCGCAAGGGCCTCATGATGTTCGGCCAGATGACGGCCGGTTCCTGGATCTACATCGGCAGTCAGGGAATCGTGCAGGGCACGTACGAGACCTTCGTGGAGATGGGTCGCCAGCACTTCGGTGGCAACCTCGCCGGCAATTGGGTGCTTACGGCCGGCCTGGGCGGCATGGGAGGCGCGCAGCCGCTCGCGGCCACGATGGCCGGCGCATCTATGCTGGCCGTCGAATGCCGGCCGGAGCGCATCGCCAAGCGCCTGCAGACGCGATATCTGGATGTGCAGGCGGCCACGCTGGCTGAAGCGCTGGAGATCCTGGAAAGATCACGGCTCGACGGGCGGCCCGTATCGGTCGGGCTGCTGGGCAACGCCTGCGAGGTGCTGCCGGAATTGCTCCGCCGCGGAGTGCGGCCGGATGCCGTCACCGACCAGACCTCCGCCCACGACCCCGTGAATGGCTACCTCCCCGGCGGGTGGAGCCTCGAGCAGTGGGACCGCCTGCGCGTGGAAAATCCCGCGCTCGTGGCGCAGGAGGCGCGCGCCTCGATGGCCAGGCACGTCGAGGCGATGCTGCAGTTTCACCGCGCGGGGATTCCGACTTTCGACTATGGCAACAACCTGCGGCAGGTGGCGTTCGACGCGGGAGTGAAGGATGCCTTTGCCTTCCCCGGCTTCGTGCCGGCCTACATCCGGCCGTTGTTCTGCCGCGGCGTGGGGCCTTTCCGCTGGGCGGCCCTGTCCGGCGACCCCGAGGACATCTACCGCACCGACGCGAAGGTGAAGGAGCTGTTGCCTGACGACAAACACCTGCATCACTGGATGGATATGGCGCGCGAGCGTATCCAGTTCCAGGGACTGCCCGCCCGCATCTGTTGGGTGGGCCTGGGCGACCGGCACCGGCTCGGACTCGCGTTCAACGAGATGGTGGCCAAAGGGGAATTGAAGGCGCCTGTCGTCATCGGCCGCGACCACCTGGACTCCGGCTCCGTGGCGAGCCCAAACCGCGAGACCGAAGCCATGCGTGACGGCTCGGATGCAGTGGCCGACTGGCCGCTGTTGAATGCGCTCCTCAACACCGCCAGCGGCGCAACATGGGTGTCCATTCACCATGGCGGCGGTGTCGGCATGGGTTATTCACAGCACGCGGGCGTTGTAATTGTTTGCGACGGCACGCCGGCCGCCGCTCGTCGCATCGAGCGCGTGTTGTGGAACGATCCAGCCACGGGTGTCATGCGCCACGCCGACGCGGGTTACGAGACCGCTATCGAGTGCGCGCGCGAACACGGGCTCGAGCTGCCGTTTCTCGGGCCTTAGCCTAACATTATGAAAATCGCACGTCGGGCGCGGACGCACGCAAAAAGGGCAGTTTCCGAGGCGCTAAAAAACAGGACGCTGTTTCGTGAGCCTCCAGGGACGGATCCACGGCGTGCCTGGAAAGTGCCTTTTTTAATCGGGGCTGCGCTTGCGTAAAGCACGGAACCCCTAAAATGACTGAATCACTGAAGCTCTGGCGCAACGCACGACTCGCCACCTGTAACGACTCGATGCAAGCCATCGGGCGCGGCGCATTGTTGACCCGCGGGGCACGCATTGAATGGGTCGGTGCTGAAGCAGATGTGCCGGCGGCGCCCGCCGGGGATACCTACGAGCGGCACGACTTGGGCGGCGCGTGGGTCACGCCCGGCCTCATCGACTGCCACACTCACCTCGTATTCGCCGGCACCAGGGCCAATGAGTATGCGCAACGACTGCGCGGCAGCTCCTATGCGGAAATCGCCCGCAGCGGCGGCGGCATTCTCTCCACGATGCGAGCGGTGCGCAGCGCCTCCCCGCAGGAGCTTTTCGAGGCGAGCGCGCCGCGCTTGGAGGCGCTGCTGGCAGAAGGCGTCACCACTGTTGAAATCAAATCGGGGTACGGACTGACACTCGCCGACGAGGCGAAGATGCTCCGCACCGCGCGCGCGCTCGAGCAAGCCTATCCCGTCACGATAAAGACGACATTGCTTGCCGCTCACACGGTGCCCCCCGAATTCACCGGCCGCGCTGACGCATACATCGACACGATCGTCGAAGAATGGCTGCCAGAGTTGACCTCGGAGGGCCTCATCGACGCAGTGGACGTCTTCTGCGAAAGCATCGGCTTCAGCGTTGCGCAGTCCGAGCGGCTGTTCGACGCCGCGCGTGCGCTGCATCTGCCCGTGAAGATGCATGCCGAGCAGCTGACTAACCTCGGGGGTACGCAAATGGCGACGCGTCATCGCGCGCTGTCGTGTGATCACCTCGAGTATGCAACGGAGGAAGACGCGGCGGCGCTGGCCTACGCGGGGACCGTTGCTGTTTTGTTACCGGTCGCTTTCTACTGCCTGGCCGATGACCACAAGCCGCCCATCGCGGCATTGCGCGCCGCCGGCGTGCGCATGGCGATCGCCAGCGACTGCAACCCGGGCTCCGCGCCGGCATCCTCGCTGCTTCTGACGATGAGCATGGCGACCCGGCTGTTCGGTCTCACCTCGGAAGAGGCTCTTGCGGGCGTGACGCGCAATGCCGCGCGTGCGCTCGGGGTGCACAGTGAACGCGGAATACTGGCCGCCGGCCACGCCGCCGACTTCGTGATCTGGAATGTCCGCTCCATCGAGGAGCTCGGCTACTGGATCGGTTTCAACCCCCGCCGGACAGTCGTCCGGGCGGGAAGGATCCTGCCATGACGGAACACTTTTCATTACAACTCGGGTCGCGTCCACTCACACTGGGCGAGCTGCGGCGCGTGTATGCGGGTCCGGTGAAGGTACGCATCCACGAGAGCGCCCTGCGCGCCGTGCACGATTCACACGCGGCGACGTCCCGACTCGCCTCCGGCGATCTTCCCGCATACGGAATCAACACCGGGTTCGGCCTTCTGGCGCATACCCGGATTCCGGGCTCGCAACGGGCACTCCTGCAAAGGAACATCATTCTCTCGCACAGCACCGGCGTCGGACCGCTTCTCGACGATGCCATCGTGCGACTCGTCCTGGTCCTCAAGCTGGCGAGCCTGAGCCGTGGCTTCTCCGGTGTGAGCGCCAAGCTGGCGCAGTTCCTCGAGCAGCTCATCAATAACGAGCTCTATCCATGCGTCCCCGCGCAGGGGTCCGTGGGCGCCTCCGGAGATCTTGCGCCGCTTGCGCATCTTTCGTTACCGACGATCGGGCTCGGCACCATCCGTCATGGTGGACAGATTCGACCGGCCGCGGAGCTTCTGGCCGGAAAAAAAATCGCACCGGTCGAGCTGGGCCCGAAGGAAGGACTGGCGCTGCTCAACGGCACGCAGGTATCGACCGCCCTGGCGCTGGCCGGACTCTTCGAGCTCGAAGAGGTCTTCGCCGCGGCCATGGTGAGCGGCTCGATCTCCCTGGACGCGCTGCAAGGCAGCGACGTGCCCTTCGATCCCCGGATCCACCATCTGCGCGGGCACGACGGCCAGACCCGCGTCGCGGAGGTCTATCGCGAGCTGCTCGCCGGTAGCGAGATCCGGGAATCGCACCGAACCTGCGAACGCGTCCAGGACCCCTACTCCCTGCGCTGTCAGCCGCAGGTGATGGGCGCCTGTCTCGACCTCATGACACAGACCGCAGCCACTCTCGCGACGGAGGCGAATGCGGTGACCGACAATCCGCTCATTTTCTCAGGGACCGATGAGGTCCTCTCGGGCGGCAACTTTCATGCGGAGCCCGTCGCCTTCGCGGCCGATATCCTCGCCCTGGCCTGTGCGGAGGTCGGCTCGATCGCCGAGCGCCGCGTTGCACTGTTGGTCGATCCAAAGATGAGTGGGCTGCCGGCCTTCCTCGCGCTCGACAGCGGGGTGAACTCGGGATTCATGATGGCCCAGGTGACGGCGGCCGCGCTCGTCGCTGAGAATCGGATGCTGTGCCACCCCGCCAGCGTCGACAGCATTCCAACGTCGGCGAACCAGGAAGATCACGTCAGCATGGCAACACATGGCGCGCGACGCGTGCTCACCATGACGGCGAATGCGCTCAACATCATTGCTATCGAATTCCTCGCCGGATGCCAGGGAATCGATTTCCGGAAACCGCTCAAGACATCCCCCTCCCTGCAGCACGCCCATGACGCTTTGCGCGCCGAGGTGCCCTTCGCGGAGGCCGATCGACTCCTTGCGGACGACATCGCCGCTGCCGCCAAGGCCATTCGCCTGCCCGCCGTGCAGTCCCTCGCGGACTTTCTTTTGCCAAGCTATCGCTGATTACGGTCGTCAGCGGTTGTATCGCCAGCGCAACGGAAAGGCCGGCAATTCAAATACCGTAGTGCAGCACCGGAACCCGGCCTCCCTTTTGGGGTTATAGCAGTGCCGTAACCACCATCACTCGCGGAACGTTGCATCGTTGCAACGCACGTCAAAAATCTGCCGCGAGCAAGAGGATTGGGTCCAAGGAGCTTTGCTGATGAGACGTTTTGCACTGTACGCCCTGCTGGCCTGCGCACCTGTCGTGGCCTCGGCCGGGGACGAAGTAGGGCATTTCTACATCGATCCCGCGGTAGGCGGCATCTCCGCCAGCCACGGCCGCGGGACGAAGGAACATGACTGGCTCTACGGGGTCGGCTTCGGCTACAACCTCTCCGAGGACTGGACCACGGAGGTCAACCTCAACAGCGTACGCCTCAAAGACGAGCTCGATCCGGGCCACCTGCGTCTCTACGACGCCACTATCGACGTGCTGCGCGTATTCAACCGCCCGGGCGTGTTTGCCCCGTACATTGCGGTTGGCGGGGGCGTGCAGCGCAACGCTCCGAGTCTCGCCCGCTGGTCCACCGACTTCGTAGCCGAGGCCGGTCTCGGCGCGTTCATCAAGCTCTGGGAGAACGGCGACGCGTCGCGCAGCTTCTCTCTGAAGCCGGATATCAAGGTCCGTTGGGATGACACCGGCATTACCGGGCATCTGCACGACTACATCGGGACGATGGGTTTCGTATTCTCCTTCGGACCGGGACGCGCTCCGCCGCCCGTGGCAGCTCCGCCGCCACCGCCACCGCCGGCGGCACGGGCCGAGCCGGCACCCGCCCCGCCGGTGGCCACGAGTCCGCCCGATAGCGACCACGATGGAGTCCCCGACAACATCGATCGTTGCCCCGGAACGCCACCGGGTGTCGCGGTGGATCAGTACGGATGTCCGCAGAGGGGCTCGATCACTCTGGAAGGTGTCACGTTCGAGACGAACTCCGCGGTGCTGACCGGCGATTCGCGGCCGGTGCTCAATGATGTAGCGGCGGGCCTCGTCAAACATCCGCGCCTGAGGATCGAGCTGCAGGGGTTTACGGACTCTACCGGTTCCGCCAGGTACAACCTTCTCCTGTCCGACAAGCGCGCCAACTCAGTGCGAGACTACCTGGTGAGCCAGGGCGTGCCAGCCAGCCAGCTCTCCGCCAAAGGCTACGGCAAGGCGCATCCGGTCGCCGACAACAACACTCCTGCGGGCCGCGCGAAGAATCGCAGGGTCGTCATGATGGTGCTGGAGAATCCGGGCGACGTGGACGTCAAGGGAGCAGGCGAAACGAAGTAACACGAGGCGGCCCCCGCCTTCCGCGGACGGTTACCGCTCGGGGTCGGAACTTGCGATCCCGAGCATTTTTTGTTGGCATTCCCGCGTGGCTTTGCTCGCAATGTTTCGTACGTTATCCGCACGCCTGCGTGGCCACGAGTTCGACGGCTGGCTATAATCCGCTCTCGCATTTCGTTCGCGAAGCTTCACTTCAACCTGCGTCGGAGCCGTTATTAACAAGCACGTCGTCATGCGCGAGATTGCGCGTCCGGACCCGGTTGCCACCGAGGCATTGGGCGGTTATGGAGTCGCCACTGTTCACGAGGCGCAGGGACGGACGGGTCTGCTCGCCGCTTATATGCGCCCGATCTACACGGGTGCGGCGATATCTGGCTGCGCGGTGACTGTGCTCGTGCCGCCGGGCGATAACTGGATGCTGCATGTTGCGGTCGAGGTGTGCCGTCCCGGCGATGTGCTCGTCGTCGCGCCGAGCTCGCCCTGCTCCGATGGTTACTTCGGCGATCTGCTCGCGACGTCTTTGCAGGCGCGCGGTGTCAAGGCGCTCATCATCGATGCGGGCGTCCGCGACGTCTCTACGTTGACGCAGATGAAATTCCCGGTCTGGAGCAAGAACATCTGGGCCCAGGGTACGGTCAAGGCCAGTCTCGGCGCGGTCAACGTGCCGATCATCTGCGCCGGCCAACGCATCGAGCCGGGCGATGTGATCGTCGCCGACGATGACGGCGTAGTTGCGGTGAACCGCGCGGAGGCCGTGAAAATCGCGGCAGCTTCCAAGCAACGCGTCGACGCGGAAGAGGAAAAGCGCAAGCGACTCGCGTCCGGCGAGTTGGGACTCGACCTTTACAAGATGCGCGAGAAGCTCAAAGCGCTCGGGCTCGAATACCGCTGAGCCGCGCGCGCCGTTTGAGCCGCAGTCGCTCTCAGCCGTCGAACGCCTGCATCATCGCGGGCGCGTGTCGGTCACCGTGTACGGTGAGCGCCTGGATCTGCGCACTGATCTCCTTCTGCTCTGCACGGGACAGCGTGAGTTCCAGCGTGCCGACATTCTCGGCGAGATGCGTGCGCGTCTTCATTCCGGGGATCGTCAGAACTCCCTGCGCCAAAACCCACGCGAGTGCGAGCTCCGCGGGTGTGCAGCCTTTGCGGCGCGCGAGCTCGCGAATGAGAGCGGCGATGGCGGCGTTGTGCTCCACGCTCCCGTCCTGAAAACGGGGCACCTGGCGGCGATGATCGTCGGGGGGCAGATCTTTCAGGGTGCGGAAATTCCCGGCGAGAAACCCACGCCCGAGCGGACTGTAGGCCACGAAACCAACGCCCAGCTCGCGGCACGCCGCGAGCATGCCGTCTTCGGGCTCCCGCGACCATAACGAGTATTCGCTTTGTACGGCAGCGATGGGATGCACGGCGCAGGCGCGCCGCAGCGTCTGTACGCTGCACTCCGAAAGGCCCGCATAGCGGATCTTGCCGGCCTTGACGAGCTCCTTGAGAGCGCCCACCGACTCCTCGATCGGCACGGCCGGATCGATCCGGTGCAGGTAGAACAGATCGATGCGTTCCATGCCCAGGCGCTCCAGGCTGGCCTCGCAGGAGGTACGGATCGATTCGGGTCGATTGTCGATCTCGAGCGCACCTTCCGCGTTACGCGTGATGCCGTACTTCGTCGCGAGAAAGACGGCGTCGCGCCGGTCACGCAGCAGCGACCCGACGAAGCGCTCGTTCTCCCCCTGCTGGTACGAAGCCGCCGTGTCGAAATGATTCATGCCGCCATCGATGGCTTCGAGCAGCGTCGCACGGGATTCCGCGTCATTGCGCGCGCCGTACCAGCCAATCAGTCCCATGCACCCGAAGCCGACCGCGGACAGGCGCTCGCCGGTCTTGCCGAGAGGTCGTAATTCCACCATACACTCCAGTTCACTACCGAACCGCCGGTTCGCCGGCGCGTTCAACCCACGCAACTGCGCGGCATTGCGCGAGTCGTCCCAAAGTCCTGCGCGCGCTGCGCATGAAAACATATCTGACCGTCCGCCGCTTGTCTGCACTTGGAGACTTTCGGACCAATGCGCGCCCGCCGCCGTGCCTCGGGCCGTGCACGTTCGCGCAGCGCGCCGATAAACGCACGCAGTTTCGATGTGGAAGGCCCTTGGCTATCATGGACGCCAACGTCGTTTACGAAGCGCTGCGCTCTTCAGGAAGCTCCAATGATCATCGATTGTCATGGCCACTACACCACGGCGCCGGGCGAGCTGCAGAAGTATCGGGACGCTCAGATCGCGGGCCTCAAGCAGGCCTCGCTGCCTGCACCCGGCACCCGGCTGAACATCAGCGACGAGCAGATCCGGGACAGTCTCGAGAACGCCCAACTGAAGCTGCAGCGCGAGCGCGGCACCGATCTGACGATTTTCTCCCCGCGCGCCTCGGCGATGGCGCATCACATCGGCAACGAGACCACGAGCCTGAACTGGTCGCGCGTCTGCAATGACCTGATCCATCGCGTCTGCGGCCTATATCCCGATAATTTCGTCGGCGTCTGCCAGCTTCCGCAATCGCCCGGCGTGGCACCCGTCAACAGCGCTGCGGAGCTCGTGAGGTGTGTGGAGGAGCTCGGGTTCATCGGCTGCAATCTGAATCCGGATCCTTCCGGCGGCCACTGGAATTCCCCGCCCCTCACCGACCGGCACTGGTATCCGCTCTACGAGAAGATGGTCGAGCTCGACGTGCCCGCCATGGTGCACGTGAGCTCCTCCTGCAACCCGAATTTCCACGCGACCGGCGCTCACTACATCAACGCCGACACGACCGCGTTCATGCAGTTCCTGACTTCGGATCTGTTCAAGGATTTTCCGACCCTGCGGTTCATCATTCCGCACGGCGGCGGCGCGGTGCCGTTCCACTGGGGCCGCTATCGCGGGCTTGCGCAGGATCTCAAGCGTCCGCCGCTCGAGGAACTGCTGCTGAAGAATGTGTTTCTCGACACGTGCGTGTACCACCTGCCCGGAATCGAGCTGCTGCTCAAAGTCATACCCGTCGAGAACATCCTGTTCGGATCGGAAATGGTTGGCGCGGTGCGCGGCATCGACCCGCGCACCGGCCATTACTACGACGACACGAAACGTTACATCGATGCGTTGCCGTTGAGTGCTGGCGACAAAACGAAGATCTTCGAGGGCAACGCGCGCCGCGTCTACCCGCGCCTGGCTGCCAGGCTGGACGCAGCCAAGCCCGCCGCACAGCGGTAATTGCGCTGGAATGACCAGCGTGGCCACGATCGTGATATCGAAGTGGGAAGGCGCGCTGGAAGTTCAGCAGCTGCAATGGCAGGTTGGCTTGCGATCCCGCATCGCGACCAGCAGCCCCCCTGCATGAGCGGCGGCGCGTTACCTCGCGCCCGTTGCCATTTTCTCGAGGTGGTCCAGCGTCCGCATGGCCGGTAGAACCTGCGCCACGCTGGCATTGGGTTCCCGCTTTTCGCGGATGGCGGCAAAGAACTCACGGTCCTGCAATTCGATGCCATTCATCGACACGTCGACTTTCGAGACGTCGATGGGCTTGTTGTTGCCATCCACGAGCTCGTCATAACGCGCGAGGTATGTGCCGTTATCGCAGATGTAGCGGAAGAACGTCCCCAGCGGCCCGTCGTTGTTGAATGACAGCGACAGCGTGCAGATCGCCCCTGAGGGCGTCTTCATGCCGATGCTCATGTCCATGGCGATACCGAGCTGGGGATGGATCGGTCCCTGCAGCGCGAAGCTGTGCGAGGCGGCTTCTCCCACCTGGTACTGAAACAGGTCGACCGTGTGAC
>JAQGOC010000285.1 GCA_028293805.1 Gammaproteobacteria bacterium
CCGGCCATCGAGGCTCCGCATTCGACCGATCCTTCAATGAAGCGCACATCCTGGCCGTCACCCAAGCGATCTGCGAGTAACGCAAGCAGCATGCGACCGATGGTACACTGTTCCTGGGCATGGAAACTCACGCGCTGTCGGTTCCGGCGCTCGCCAGCGCGCTGGAAGTGCTCGCGGCGAACAGGGTCGACGTCATGCTGTCGCATCAGGACGAGTACACGCCGACGCCCGTGCTGTCGCATGCCATTCTGACTTACAACCGCAAGCGAACGGCCGGCCTCGCGGATGGCATCGTCATCACGCCGTCGCACAATCCCCCGGAAAGCGGCGGCTTCAAGTACAACCCGCCCAACGGCGGCCCGGCCGACACCGCCGCCACCGCCTGGATCGAGGCGCGCGCCAACGAGTTCCTGGAGGGGGCACTGCGCGAGGTCAAAAGGTTCTCGTACGAAAAGGCATTGCGCAGTCCCACCACGCATCGCCACGACTATCTGAACGCCTACGTAGGCGATCTTGAGAACGTGATCGACATGGCGGCGATTCGTGACGCGAAAATCCGGTTGGGAGTGGATCCTCTGGGCGGCGCCGGCGTGCACTATTGGGGCCCGATCGCCGAACGGTATGGCCTGGATCTGACCGTCGTGAACGAAGAAGTCGATCCGACGTTTCGCTTCATGACGGTCGACTGGGATGGCCGGATCCGCATGGATCCGTCCTCACCTTATGCCATGCAACGGCTCATCGGCCTGAAGGATCGTTTCGACATCGCGTTTGCGTGCGACACGGATCACGACCGGCATGGAATCGTGGCCCACAGCAGCGGCCTGTTGCCGCCGAATCACTATCTGTCCGCGGCTGCTTACTACCTTCTGCAGAACCGCCCGAAGTGGCGCGCTGACACCGGGGTCGGCAAGACGGTTGTCAGCACCCAGATGATCGATCGCGTCACGGCAAAGCTCGGCCGCAAGCTCTATGAGGTGCCGGTGGGCTTCAAATGGTTTGTCGATGGGCTGATCGAGGGCTCCCTTGGGTTCGTATGTGAAGAAAGTGCGGGTGCGACCTTCATCCGCACAGATGGCGCGGTGTGGACGACCGACAAGGACGGCATGATCCCCGCGTTGCTAGCGGCGGAAATCACTGCGCGGCGGGGGCGGGATCCCGGTGAGGTCTATCGTGAGCTGACACGCGAGTTCGGCGAGTCGTTCTCCGCTCGCGTCGATGCGCGCGCGACACCGGCGGAAAAGAAACTGCTCGCGCAACTCTCGCCGCAACAGGTCAAGTCCAAGGAATTGGCCGGCGAGGCGATTCAGTCCATTCTCACCCGTGCACCGGGCAATGGTGCCCCCATCGGCGGGTTGAAAGTCATCGCCGCGCATGGCTGGTTCGCGGCCCGGCCCTCCGGGACGGAAGACATCTACAAGATTTACGCCGAGAGCTTTCGCGATCCGGCCCATTTGCAGCGGCTCATCTCCGCAGCGCAGGAGATTGTCAGCGCGGCGTTGGCACAGGCCTGAATCCGCAGCGGCGGCGTGCCCCGCCGGCCACTCGCGTATTCAGCCGGCACTATGCGATTTCGGGGGCCTCCGCCTTTTTCGCGTCCGACGTTTTCTCATCCGCGCTGACGTCTCTGGATAACTGCCAGAAAATCCACGCCGATGCCGCCGTCATCAGTCCCACGCAGATGAAAGTCGCATGAAACGCACGCAGCTCGCGGTCGCGGCCGTGACCGTAGAAGTCGACGAACGTGGCCAGCAGGCCGCCGGCCGCCGCCACTGCGAGACTCATTGTCAACATCTGCACCATGGAAAGGAGGCTGTTGCCGCTGCTGGCAGCTCCCCCATCGAGATCCTTCAGCGTGACGGTGTTCATGGCGGTGAACTGCAGGGAGTTCACGATCCCGAACAAAGCCAGCTGCGTGAGGATGAGCCACAGCGGCTGCGCCGGAGAGATCAGCGCAAAGCTTGCCATGGTAGCCCCGACGAGCGTCGTGTTAACGATCAGCATCCGGCGGTAGCCGACGCGAGTGATGAGCGGGGTGACGACACGCTTGGAGAGGATCGCCGCCAGCGAGGTCGGCAGCATCATCATGCCGGCGTGAAACGGGGTGTAGCCCAGGCTGACCTGCAGGACCAGCGGAATCAGAAACGGCATGCTCCCGCTGCCGAGCCGCGCAAACAGGTTGCCCAACAGCCCGATGCTGAAGGTGTGGGTCTCGAAGATCTTCGGAGGAAACAGCGGATGAGGCTGTTGTGCGGCGCGCAGCCAGTAGGCGGCGAGACTCACCAGACCGAAGATGAGCAGGATCAACACCGTGGCGTGCTGCAAGCTGAGCTCCGACAGGCCGTCGATGGCGAAGGACGTAGCCACCATTCCCAAGGCCAGGAGCCCATATCCCGCGAGATCGAACCGTGCGACGTCCGGGACGCGATCATCCGGCATGTAGAGATAAGTCGCTGCGCATCCGGCCAGGCCGATCGGGATATTGATCAGAAAGATCCAATGCCAGGACGCGACCTCGACCAGCCAGCCGCCGAGCGTCGGACCTATGAGGGGACCGACCATGCTTGGTATCGCGACGAAGCTCATGGCCTGCAGAAGTTTCTCGCGTGGATAGGCACGCAGTACCGCGAGCCTGCCCACCGGGAGCAACATCGCGCCGCCGCCGCCTTGGATGACTCGTGCAGCGGTGAGTTGCAGCAGGGTGTGCGAGGCTGCGCACAGGACCGAGCCGAACATGAATAACATGACCGCGCTGAAGAAGGCGCGCCGCAGTCCGTACCGGTCCGCGATCCAGCCGGACGCCGGAATCAGCATGGCCATGGTCAGTGCATAGGCAATGACCACCGACTGCATGCTCAACGGTTTCTCCCCGAGACTGGCCGCCATGGCCGGCAACGCCGTGTTGACGATGGTGGTGTCCAGCGTCTGCATGAAGAAGCCGGTGGCTACCAGCCACAGGAGAATTCGTAAGCGTCGTTCGGGGGACATCGTTTGCGTAGCTGGCGCGAGACAGTGCGGTGAATATCGCTTATGGGCCGCGAACGCGCTGCGCGCCAGTTGGCAAGTTATTGAAAAGCATGCGGAACTGTATCCGATCCGGCGTCCGCGGCCAAGGACGCGGCGCGCGCGTATCGGCGCCGTCCTGCATGAGCTCTGCCGGTTGTCCGACGCCTTCCGACCGCCGCGACGCGGAGAATCGGCGGGAGAGAACTACGTCGCAAATCGATCGAGGGGACGATTTATGAAGATCAGGAACGGGGTCGTGCTGCTCCTGTGTGTGGCCGCGCTGGGTATGACGGCATGCGAAAAAAAGGGTCCTCTCGAGAGGGCCGGAGAGAAGGTCGACCACGCTGGCGACACCATCAAGAACGGCGGTTCGGAGCCCACGTCCGACAAGGTTCAGGATGAAGCGGACAAGGCGCGCGACAAGGTCAACGACGCCACCGGAAAGTAACGACCTCGTTTGCAGATGAACGGGCGGTGACTCGTCAGCGTTGCGCTGCGTACGAAATACGGTAGACCATGTTGCCCCCATCGTCGCTCATCAACAGCGAGCCGTCGTTGGCTACTGTTGCGCCGACAGGGCGCGCCCACGCGTTGCCGTCATCAGCGATGAACCCGACGAGAAAGTCGTCGTACTCGCCGGTCGGCATGCCGTTCTTCATGCGCACGCGTACGATTTTGTGACCGGTGCGAAATGCGCGGTTCCATGATCCATGCATGACCGCGAAGCCATCGCCTACATACTCGTTCGGAAATGCCGACTCGCCTGCGGTGGCGGTGTAGAAGACAAGGCTCAGCGGCGCGGAATGCGCCTGGTAAGGCACGTCCGGCACCGTAGCTTTGCCGGCCAGGTCCGGGCGATCGCCCTTGAGGCGCGGGTCCTCGTACTTGCCCATGTAGTACCAAGGCCAGCCGTAGAAATGCCCTTCCTGCACGCGTGTCGAGTAGTCCGGCACCAGGTCGTCGCCCAACTGGTCGCGCTCGTTCGTCGTGCACCACAGGGCGCCCGTTGCCGGCTGGATCGTAAGACCGACACAATTGCGGATGCCGCTCGCAAACACAGCACCGGGCTTGCTCGAGTCCACCTCGAACACCAGGACGGCAGCGCGGTTTTCTTCGGTGCCCCACGCGGCACCCAGGCCGTGCTGCGCCTCCCAGGTCGCGACTTCCTCGGGGGTCTTCTTCGGCATGTTTTCGGCGACGTTGGATGCCGATCCGACCGAGACGAACAGGCGCTTGCCATCGGGCGAGAAAGCAATGTCGCGAGTGAAGTGGCCTCCGGTGCCGACGGGCGAGAGCTCCGGCACGATGACTTCGGGCACCGCGCGAGCTTTCTGGTCACCCACGTTGTAAGCGTAACGTACGACGCGGTTTGTCTCGGCGACGTACAGCCACTTCGGCTGCTTGCCGCTCGGATAGAATGCCATTCCAAACGGCAGGTTGAGACCCTGCGCGAACGTTTCCACGCTCGCTGCCGTGGCGCCGTCGGCCGAGGGCCGCAAAACTTTGACGAAGCCGCCGCGTGTCTCGGACAAGAATATGTCTCCGTTGGGAGCCACTTTCATCGCGCGCGCGCCCTCGAGGTTGGTAGCGAAGACGCCGACCATGAATCCTGCTGGGACCGCGAGCCGCGCGTCCGCCGGTTTAGGGACCAACTTGGGGAAGTTGTTTGCCGACGAGCTCTCGAAGGGAGCGGGCAGATGCGCCACGTCGATCCGATGCGCGCGTCCCGGGACATCCTTCTTCCAGTCCGCCACGCCCTGAGGCGCAGCTGAGTCACCGGCCGCTCGCGTTCTGGGTGGCGGCCCGCCGGCGCCCACTGGGGGAGCCTTGATCGTGCCGTCCGCGATGCCCTGAAAATACGCAATGACATTTGCCCGATCGTCATCCTTCGGGATGGCAACCACCATCGCCGAGCCCGGCACTACGGTGGTGGGCGAAGCGAGAAAGCGATCGAGAGTCGCGGCATCCCAAGTCAGCTTCGAATCCCGCAGCGCCTTGGTGTAGCCGAACCCGGAATTGCTCGCCGCCTTGCGGCCGAAAACGCCGTTGAGATCGGGACCCTGTGCGCCGCCGCCGTCGCCAGGCTGCGCGCTGTGGCAGAGCGCGCATTGTTGACGGAACGTGTTCCTGCCTGCATTGCCGTCGGCTCCCAACGCTGGTGTGGCACACGCAATCGCGACCAGCGCGACGAGCGGATTTCGGACCATGATCGTGGCTCTCTCTTTGCCGAAACGAAACAGCTTACCGCACAGACGCGTGAACTCGAGCGCCCGCGGCAGCGCCCCGCTACGATATCACTATTATTCGGGCGGCCGGCCGGCGGCGCGGGGCAGCCGAACAGGCGCTGAAGTTTCTGTACAATCCCGTCGTCGCCTCCCGGGGGATGCCATGCTCAAACTCTATCATGCCGAACCGATTGCCAACTCCCTCAAGTCCCTGATCCCCCTCAAGGAGAAGGGGCTCGAGTTCGCGAGTGTCTACGTCGACCTCCACAAATTCGAGCAGCATGCGCCTTGGTTTGTTGCGCTCAATCCGGAAGGGCAGGTGCCGGTCCTCGATCACGAGGGGGTTATTGTCACCCATACCACCGTGATCAATGAATACCTCGAGGACGCTTTTCCCGGGGCTCTGCCGTTGAGGCCGGCGGATGCGGCCGGCAAGGCGCGCATGCGTTACTGGAACAAGTTCGTCGACGAACACGTGATGAACTACGTCTCGATGCACGGCTGGCACCGGATGGTGAGTGTGATCGCGCGCTCCATCGAAAGCGGCGAGTTCGAGAAACTTCTCGAGCGCATCCCGCTTCATGAGCAGCGTGAGAAGTGGCGTACGGCCCGTTCGGGCTTCGGCGAAAAAGTTCTTGCCAATGCAACGCGCAAAGTCGAGATCGCGGTGGACAAGGTGGAGCAGCAGTTAGGCCTCACACCGTGGCTCGCGGGCGAGATGTTTACGCTGGCGGACATCAACTTCTTTTCTCATTGCGGCATGATGGTCCAGCGGCTGTTTCCCGACATCGGAGTCGAAGCTCGTGCTCCGCGCCTATTCGATTGGGCCCAGCGGGTGCGTGCGAGGCCGGGGGTCAATGCGGCGCTAGCGATGCCGGATCGGACCAACCCGGCACTGCGTACATTCACCGGCCATGTGAGATGACGGGACATTCACCCGCGGCGGCGGCCTCCGGAAGTGTGTTTGCGATGGACGATGGGACGATCGCGCGCCTGCGCGCCAAAGCGACGTTTCCGTTGATCGCGGGGATATAACGTGATCTGAAGCGTTGCAATAGTCACCCTCATTTCCGAGAGGCTTCGCGCCCGCATCCCCTCAGCCGTGGCATCGCCCCCCATCCGCGTAATGTCGCGTCGGCGCTTACGCCCGGCGGTTGGCATTCTGGTACCCTTGCCGCGCTTCGCGATGACACGATATCCACAGGAGCCGCTTCATGACCCCGGCCACCGGTCGAACGCTTCGCAAGATTCTTGCGCAGTATCAGAAAGAGCTGCTTGGGGACTGGCTGCAGACGCAGCTCGCAGCGAGCACGCTGCGGCCCGATCTCATGAGAGAGAACGAGCTGCGGGAGCAGTCGCGGGAGTTGCTTGCGCTACTCCAGTCGGCCGCGCAGAACGGCAACCTCGAGCAGACCGACGGCCCGGAGTGGGCGGGGATACGCGAGTTCCTGGCTCGTCTATCGCGCTCGCGCGCTCAGCAAGGCTTCAGCTCTGCTGAAACCGCGACCTTCGTGTTCTCGCTCAAGCAGCCGCTGTTTACGCGCCTGCGGACTGAGTTCGCGCAAGATGCGCAGGGACTCGCCGATGAGATGTGGATCGCCAACAATGTGCTGGACCGTCTGGGGCTCTATACAACGGAAATGTACCTGAAGGGCCGCGAGGAGGTCATCCAGCGTCAGCAGCGGGAGATGATGGAGCTATCGACACCAGTCGTGCAGCTCTGGGAGAACATTCTTGCGCTGCCTCTCATCGGAACGCTGGACAGCGAGCGTACCCAGGTGGTGATGGAAAGCCTGCTGCAGAAAATCGTGGACACAGGAGCCTCCATCGCCATCATCGACATCACCGGAGTACCGACTGTCGATACGCTGGTGGCGCAGCATCTTCTGAAGACCGTGGCGGCCGCGCGGCTCATGGGTGCCGATTGCATCATCAGCGGCATTCGTCCCCAGATCGCGCAGACCATCGTCCATCTGGGCGTAAACCTGTCGGACGTGACGACGAAGGCTTCTCTGGCGGATGCTTTCTCCATCGCGCTGAAGCGCACACAGGCGAAGTTGCCGCCGCAAATGGGCACGACATCCTGAGGGAGCGGCATGGAAAAGATTCCGATCCTGAAGATGGGACGGTTCCTCCTGGTGACCATCCAGGTCGACATGCACGACCAGCTCGCTATGCAGTTGCAGGAGAATCTGACTGACCGCATAGTGGCGGTGCGCGCCCGCGGCGTGCTCATCGACATCTCCTCGCTGGAAGTCGTCGATTCCTTCATCGGACGGATGATCAGCAACATTGCGGCCATGGCCCGCGTGCTGGATGCCGAAACTGTCGTCGTGGGCATTCAACCCGCCGTCGCCATCACGCTCGTGGAGTTGGGCCTGTCGTTGGAGGGGGTGCGCACGGCTCTCGACGTCGATCGTGGTATGGCGATGCTGCAGCAGCAACTCGCCGGCCAGCGGTAAGGTTGCCAAGAGCGCGCCGGGTCATTCGCCTAACTCATGGCAGTCGTCCATCGTTCCGTCCTGCCGATCCGTTCGCAGGAGGATATCGTCCGGGTACGCCAGGCAACCCGCGAGAGCGCCGTCGCGCAGGGCTTTTCGCTCGTCGACCAGACCAAAATAGTCACTGCGGCCAGCGAGCTCGCGCGCAATACGCTGGATTACGGCGGCGGCGGCGAGGTCGAGATCACGCGTTTGAGCGACCCACCGCGCAGGGGCGTGCGGCTGGTTTTCACTGACAAGGGGCCCGGCATAGCGGATGTCGGGCAGGCACTCGCGGATGGCTTTACGAGCGGCCGTGGCTTGGGGCTGGGCTTGGGCGGCGCGCGGCGGCTGTCGAACGAGTTTTCCATCGAATCCAGGGTAGGAGAGGGAACGCAGGTGACTATCGCCCGTTGGCGGTGATTTGATCGAGCACGCGACCTTGTCAACTCAGGTACTCATCAACGTAGAGGATCGGACGCAGGTGGGTGAAGCCCGGAGGGCGGCCGCCCACATGGCGGAAGCCCTCGCATTCGATGCGACCCGGGCGGGCAAGGTGGCCATCGCGGTTACCGAAGCGGCGACCAACATTGTGAAGCACGCCGGCACGGGGAAGGTGCTCTTGCAGGCGCTGGCCCGCTCTGGCCGAGCTGGCATCGAGATTCTCGCCCTCGATCGCGGTCCCGGAATCGTCAATGTAGGCGCGAGCCTGCGCGACGGGTATTCGACCGCCGGCAGCATGGGAACCGGCCTTGGCGCCTTGGCGCGCGCCTCCGATTCTTTCGACCTGTATTCGCAGGCCGGTCACGGCACGGCCTTGCGGCTGGAAATCTGGGCTACCCCGCAGTCCGCGTTGCCGGAAATCATGGAATGCGGCGCGGTGTGTCTTCCCAAGGCAGGGGAGGTGGTCTCGGGGGATGCGTGGGCGTTGGAGGCAACCGGCGATTATCGGACAATACTGGTGGCCGACGGACTGGGTCATGGGCCCGACGCCGCGCGGGCGGCGCGGGCCGCGACCGAAGCGTTTGCGGCTAAAGCCGAGTCTGCGCCCGCGCTGCTGATGGAAATCATTCACGCGGCACTGGCGAGCACCCGTGGCGCCGCAGGCGCGGCGGCGAGGGTGGGACCGGCGGGAAGCGGGAGATTTGCAGGAGTTGGTAATATTGCGTGCCGCGTTGAGACCGCCACCGCGCGACGGCAGCTGGTTTCCCATAGCGGGACACTCGGGCACGTCATGCGCAGGGTGCAGGAATTCGAGTTCGATCTCCCGCCGGAGGCGCTGCTCATCCTGCACAGTGATGGCCTGGCAACCCACTGGACTATTGCGGACTATCCCGGACTCATGGCAAAACACGCTGGCCTGATCGCGGGTGTGCTTTACCGCGATCACGACCGGGGTCGAGACGACGTGACGGTGGTTGTCCTGAAGCAAAAGACGAGACCGATCTGAGATGTCCCAAGCCCTTCTGACGATAGCGATTCGCCACGAGCAGGATGTCGTGCTGGCGCGTCAGCGTGCGCGCGAAATCGCCAATCTCGTCGGTTTCGACGGGCAGGATCAGACCCGTATCGCCACGGCGGTGTCGGAAATCGTGCGCAACGCGTTTCGTTATGCGAAGGGCGGCAAGGTCGAGTTCAGCCTGGAAGGGACCAGTCCGCCGCAACTGCTGCTCGTGCGGGTGCGCGATGAGGGTCCGGGAATTGCTGACCTCCCGCATGTGTTGAGCGGTCAGTACCAGTCGTCCACCGGCATGGGCCTCGGGATCATCGGGGCGCACCGCCTGATGGATCGCGTGGAGATCCGGAGCAAGCCCGGAATCGGCACGGATGTTCTGCTCAAGAAGATCCTGCCGGCGCGCGCGCCAATCCTGACCCAGGAGCAGTTCGCGCGGATCACAGCGCAGCTGGCGGCCAGCACGCCCGGAGGCGCCCTCGAGGAGCTGCAGGAACAAAATCGCGAGCTCGTGCGCGTGTTAGGAGAGCTGCGCGAGCGGCAGGACGAGCTCATGAGCTTGAACCACGAGCTCGAGGACACCAACCGCGGCGTCGTCGCTCTGTATGCGGAGCTCGATGAGAAGGCAGATCACCTGCGGCGCGTGGACGAGATGAAATCGCGGTTTCTCTCCAACATGAGCCACGAGTTCCGCACGCCCCTGAATTCGATCCGCGCCCTGAGCCGGCTGCTGCTCGACCGGAT
>JAQGOC010000289.1 GCA_028293805.1 Gammaproteobacteria bacterium
TGTACGAGAGGTTACTCATTGAAGAACATCCACTGTAAACGTAAAGGAGTGATCGGTCCCGAGCGCCTGTGCGCTCATTTTCGCCAGGGATCCCTGCAACGTGACGCGATAGGTGCCGTTGGTCAGCGGTGTCCGCGGTGTGATCAGGATAGTGGCCGGATTGCCGGCCGGAACAAGGGTGGTAACGGGGATGGGGGGTGCCATGGCTTGCATTGATTGCGCGGCGGCAGTTCTGGCCAACGTGACGGTAGAGCTGTTGAGGAGTGTAGAGTCGATATCGCCGTTGAATGCTACGACGATTTGCGGTAGCACCATGCTGACGATGGACCCGTCGTCCGGCGACGTAGCCGCCACGTTGAAGTGCTGCACTGCCTTGACTGAGGCATTGAGGGTCATGGCGGCCGCGCCCTGCGGCGCACCGGCCGTGATCCACTGTGCGATCACGTCGATGGTGGACTGGGGCAGGTAGGGCCCGCCCAACGGCATTTGTCCGCCGCTGATCGCGCCCGTGTCCTGCAGTTTGCGGATGATATAACTGTTGGCGGGATCGCCCGGCGCCACGCGCATCACACTGGCCTGTTCGGCGCTGGGCACATTGACGAGCAGCGCGTAGCTATGCGCCGCGTCCAGCTGAAGACCTTCGGGCGCACCGGCGCCAATGTGGCACTTGGTGCAGATGGGCGTAAATATATTGTCCTGGATGGACTGAAAGTTTGCGGTCAGGGGAGAGCCACCCCCACTGCCGGGCGCAATGGGGTTGCCATTGGCATCCAGTCCGTTGCCATTTCCTGAGCACCCCGTTGCTGCCGCAGCAAGCAGTGCGACCATGATCCTGTATGCGGCAAACGACATTTCGGGTGCTCGTGATTTTGACACAGCCGTAGGTGCCTCTGAGCAGGTGTAAGGTTTCGTCGCGCCTGAGTTTTTTAGACTTAGAACCTTTTCGGGAACGGTTGCGACTCACATTGGAGCCTGAGGAAGAAGACTTGCAGGACTGTGCATTTGACGCGATGGCTGGTACCTATGACGCGACGTTCACCGACAGCAGAGTCGGCAGGGCGTTGCGCGAGATCGTCTGGTCGCGGCTGGAGCACACCTTCCGAGCCCCGCAGCGTATTCTCGAGCTTGGATGTGGCACCGGCGAAGATGCCCTCAGGCTGGCGCGCAGCGGTGTGCACGTAGTTGCGACCGATCCTTCCTCTGGAATGATCCAG
The DNA here is from genome assembly GCA_028293805.1 of Gammaproteobacteria bacterium. Classification (GTDB taxonomy): domain Bacteria; phylum Pseudomonadota; class Gammaproteobacteria; order Steroidobacterales; family Steroidobacteraceae; genus 13-2-20CM-66-19. Next base: position 1,215 of record JAQGOC010000289.1, read on the forward strand.
GTGGCGCGCTGCAAGGCCGTGAATGGGAACTGCGCGCAGCACATCGAGTTTCGGTGCGTGGCCATGGAGGATATCGGCTCGTTTCCTGCCGGTGAGATGTTCGACGGCGTGCTCTCGAATTTCGGCGCCGTCAACTGCGTACCCAACCTGAAGACGCTGGTAGCTGACCTCGCGGGCCGACTGACCCCCGGCGCTCCGCTACTGTGGGTCGTCATGGGCCGCTATGCCCCCTGGGAGTGGCTGTGGTACCTGGTGAGGGGCCACTGGCGCAAAGCCTGGCGGCGGCTGGACCGTGGCGGTGTGGAGTGGCGCGGTCTGACTATTTCGTATCCGACACCGGCGCAAATCAGAGCGGTTCTGCGGCCTCATTTTGCCATCACGCGGTTGGCGCCACTCGGAGTTGCCCTGCCGCCGAGCTACGCTGCGGGATGGCTCGATCGCTCGCCACGGGCCCTGGCGGTATTGGCGCGCCTGGAGAAGCTGGCGCAACGCTCGAGCGCGCTGGCGTCCTTGTCAGACCATTTCATCGTCGAGGCTACTCGCCTGCCGCGCCAGTCTGGACATATGAATACACCTGAACGCGTCGGCTGATGAGCACGCCCGCGCAGAGTGTTCAAGCAAGTCCGCGGCTTCACAGCCTGCCACTGGTCACGCTGTATTTGACCGAGCGGTGCAACTCACGCTGCGTGACCTGCGACTACTGGCGGACCGGGCGCACCGATATGAGCCTCGATTCAGTCACGCGGTTGTTGCCGAGCCTGGCACAGCTACGGACCCGGTTGGTTCTGATCTCCGGTGGAGAGCCGTTGATTCATCCGGAGTGGGCGGAAATTGCGCAGGCCCTGCGCGCCGGCGGGCTGCAGCTGTGGCTGCTCACCTCGGGCCTGTCCTTGGCCAAGCATGCGCGCCGGGTCGCGCAGTTGTTCAACTCGGTTACGGTTTCCCTGGATGGGACCGATCGCGCGACCTACGCTGCCATTCGGGGACTCGATGCCTTCGACAACGTATGTGCGGGTATCCAGGCGTGCGCAGCCGCCGGTGCGCGTGTCGGAGTACGAGTGACGGTACAACGGTCAAACTATGAGCAGCTGCCGCGGTTCGTGAGTCTCGCCCGGGAACTGGGTGCCCGGGAAGTTTCCTTTCTCGCGGTCGATGTGGCGAACCCCCACGCGTTTGGGCGCAGCGACGACTTCACCAGCAACCTCGCGTTGCGAGTGGAGGATCTGCCGGTACTGGAGCAGATTTTGTGCGTCATGGAACGTGACCTCGCGGATTGCTTCCAGTCAGGGTTCATAGCCGAGAGCCCGCGCAAGCTGCGGCAGCTGCACCAGTACTTTGCCGCCGTCTGCGGGGCCGCCACGGCGTATCCGCCGGTGCGGTGTAATGCGCCGGAGTTTTCCGCGGTGATCGGAGTCAAGGGAGACGTCCAGCCCTGCTTTTTCATCTCGGGACCGGCGGGTGCCCGGGTTGCAGGCGATATCGACAGCGTGTTGAACAGCGACTCCATGTTGGAGCTTCGCCGGAGCATTCGCGCAGGCGCGCGGGACGAGTGCACGCGATGTGTCTGCTCCTTGTATCGGGAACCCAAGGATCTCGAAGACCTTCTGCTGCGATGAATGCCACCGTAAAATCAACGTTGCAATTGTATGAGCGCTGGGCGCAGGTCTATCCTCCCGTGGCTCATAATCCGCTGATGCGAGCGGAGCAACAGTCGATGTTGCAGATGTGCCCGGACGTTGCCGGCAGCCGCGTGTTGGACCTTGCGTGCGGCAGCGGCCGCTACTCGCGCCTGCTCCTGGAAGCGAACGCCGCACACGTGGTTGCGCTGGACTTCTGCGTGCCCATGCTGCGGCAGGTCTCGGCTGCGAGCCGGATCTGCGCGAGCATGATGCATTTGCCATTCCAGGCGGCCGAGTTCGACTGCGTCGTCTGCGGTCTGGCATTGGGGCATGCGACGGACGTCCGGGAGTGGATGGTGGAGGTTGCGAGGGTGCTGCGTCCGGGCGGGACGTTGCTGTATTCCGATTTCCATCCGGAGGCTGTTCGCGCAGGAATGACACGCTCATTCAAAGACGAGGGGGATGCGACCTGGACCGTACCCCACCACGCTTACGAGATCGACTGCCAGCGGGATGCGGCGGCCGCGGCGGGGCTCGAGATCGAGACGCTGAGTGAGGTCCGGATGGGTCTCGAGCTCAAGGAAGCCTTTCCAGGCTCGGAACAGATCTATAGGGACTGGCACGGCCTGCCTGTCGTGCTGTCCGTGCGGGCGCGCAAGTGATGCATCAAACGGGGTCCGGCCCAGTGACGTTCGTCAATGCCGTTATTGCCGGCGGGCGTGGTGCGTTGCGCGTGGCCGGCTCACGGATTGCCTCGGTCAACTGTGCTGCTCGCCCGGGAGATCTGGCTTGCGCGGGCGATGCAGTGGTCGATCTGCGCGGCGACCGGGTGCTTCCCGGTCTCATCAACGCACATGATCACTTACAACTCAACACGCTGCCGGCGCTGCCGGCGCCCGGCCTGTTTGACAACGCCCGCGAGTGGATCTCGCAAGTCAACCTGCGCAGACGGAGCGATCCCGCCTTCGAAGCGGGTGTCGCCGTGGCGCTGAACGAGCGCCTCCTGATCGGCGGAATGAAGAATCTACTGAGCGGAGTCACCACCGTCGCGCATCATGACCCGCTTTATCCGTTCCTCGCGGGCGAGCATTTTCCGACACGCGTCGTCAATCACTGCGGCTGGTCGCATTCCCTGTACATTGACGGCGAAGAGGAAGTACGTAATTCGTATCGAAGTACGCCGCCGAGTTGGCCATGGATCATTCATGCCGCGGAAGGTGTGGACGCCGAGGCGAGGGATGAATTCAGCCGGCTCGACGCTCTCGGTTGCGTGGGCCCCAACACACTCATCGTGCATGGTGTCGCCCTTGATGGCGCGCAACGCGCCCGCCTCGAGATCGCGGGTGCCGGGCTCATATGGTGTCCGTCTTCGAACCTTCGCTTGTTTGGCAGAACGGCGCAGGTAACGGAGCTCTGCCGCCATGGCCGTGTTGCTTTGGGAACCGACTCGCGTTTGAGTGGGTCGCGGGATCTGCTGTCCGAGCTCGGCATGGCGCGCGAAGCCGCCGGGATGGATGAGGCGGCCCTGGAGTCCCTGGTCACACGCGACGCTGCCGCCTTGCTCAAGCTGGACGACCGCGGAAAGCTGCGGGCCGGGGCCCGAGCGGATCTGCTGGTCCTGCCGGCCGGCTTGCCACTGACGAGTGCCACCCGCGCTGATATCCGGCTCGTCGTGCTGGGTGGCAGGGCGCTTTATGCAGATACGGACTATGCCGAGGTCATGATGCCATCGACTCACTGGGCGGCTGTTCATGTTGACGGGAAGCCAAAGATGCTCGAAAGCGGCTTGGCCGCCGCGCTGTCCACCGCGCGCGCCGGTGAGTCCGGCGTGAGCATTTCCGAGCTGACATGGAGAGCCGCATGAGCGCTGCAGATCTTGCGCGGCCGCGCGACAAGCGGCTGAAAGTCGTCCTGTACAACCCGCAAGCGGTGTTCTACACGATGCCGCTTGCGCTGCTGGCGATCGGCTCGCACCTCGATCCGCAGATCTACGAGGTCGTTACGATCGACGCCCGTCTCGATCCCGAGGCTGAAAAGACCGTCCTTGCGCAGATTGAAGGAGCCTTGTGTATCGGCATCACGGTTCTCACCGGCGCGCCGATCTCGGACGCGTTGCAAATGTCCCGCGCCGTGAAGCGCGCACGGCCTGATCTGCCGGTCGTCTGGGGCGGCTGGCATCCATCGATGTTTGCGCGTGAATGCCTGCTGGAGCCGTCAGTCGATGTCACAGTACAGGGGCAGGGCGAAGAGACATTCGCGGATATCGTGCAGCGGCTGGGTGAAGGGCGCTCGCTACGGGACTGCGCGGGATGTACCGTTCGCCTGGAGGATGGATCCATCCAACGCAATCCGGCCCGGCCGCTCGCGAGTGTCGATAAATTCCGGGCCCACGACTACAACCTGATCCCGGTGGAGCGCTACTTCGAGCTCAAGGGAAAGCGGCAGCTCGACTACATTTCCTCCCAGGGTTGCAATTTTCGCTGCGCCTTCTGCTCCGATCCGTTCGTCTACGGCCGCAAGTGGGTTGGGCTCGAGCCTGAGCGCATGGCGCTGCGGCTCAAAGAGCTGTGGGACCGGTATCGGTTCGATGATGTCAACTTTCAGGATGAGACCTTCTTCACCAAGCGCGACCGCGTGCAGGTGCTGGCGGAGCGGATCATCGAGTGGGGCATCGAGTCGGGCATGAAGTTCACCTGGGCGGCTACGATGCGCGCCGACCAGGGTATCCGCCTGCCCGATGAGGTCTGGGCGAAATGCAAGCAGTCGGGATTGCGCCGCCTGCTCGTGGGAGTTGAGTCGGGCTCCAACGAGATGCTCAAGCGCATTCGCAAGGACATCAAGATCGAGCAGGTATTCACGACCGCCGAGAAGATGGTGCAGCATGGCATCGCGGGACATTTCCCGTTCATCGTGGGGTTTCCGGATGAGACCGACAGCCAGGTGCAGGCCAGTCTGGATGTCGCCAAGCGGCTGCGCGCCATGAGCCCCGACTTCCTGACACCCATCTTCTACTTCAAACCCTATCCGGGCAGCGAGCTGGTCAACGAGGCGGTGGCTCGCGGCTTCGAGCTGCCGCGGACGCTGCAGGACTGGGCACAGTTCGACTATGTGGCCGGCACGCCCGGACCGTGGGTAACGCCCGAGAAGTTCGAGCTCATCGAGCGGTTCAAGTTCTTTCACGAGCTCGCGTGGAAGCGGGACTTGCCCGGCCGCCGGCTGCTGCAGCAACTGGCCCGGCTGCGCTGCGCGCGGGATTTCTATCGGTGGCCCGCCGAGATGCTCTTGACCCGCTGGCTCGTGCCGGCCCAGAAGCTCTCATGAGCCGCCACGTTCTGCTCATCAATCCGACCATGACCTCGCGCCGCAGCGCCCGCTTTCCCCTGGCTGTTCTGAACCTGTCCGCCTCGCTCGATGGCCGCTACACCTCCAGCATCATCGACGGCAACCTGGATCGCGATTTCGTGTCCACGGCCGTGCAGAGCGTGCAGGCTGGGGAAGTGGACGCAGTGGGTATCAGCGTGATGGGAGGCCCCCAACTGCGTACGGCGATCGCAGTGTCGCAGGCGATCCGCGCCCGCTCTGCGGCTACACCCATCATCTGGGGCGGACACTTTCCAACCATCTGTGCCGAGGCCAGCCTCAATTCGCCCTATGTTGACTATGCCGTGCGGGGTCAGGGCGAGGAAACCCTGGGCGAGCTGCTGGATGCGCACTTCGGCGGCGGCGGCGCTGAGCGGCTGGCGGCCATCGCGGGACTGTCGTGGCGGCGCGGCGCCGAGATCGTGCACAACCGCAATCGAGCCTTCTCGGCTGCCGGAATTGCGCGCAGTCTGCCCTACGAGCGGCTGGGAAATCCGCAGCGTTACATTGCCAGGACCTACCTGGGCAACCGTACGACCGGCTACCAGGCGGCCCTGGGATGCCGGTTTCGCTGCACTTTCTGCGGTGTCGCGGCCATGTTCCGCGGCAAGACGGCCCTGCCGGCCCCCGAGCGGCTCGAGTTGAATCTGAGCGTGCTGACGGAGCGCTTTGGCGTGGACTCCGTGCAGATCTATGACCATAACTTCTTCGACCGCGAGCAGGACACGCAGCCGCTGTTGGAGGTGCTGGCGAAGTTTCAACTGCCCTGGTGGTGTTACGCGCGCGCGGATGCGCTGGTGAACCTGTCGGAGCAGTCCTGGGCGCTCGTCAGAAAGAGCCGCCTGCGGATGGCCTACATCGGGGCGGAATCGCCGAGCGACTGGCTGTTGCACGATATCCGCAAGGGAACCCGCATCGATCAGACACTGGCGGCCGTGGAGAAATGCCGCAGCAACGGCGTGATACCGGAGCTCTCGTTCATGCTGGCGCCTCCCCAGGACCCCTGGGGTGAAACCGAGAGAACGTTCGAATTCATCCGCCATATCAAGAAGATCCATCCACAGAGCGAGATCATGTTGTATGTCTATGCGCCGTTGCCGCCGGCGCCCGGCAGCAGCAATCCGGCGGTTGAGCGCTCCGTCAGCCAGTTGCGCGATGGCGAGGGAAGGCCGGTCGTCTTTCCCACGACTGCGCAAGGCTGGGCGCAGAAGAAATGGCAGGCATACTGGTGCCACGCCGACACACCGTGGCTGACCGATGATCTGCGGCAGCGGATCAAGGACTTCACCACTGTCCTGGGTTGCAGGTTTCCGACTATCACTGACGTGCGCTCCGCGACCTGGGGTAAGGCGACGTTGCGGGCGCTATCCTCCTGGCGCTACCGATACCAGCGCTATGGGCGCCCGTGGGAACTCGATGTTGCGAGGAAGTTTGTCCGCCTCTGGGACCCGCGCGTATCGGGGCTGTGAGCGTGGGCCTCGTGCGTGAATTCTGGCACCTCCTGAGCCCCAGGCAGCGCCGCTGGGCTGTGGCCGCCCAGCTGCTCTCACTGGCGATGGCCTGTTCGACCGTGGCAGGGATCGCGTCGATCTCGCCATTCTTCGCCGTTCTCGGCGATCCGACCTTGATCGAGCGTACTGCGGTGCTCTCGTGGCTGAGCAACTGGCTGCAACTGCATGACTCGCGCAGCTTCGTTGCCGTGCTGGGCCTGGGATTCATCGCGGTGGTGCTGCTTGCAAATGTGATAAACCTGCTGGGCTCAAACGCGTTGCTGCGCCTCGCCCTGTGGATAGGTGACGATTTTCGTAACGCGCTGTTCAGCGACTATCTGCACCGCAACTTCCTGTTTCATGCCCGCACTCCCGCCACCACCCTGTTCAACAACATCGTCCTGGAAACCGTGCGTGTCACGATCGGCATGCTGCAGAGTTTCTTCATCCTGGTCAGCAGTGTGGTCACCGCGTGTTGCATCATCGTCTGCATGGTTTTTGTCAACGCCGCCGCGGCGCTGGCAGTGCTGGCGACACTGATCGGCGGCTACATCCTGGTGTACGCCGCCGTGCGCCGCTGGCTGTTGCGCGCGGGACGTATCGAAAGCGAGCTCGCCGCAGGGCAGACGAAGCTGATTCTCGAGGGTCTGGGCGCGATCAAGGAGATCATCGTGTTGCGCAGGCAGGAGTTCTTCCAGCGCAGCCTGCGGCGCTCGAGCCGGTCCCTGTCGCGCATCGGGGCCCGCATCGATGCGGTAACGCATAGTCCGCGGCACGTGATGGAATGCATCGCCGTCGCCGGCCTGGTTGGAGCTGCCCTCGCGCTGAGCTCCGCGGACGGTGGGCTCGGGCCGCAACTGGCGCAATTGACCTTCCTCAGTTTTGCGGTGTACCGGCTATTACCCGCTCTGCAGCAGGCGTTTGCCGCAATGGTCCGCATCCGGGCGTCGAAGGCCGGCTTCGCGGCGATCGAGCCACACCTGCGCCAGGCCCGTGCCCGGCGGGAGCGGGAGTCTCAACCTGATCCCGCGTGGCGCAATCGGCCCCAGCAGGAGATCCGGCTCACCAATGTCAGCTTTCGCTTCGACCCACAACTGCCGCCCGTGCTTCGCGACGTGTCCCTGCACATCCCTGCTGGATCCGTTGTCGGGTTCGTGGGTGCGAATGGTTCGGGCAAGACCACCCTGGCTGATGTCCTCGCCGGGTTGCTGGTTCCCGAGACGGGGCACGTGCAGATCGACGGTATTACCCTCGGCGACGACTGCCGCGGCTCGTGGCAGTCGCGTATCGCCTACGTGCCGCAGAACATCTATCTGCTGGATTCGACCATCGCCGAGAACATCGCCCTGGGGACTCCCCCGGAAGACATCGATTGCGGCCGCATGATCTTCGCAGCACGCCTTGCCCGGCTGGATACCTTCGTGGCGATGCTGCCGCAGGGGTATCAAACGCAAATTGGCGAGCGGGGCGTCAGGTTGAGCGGCGGTCAACGGCAGCGTATCGGCATCGCGCGTGCGCTGTATGCGGCCGCATCGCTGTTGATCCTGGATGAGGCCACCAGCTCACTGGATGCCCTCGCCGAGGCCGAAATCATGGCCGCTGTTGAATCCCTGCGGGGTGAGCGGACCATCGTTCTCATAGCGCACCGGGTGAGCACGTTGCGCCAGTGCGATATCATATTCGAGCTGGAATCAGGCAGAATCATCCGCAGTGGCTCATGGAGTGAGCTGGCCCGGCAATCGACCCGGTTCGCGGTCGCGGCACAGGCAGGCGCAGTGTCCGCCGCAACGCAGCCCTGAAGGCCCAGCGCGGACTTGCCGTTCATGCCCAGCGTCTCGATCATTCTTCCGACCTTCAACCGCGTGCAGTTCCTGGCCGCGGCGGTCGAGTCCGTGTTGGCTCAAACCCATACTGACTGGGAGATGATCATCGCCGATGACGGCTCGGGCGAGGAGACGCGCGCCTACTTGCGGCAAATCAGCGATCCGCGGGTCCGGATTTTGTGGCTCACTCATTGCGGCAATCCCGCGCGCGTTCGCAATGCAGCGATTGAGGCAGCAGGCGGGGATCATCTGGCGTTTCTCGATTCCGATGACCTCTGGGCGCCAACGAAGTTGCAGCGGCAGTGCGCAGCCATGCGTGCCCGTCCTGGGATTCGCTGGAGTTATTGCGCTTGCAGGCGGATCGATGCGCAGGGGCGGCCGCTCAGTGATGAGCCGATGCGCGCGCGCCCTCCCGTGGACGGCTGGATCTTCGAACCGCTGTTGAAGCTCGAGACCGCGGTTGCGATGCCGACAGTCATCGCCGACCGTGAGTTGGTCCGCGCGATCGGCGGTTTCGATGAACAGCAGCTGTTCGGAGAGTTTCACGATTTGTGCCTACGCCTGGCTCTGCAGAGCGAGGTCGTCGCCCTGGGCGAGCCGTTATGTGCGGTTCGCAGCCACGCCGAGCATTACAGCGGCGACCGGATCGCTGCCCTGGAAAGCTGGATGCGGTTGTACGAAAAAATGGCCAGGTTGACCTCGCCTGGGTTGACTTCGCCTGCGTTGACTTCGAATGGCGCTCTGCAGGCTTACTGCACACGGATGCGCTCCGAGACCTCGTTGCAGCTCGCCCGGGTGCGAGGTGACCGCGAGGGCTACCTTGCAATCTGCAGCACGCTTCGCGGCGCTTTGGCGTTTTCGTGGCGCTATCCCCAATGGTGGCTGGGGGCGCTGAAGAGGCTCGCGCGGCCGGCAGTCCCGGCGGTGTTAGCAGCAGCGCTGCTGCGGCTGCGCGGGTAGGCGGATCCCAGGATGGGCTTCGCAACACGTCTGTGGGTTGCATACGTACGAACCGGCGCCGTCAAGGAGCGTGTGCTGCGTAGGGTGTTACCGGCGCGCATGCATTTTGTTCACTACAGCTGGCCGCTGCGACCGGGCAAGTGTCCTTGCGACGTCGATTTCTGCGATTATCTGCGGGAGCACAACATCGGGGGAAAGTCGGTGTTTCACTTCGGGACGGGTGGACATCACATCGTTGGGCTGGAGAATGCCCGTGCCAGCGCTCCCAACGAAGTCCTCGCGTTGACGCTGTCGCCCAACGAGCATGCCGCATACGTAAAGCGTGTGATCCGCAACCCCTCACTGGGAAAACACTACAAGGTCCTGTTCGCCGACATCTACAGCCTGAGCGCCGAGTCTCTGCCGCTCTTCGACATCGTGAGCCTGTTTCATCTGTGCGAGTTCAATGCCGCAAGCACGGCCGGCTGGCGCCTGGGCGACGCTGAAGTTCTGCGCCTGTTTCGCTCCCGGCTGAGGCCGCACGGGCTCATGCTGTTTTATCCCGGTTCCTACGGTTTTCCGCGCCTGGCGCCGCTGCTGGCACAGGAAGTCGCTGCGGGCCGGATGTCCCTGGTGGAAAACTACAGGAGCCTGGTTGTCTACCGGGGCAATGACCCGGGATCTGCGGCCGGCGATCCGTTGCACGGATGAGCACCCTCGGTCCGGTTGTCGTTGCCGCGCTGCTCGGTGTGGGCATCTGCTTCTGGCGGCTGTACCGGTACCGCAGATGGTTTCGCCTGCCCTCCCGGCGCAACGATGTCCTCGAGTTTCGCGCCAGCCACCGCGCTGTTGACCTGCAGATGAGCGTACAGGGGTTCGACCTGCCACACGATCTGCCGCTGTCCGGACGAACAGTGCTGTTGCGCATGACGGTCGAGGCATCCGTGTGCGGGTACTTGTTTGATCCGTGCATCGAGTTCCAGGGTGAGCAGCAGACCGGACGGCAATACTTCGAGCGCGGTGTGACCGGACAGCGCTATCTCAATCTATCCGCCTTGTTTGCGGGACAGGAGCACAGACCCTGGACGCGGGTGCGGCTCCATGGAAACTGGTTGCGCTGGCAGGCACGAGCCTGCCTGCTGGTGTTCGATGCTCCTGATGTTGAGAACGCCGCCATCCTGGTCCTCGCGCCACATCCGGACGATGCCGAGATCGCGGCCTTTGGCATGTATGCGTACCGCAAGTCCTGGGTTGTGACTGTAACGGCTGGCGAGCGGGCGACAGGCATTCTGCCTGTGGGTATCGCCGCAGGTGAGCGCTCGCGGTGGGCCGCGCTCCTGCGCGTTTCGGACAGCCTGACCGTGCCGCAGCTCGGTGAAGTCCCACAGGAACGGCTCATCAACCTCGCATATCCGGATGGCGCTCTGCAATCGATGTTCCGCGAACCGTCCGGCGCCTTCACACTTGCCTGCGAGGCGCAGCTGCCGCGCTCGCAACTGCGCGCTAAGAACCGGTTGCCCGAGTTCCAACAGGGCGCCCGCGACTGTACCTGGAACGGCTTGATAGACGAGCTGCAACGATTGCTCGAGCTATCCCGACCTGACATCGTCGTCTGTCCGCACCCACAGGGTGATGCTCACCCGGATCACATCTTCACGACCGTCGCTCTCGAGCGCTCGCTGCAGAGAATTCCCGGAAAGCGGCCGTTGCTGCTGCTGTATACCGTTCACAGCGCCGGCGCGCCGGTGCATCCCCCCGGTCCGCAGGAGGCGGTGGTAGGCCCACCGCCTGGAGTGAATGCGAGCTGGTTTCTCGACTCGGTGTATTCGTTCGAGCTCCCGCCGGCTCACCAGCAGGCCAAGAAGTTCGCCGTTGAGGCGATGCACGCGGCGCGCGGCTATCCCGCCGAGGAGCCCGCGGGTGCCGTGGCGTTACTGAAGACCATCGTGCGGCACAGCTCGGGATGGCTCAGCGGGATGGGGCTGCAGCCTGCGAGCCTGCTGCGGCGGTCCTGCCGCCCCAACGAGATCTACTACGTTGCGCGGGGCGAGCAGATCGGCGAGCTCATAGCGGGAATTTCGAAATAACTACGAGGCCGTGGACAGGGACGTGATCTGCCATGGCTGCCGGCCGAGACGATAATCAGATGAGCCACGCGGTCAAGTCCCGCTGCAGGAGCGTCGCCAGCTTCTCGATATCAACGCGATAGTAATCCGCCAGAAACCTGCGATCCGCTTCAGCCATCGTCAGCGAGGCGCGCGACCGCACGAACAACGACCGCAAACGCGGACCCAACGGCAGTGGCGCCAATTTGCGCAAATACGGCCATACGCCCCACTTCTTGAGATAGTAGGCAGCCCCGCTGAGCCGCGGAATGCTGGGTTGGTGATGGCGCTGCGAGACATCTGCCGCGAAATCGGCGTCGACTCCCAGGAATGCGAACAGCTCCGCCAGCAATGATCGTGGGTCGCGCTCCAAGTCTTCATAGAAGGAGATGTGAACCTGCGAACGGGGGAATTCGTCCAGGTAACGGCTGATCTGCTCGTGATAGTGGCCGAACTCCACCAGTGGCCACTGCGAGCCGAACTGCGGGTTGCCGCAAGCCAGGTTCGCCTGGATCTGCTCGCGGAACGAGCGGCGAGTCATTCCGCCCGACACCATCTGCAGGTACTGCGAGAACGCGCGATCGATGGGATTGCGCAGGTTGATGATGATCCGCGCGTGGGGGATGCGTTCGGCGATATTGCGCGGTGCGCTCTGAGACCAGAGGTAACACGCGCTGGCCTCGCCGATGGCCGTCTCGCCTGCGACATTGCGGAACAGCAGCAGGTAGTCTTCCCAGCTTGAAACGAGTCCGCCAAATCGCTTCTCGCGCAGGTCGCCGCGTAAGTATTCTTCCAGCGCGCGCATCTCACGCTCAATGCGGGGACGATCGGCCGCGACGAAGTTTTCCGGGCGCAATTCGGCAGCGAAGTAGTTGGGCTCCTTGAGCGGCGACATGTAAACCTCGGGATGCTGGTCGAGATACGCGTAGAGCGCAGTCGTTCCCGCTTTCGGCGCACCGACGATGAAGAAGTTTGGCAGCCTTCGATTCACGCCCACGGAAGTCTCCCTGTCAATCATGCTGGCGCCGGGTAGCCTCATAGACAGCCAACTGCCCGCGTGACCCGGGCTTGTTGAATTGCGCAATCTGACGCAGCTCGACCCGGTCACTGCCGGCCGCTCCAACGCTTGCAAGCAGCTGACCCGGCAGGAGCTGCCGCGATGCAACGATCCAGGCCGGCGCGTGTTCGAGCAGGTTCTGCAGGCGTGCTGCCTCGGTGCCGAGGAATGCACCATCCGGCCCGAAGAAGAGGGGGCTGACGTGCCCGTCAAATTGCCGTGGCAAGTAATTGCGCAACTGGTAGGCGCCGCAATCCAATGAATAGATCATCGCGGGCCGCGTATGCGCGGCCAGGATGAACCGCGCGGCTTCCGGAAAGCCGAAGCCGGACGTCCAGCCTTCAAAATATTGAAACCGGTCCAGCGCCGACCAACTTGCGGCCGGCGGTTGGAACACGAGCAACGCGGATTGCCAGCCCATCAGCCCGGCACAAACCGCCAGCACTGCGATGGTCACGGGCCGCGCCAGGCGCGGCCGCCGTGCTGCGGCCACCCGCCAGCCCAGGACGCTGCAGATGATGAGCGGTGGCAAAGTGAACAGCAGGTAGCGCGAATACCAGAACTTCGGGATGAATCCGATCGCGAGCATCGGCAGCAATCCCGTGGCAAGCAGCCAGCGCTGCCGCCAGTCCTGTTGACAGAGACTGACGGCAAGTCCCACCAGGGCGAGGATCATGACAGGCCATGACAATTGCGCCGCGAGCTCCCCGGCCAGGGTAGGGCGCGGCACACCGATGGTTGCTGCGATGTCGTACCCGGGTTCCGCCCCGACCGTAATGAGATCCTGTAGTCCGAACCCGGGGATCTGACCGCGGTGCATGCGAATACCCGCCGTCACGAAGACCAACAGCGCGACAGCGATCACGGGCGCATGGGCCGCGAGCACCCGGCCGGGCACCGGCGGTTCGAGCAAGGTGCGGCGCAGGCTGCGCGGCATGAGCATGAGCGCCAGCGGCATCGAGCTCAGAAACACGAACCCGACCGGAAACTTGACGAAGGCGCCTGTCAGCAGCGCGGCCGCCAACGCGGCAGTCCGCTTCCCTGTGGGCGCCTCCAGGAATTCTGCAGCACTCAGCAACACCCACAGGCTGGCCGTGCATAGCAGGCTGTCGGACAGCGCGAGCCGCTCCAGGTAGACGGCGAATGGACAAATTGCAAACAGGACGCCACACGTGAACGCACACGGTCGGCTGGTCAGCCGTCGGGCGAGGAAGTATGTCAGTACGGCGCTGAGCATTCCGGAAAGCACGTGCAGGGCGCGAATGGCGGCGAGGGGCTGGATGCCCACATGCAGCAAAGGAACCATCGGCCACACTTCGAGCGGTTTGCCGTAACCCAGCGGCCCGGTCCAATCGCCCACTTCCAGCAGCCTCCAGATCTGTTGGAGCTGGGCGCCCTCATCCACGAAAGGCGGCACAGCCATGAGATGCAGGAAAGGGATGGAGCTCAACAGCAACAGCGCGCCGATGAATGGGGCATCGTTGCCCGCCTCGGTGCAGTGTGCCGCTGAGTCTGCCTGGGATCGTACGGCCCACGGGCTGCTCATGCAGCACGACTCTCGGCAGCCGAGCTGATCGGCCAGGCGTGGTTCCAGAGAAAGTGGCAGGCAACCACGAACATGGCGAGCAGCAGCAGCAACCTGGGATAAGCGAGTATCGTCAGTCCGCCCCGGCCCTCGAAACCCGACACGTGCCCGTAGGGAAAGAACCCGATGAGCGAATACGGTCCGATGAGCAGCGCCGCGTGCAGATGGGCGCGCTCGCGCAGCAGACAGCCGAGCAGCAATCCCACCGGCAACCACAACAACACGAAATGATAGCTGGCGGTCGCCGGTGCGATCAGCAGGACGAGGATACCGAGCAGGCCAAGGGAGGGCGCCGTACTGTTCGCCGGGTCGGCGCGCGCAACTCTGACGAGCGTCGCAATAGCCATCACGACGAGGGCTGCCTTGGTCATCGCCACTGCCGCGATCTGCAAGCCAGGCAAGGCCAGCCAGGGGTGTGGGTTGGCTGTTGCATCGAATACGAACAGCCGGCGGAAAAGCGTATCGAAGGATTGAAAGCTGGCCGCGAACGGATCCTGCAGGCTGAGGTTTCCAACCAGGTGGTTGCCCAGCACCGCGGACAGGAAGACCTGGTGCACCTTCCAGCCCAGCACGGCGATGCCGGCCAACACCACGGCAGCAGCGGTTGCTACGCCGCTCAGTGCGGGCTTCCACTGCCGGCGCAGCGCGAAGTAGATGAGTATGAAGCCCGGAACATACTTGATGGGCGCGAAAATCCCGAAGCAGGCGCCGGCCAGCAGCGGCCGCCCCTTCAGCCAGGCGTAGTAGCCGAGAATGCAAGCCGCTGAAACCGCGATGTAGGGTTGTCCGAAACGCAAGTCACTGCAGACTGCATAACCGGACAGTAGAACGAGAATGGCGGAATCGACCAGGCCCAGCGGCACGATTTTCGCGAGGAGCCCTATGGAGCAGAGCAGGCACAACAGACTGACCGCAGTGGTGACTCGAAGGGCGGCCAGGGGGCTCAGCCCGGCGAGTGGCACCAGCAGGAGGGCTGTGGGCGGCGGAAACGGCCCGAATTTCCCATGCGCCGGGGCCCCGGGGAGCTCCCTGCGGATCTGCTGCTGGAACCACGAGTCATCGTATAATCGTTCCGCGGAGCCGCCTGCCGCGACGATTCTTGCGGCTGCGAAATAGTTGGGAAAGTCGCTGTCGAGGGTGGTGAGCGCCGGCACGACTCCCCGCACCAGGACGAAACTCGCGAGCGCGATCAACAACGCGGCCGCAGCTGCTGCCTTCCACCGATTCGCCGCCGCTTGGATCATACTATCGGCCGACCTGCTCGGACGTACGGTTCAGGATCTTCTTCCGGTGGCCGATTCATGAGCCGATTCATGACTGGAGTGCACGTTGCGTTATCTCATCACCGGTTGCGCAGGATTCATCGGTAGCAACCTGGCCGACCGTCTGCTTGCGGCGGGTCACGAGGTGGTGGGTTACGACAACTTCAGCACCGGGCGCGAGCAATTCCTGGCATCCGCGCAGGCCGCCGCGAGCTTCCAACTCGTGCGCGGCGACGTATTGGACACGGCCGCCCTGGCCGCAGCCATGCGGGGCGCCGAGTGCGTGTTTCATCTGGCAGCAAACGCCGATGTGCGCTCGGGCACTGCGCATCCGCGCAAGGATCTCGAGCAGAATACCCTTGGCACGCACAGCGTACTCGAGGCGATGCGGCACGCGGGTGTCGGCAAGATCGTGTTTTCCTCCACCGGCTCGGTATACGGCGAGGCTGCAGTAATCCCCACTCCGGAGGATGCGCCTTTTCCGGTGCAGACTTCCTTGTATGGAGCCTCGAAGCTGGCCGGCGAGGGTTTGATTGCCGCGTACTGCGCCGGCTTTGGCTTGCAGGCCTGGATTTTCCGTTTCGTCTCGATCCTGGGCGAGCGTTATACGCATGGGCATGTGTTCGACTTCTACAGGCAGCTGCACGCGGACCCCACGCGGCTGCGCGTCCTCGGCAACGGCCTGCAGCGCAAGTCCTATCTGTACGTCCAGGACTGCATCGAGGCGATGTTGCTCGCCCTGGCGCGGGCCGGCGAGCAGGTCAACATCTTCAATCTGGGCCATGATACCTATTGCGAGGTCAACGACTCGATTGCCTGGATCTGCGCAGCGCTGGGCGTGGCGCCGCAGATCGAGTATGGCGGCGGCGATCGCGGTTGGGTCGGGGACAATCCCCGCATTCTCCTCGATATCAGCCGGATCCGGAAGCTCGGCTGGCAGCCGGCGCTCAGCATCCAGGAGGGCATCAACAAAACTCTCGGTTACCTGAGAACCCACGGCTGGGTTCTGGATACCTACCGATGAGGATCTGTGTCCTGGGCCTGTGGCACCTGGGGTCCGTCACGGCGGCCTGCCTCGCCGAGCTCGGACACCAGGTCATCGGTGTCGACTTCGATGCGGCGCGAGTCGCAGCCCTCAATGCCGGCCTGGCGCCGGTTTTCGAGCCCGGACTCGAAGAGCTGCTGCGGCGGGGACTGTCGTCGGGCCGGTTGCGGTTTGCACGGCTCGACGCGGGGTTGCCCGCTGCCGACATGGTGTGGGCGGCCTGCGACACGCCTGTCGATGATGAGGACGAAGCCGATGCGGATTTTGTCATTGCGCAGATCGTGCGCGCGCTACCGGAGATGAACGCGGACAGTGTGTTGTTGATCTCCTCACAGCTGCCGGTAGGTTCGATCCGCCGCCTCGAGCAGGCCGCTGCCGCGCAAGGCGCCACGGCGCCCCTGCGGGTGGCCTGCTGTCCGGAGAACCTGCGCCTCGGTAGCGCGGTGAGTGATTTCCTCCATCCGGACCGGCTGATCGTCGGTGTCCGGTGTGAGGCGGACCGGCAATGCCTGAGCGGGCTGCTGAGCCCGATCGCGCGCTCCATCGAGTGGATGTCAGTCGAATCGGCCGAGATGACCAAGCATGCCATCAACGCCTTCCTGGCCACCTCGATCGCCTTTGCGAACGAGATCGCCGGTATCTGCGAGTCGGTAGGCGCGGATGCCACGGATGTGGAGCGGGGTCTGAAGAGTGAGAGACGGATCGGCCCGGGCGCGTACCTGTCGCCGGGCGGCGCCTTTTCCGGCGGGACACTGGCACGCGATGTTGCCCTTCTGGGCCGCACGTCACTCGAGCACGAAATTGCAACACCGCTGCTGTCAGCCGTGCTGCCCAGCAACAATCTGCACAAACACTGGGCCCGCAGGAAGTTGCGCAGCCACTTTGCCGATCTGTCCCGGATCACGGTTGCCGTATGGGGTCTCACCTACAAGCCCGGCACCGACACTCTGAGGCGCTCGCTGGCGGTTGAATTGTGCGACTGGCTCTTGAACGAGGGAGCGGCCGTTCGGGTCCATGATCCGATGGCGAAGGATCTGCCGCCGCGGTGGTCGGGAACCGTTTCGCGGCTGGCCGATCCGCTCGCGGCCGCTGCGGGAGCCGATGCCCTGGTCATCGCGACGGGGTGGCCCGAGTATCGCAGCGTGTCCGCCGATCAGCTGTTGGCAGGTTGCGACGATCTGCTCGTGCTGG
>JAQGOC010000293.1 GCA_028293805.1 Gammaproteobacteria bacterium
CCGATCAACGCCGAAACAGCGGCGAGCGGTCCCCCAATCGCCCAGCTCAAGAGCGCGGCTATCGCAGTCACGACCGCCTGGCCCAGCACGACGCCGAAAGCCAGTCGCCGCGCGTTGGGCACGTCGATCGCAATCACCTTTTTCCCGGCTCTCGAGGGACCTTAAGGCCGCTACTCGCGGATCGAGGCAGCCGCCGCGTTTACTTCGCCCGGACAGTCACTTAGGCAACCGCCGCGCACGCGGCCCGACGAAAAAGCCGGCGGATTATAGAGAGCGCACGCACACGAGTCCACACCGAGGACGCGTAAAATTCAGCTTTCTCAACGTAATCCCGGACAGCGCCCGGGGGCGCTCCAGAGACGGTGCGATTACCGCGCCCTACTGAATATGCGCCAGAATCCCGTCGAGCTCGTCGAGGCTGTTGTAACTCACCACCAGCTTGCCCTTGCCCCCGGCGGAATGTTGGATGGCCACCCTGGCGCCCAGCTTGTCCGCCAGCTCCTGCTCGAGCCGGTGCACGTTCGGGTCGCGTGGCGCTTCCTGCCCGTCCGCCCCTGGAACGGCGGCAGGCTGCTGCATTCGCCTGACGAGCGCCTCGGTGTCCCGCACCGAAAGGCCTTTCTTCGCAACGAGCGCCGCGACTTCGACCTGCTGCCGGCGATTGGGCAGAGCCAGCAGCGCACGCGCGTGGCCCATTTCGATCTCGCGCCTCTCCACGTGCTCGCAGACCTCAGGCGCCAGTTCCAGGAGGCGCAGCAGATTGCTGACCCCCGCGCGTGAGCGGCCGACCGCTTCCGCGGCCTCCTGATGGGTGAGCTCGAATTCCGAGATGAGCCGCTCGAGCGCGCGGGCTTCTTCGAGCGGATTGAGGTTCTCTCGCTGGATATTCTCGATGAGCGCAACCGCGATCGCGGCCTCGTCGGGAATGCGGCGGATGACCGCTGGAATTTCCGCAAGACCCGCCATCTGCGCCGCACGCCAGCGGCGCTCACCGGCGATGATCTCGTAACGCTGCGACTCCCCGATTCCGGGTACTCCCACGGGACGCACGACGATAGGCTGCACGACGCCCTGAGCCTTTATGGAATCGGCTAGCTCCTGCAGCGTCTCTGGACGCATGTCCATGCGCGGCTGGTACTTGCCTTTCTGCAGGAGGTCGAGCGGTAGTCGCGCCAGCTCCTCACCGGAAGGCAGCGGCGCAGCGGCGGGAGCTTGAGCACCGAGCGGCGCTGGGCGCATCGCCGTCTGGCCAAGCAAGTCGGCCAATCCCCTGCCGAGCGTAGGTTTCTTCTGAGTCATGGCCGCGGATCATAACGAATCCGGTGCACCAGTAACCTATGTGCCGGCTGGGAGCCTCAGTCAGGCAGGCTCCTGGCCTTCCTTTCATCTACGGCTGAGCTCGGCCCTTGCGGTGTGTGCCCGATATCGCTCGTCGGTTCGGCGGTCGCAGTGCCGATAGCTTGCGGGGTTTCCGTTTCCACCGGGGCCGAGGAGCCCGCATTCACGGCCGACATGCCAGGATCGGACGTAGCGCCGGCCAGCGAGCCGGCCGCCGCGGCAGCTGCTGCGCTAGCCGCCGCGCTAGCCGCCCGCTCTTCGTCCTCCTCTTCGCGCCGGATCATCTCCCCGGCAAGCGCGAGATAGGAAAGAGCGCCGCGTGATTCCTTGTCGTGGAACAACACCGGCCTGCCGAACGAAGGCGCTTCCGCCAAGCGGATGTTCCGGGGAATGATGGTGCGGAACACCTTGTCCCCGAAATGGGTGATGAGCTGCGCGCTCACTTCGTTAGCGAGATTATTCCGCGGATCGAACATCGTACGCAGGATGCCTTCGATCTCAAGCCTCGGATTCACGGCGGCGCGAATCTGCTCCACGGTTCCCAGCAGCGCGGACAATCCCTCGAGGGCGTAGTACTCGCATTGCATGGGAATCAGCACGCTGTCCGCGGCGACGAGCGAATTGACCGTGAGCATATTGAGAGCCGGCGGGCAATCGATGAGGATGACATCGAAGGCGTCGCGCACCGGCGCAAGCGCGGCCCGCAGCTTGGTTTCGCGCCCGCTCGGCATGGTGAGCAGGCGCACCTCGGCGGCGGTGAGATCCTGGTTCGCCGGCAGCAGCGAAAAGCCACCCGGTTCGACGGCGACGAGCGCCGCGCTGAGCTCGATTTCCTCGAGCAGCACGTCGCAGGAGCTGCGTTCGAGCTGCGACTTGTTGATCCCGCTGCCCATGGTGGCGTTGCCCTGCGGATCCAGATCGATCAGCAAAACGCGGCGTTTCGTAGCAGCAAGCGAGGCAGCGAGATTGACGGCCGTGGTGGTCTTTCCGACGCCGCCCTTTTGGTTCGCTATGGCAATGACACGCTTCATGGCGACAGTGTACTTCACCGCCACCCCGGAGCCCGCGGATGTGCTCTGCTCCCGCTAAATACCGGGTTTCGCTGCGAGACTAGGGGCTCGCTCGCCACGGCGCAGCCATTCGACTCACGCCACCATCTTCCGGTCGGTGCGGCCGAGCCGTTCACGGGCCATTTGATCCGCCACGGCATGGGTTGCCCGGTTCTCGCGGCGCGCCCGCTCGAAAATCTCGGTGAGGCGGCCCGGAATCTGGTGAATCTCGGCCGTGACCTGCGCTTCGGTGCCTCCCCCGTAATATTCGCGCGCGACACTGATGATGCCGCCAGCGTTGATGACGTAGTCCGGCGCGTAGAGGATGCCGGCGAGCTGCAGCGCCTGGCCGTCCTTGTCCTCTGCAAGCTGATTATTTGCGGCTCCGGCGATGACCCGAGCGCGCAGACGCGGCGTGGAATCCGCATTGAAGATCGCACCGAGAGCGCACGGAGCCAGCACGTCGACATCCTCAGAAAGGATGCTCTCGACCGGCACGGTAACCGCCTTGAACTCATCGCAGACGCGCTGAGCTGCAGCAGCACGAACATCGGCAACCCGCAGCCGAGCACCCTCGGCGGCCAGCAGTCGGCACAGGTGATAGCCGACGCCACCGACACCCTGCACCGCGACGCCAAGACCATCGAGATCCGAACGGCCGAGTCGGAATTTCACCGCTGCTTTGAGCCCGAGAAAGACACCCAGTGCGGTCTTCGGTGCCGGGTCGCCGCCGGCTTCACCGGGCTTGCGGCCAAGTCCGCTCACATAGGAGGTCACGCGCGCGACGGCTTCCATGTCGGCGGTGGTCGTGCCGACGTCCTCGGCCGTTATGTAGCGTCCACCCAGAGAGTCGACGAATCTGCCGAAAGCCGCGAACAACTCGGGGGTCTTTTCTTTGGGCGCATCGCCAATGATGACAGCCTTGCCTCCGCCGAACGGCAGGCTGGCCATTGCGTTCTTATAGCTCATGCCGCGCGACAGGCGCAGGACGTCTACCACGGCGGCCGTGGTCGAAGTGTAGGGCCACATGCGGCATCCGCCTGCTGCGGGACCCAGCACCGTGGAATGGACGGCGACTATGGCTCGCAACCCTGTGCTCGCGTCGTGACCGAAGACCACGAGCTCGTGGCCGTCGAATTCCCGCATCTCGTAAATTTCCATCGTTCCGCCTCCGCGCACGCCCGCCTGCTGATACGCCGAGATTACGCGGCCCGCCGCGCACGCCGCGTCACAAAAGTTGCTCTTGAGGCCGTCATGGTGAACTATCCGTTGCACCGTGGAGCCATGGGATGAGATGAGCGATGCAAGTGGAGCTCGATCGCAGCGATTTACGAATTCTGGACCTGGTCCAGGAGCACGGCGATGTCTCGGCCGCGGAGGTGGCGGAGCGATTGGGTATGACCGCATCGACGTGCTGGCGACGCATGAGCCGCCTGCAGGAGCTCGGCGTCATCCGCAAGCGCGTGGCCCTGCTCGATCGGGAGAAGGTCGGGCTGAACGTCACGGTCTTCTCTCGCGTGAAACTCGCGGGGCATGGCCGCGATGCACTCCTGCGGTTCGAACAGGCCGTGCGCGAGCACCCGGAAATCCTGGAGTGCTACACCATGATGGGCGAAACGGATTTTCTGTTGCGGATCGTCTGTCGCGACATCAAGGCCTATGAGGCGTTCTTCCTCGATCACCTCTCGCGCTTCCCGGGCGTGCAGTCGGTCAACTCCTCCATCGCCCTGGCCGTGATAAAGGAGACGACCGTGTTGCCTCTGAGCTCGACGACCGCAGCCTCTTCCAACTCGACCTCGCGTTAGCGGGGCGCTCACCACAACAGGCCGCGCCGCGCTCGCGGATCTGCTGCGCGCCGCAGCGAAACTTCCGCGCCGCCGCTACTTCGGCCGGTCCCTCGACTGCGTCTCATTTTCAAGGCGTCCGCCGCAGCGCACGGCCGGCGCATCGTTTCCAACACGCCGGGGAAGATTCGAGCCGGTCACGCTTCAGACGCTGCGAGCGTGTGTGCATCGAGCTTTTCACTTTTATCGCTTGAAGCAAACCGTGCGGACGCCCAATCCTGCGGGCGCACTGTAACGGCTCGTTACAACTGTTGCAGCTTGATTGAGCCGCGCGTCACAGGCGCGCGGTGTTACGTCAAATCGAATCGCACGAATGAGGTTGCGCATGATTTTCAGAAAATTGGTGTCGGGCGTATGTGTCGCCGCAGCGGTGGGATTCCTGGCTGCTTGCAGCGGCGGATCGCCTGCCGCAAACACGGGCGGCGGCCAGTCGACCGGCGGTAGCACCAGCGGCGGTGGTGGTGGCGGCACCCAGGCCATCCAGGGCGTCGCGACGCCTTCGTCCGTGTCGGTCGTTACGGCAACCAACGCCAACTAAAGACCGTCGCCGCGGCGACATACGCTGATCCATGCGCTCGAGGGACTGCGCGCACCAGCTCCAACTCAACTAGAGGGGTTCCCATGCAGTCCTTTCTGATCCGCGGCGCAACACTGCCGCTCCTACTGCTCGCGGCCGGCGTTGAAGCGGCTTCCGCAGCACCGCCGGCCGATTCCGCCTACTCCACCGACCCGCAGTCCAGCTACGTTCAGGACGCGACCTCGGAGAGTATCGGCTCGGTCAACATGATCACCTGCATCATGCACTCGATGCGGCCGGACGCCTTGGTGAATCAAGGGCCGTATGCGGCGCTGATCGACAAGAATGTCTGCGACGCCACCAAGTCCGGCGGAGCCAGCTCCGGCGCAAGTGCCAGCGCGGCGCAGGCCCCGACCTACATGAACGCGGTGGTCGACTCGACGCGCGCGTCGAACACGGACCCGATGATCGTGAAGGCCTGGATATCCCTCAACGAAGGAGGCCAGGCGGTTACGGTGTTTGCACACATCAGCGCCACCGAAGCGCCCTCCACCGCGAACCCCTACGGCGCGTTTCGCATGGATTATTGCGGAGTTCCTGCGGGCGGCGGCGCTTGCATGATGAACGGGTTTCTCCAGGGCGGTAGCGGAGCCCTCAGCTATTACGAGGCCAGCTCGAACCAGGATGGAAGCGGCGTCACTGCACTGCAGCTCACGAGCGTCGGCACGACGAGCGGCAGTGGCAGCGTCAGCGTTCAGAATAGTGGCGGCGGCGGCAGCAGCTCCTCCGCCTACAATTTTGCTTATGACCAGAGCTACTTCCTGCGCGCCGATTCCCAGAACGGGAGCGAATGCTTCAGCCGGGATGCGGCGGACCCGGCGACGGGCTTGGCGGTCTGGCAATACGGACTGTACGACGCAACCACCGGCGCCCGCATTGTGCGCAACTCCGGCTTTCCGATTCAGTACACGCACGGTGGCACGACTTACCAGGGCTATCTGGGCTACTACGGATTGTCTCTGCCCCCGGACGCTGCCGCGACACTCGTGACCGGCTCCACCGTGCAGAAGGTCGACTACCAGAACGGTGCGGCGCCGCTCAAGACGGATTACTCGGTCATCGTCGCCGGCGGCCGGCTGACGCGCTACAAGAGGCAGGCCCGCACGCTCAAGGACATCGATCAGATTCACTTCAACGTCTACGTCAATGACAAGGGCAGCTCGGGCCTCCCCAACTCCAACACGCAATACGAAACGTATTGGGACGACGCGAGCGGCAAGTTCCTCGCCACCGGCGCAATGCAGTGCGGTCAGAACGGCTGCTCGAGCACCACTTTCACCAACGCGGTCGCCGTGGATGCCAGTTTCTGGGCGAGCGTCGGCGGGGTACAGGGTTGGTCGCAGTCGCTCGGCGGCGATCTGTTCATCAACCTGAGAGATGTGACCGGCGCGGTGGACGCTTCGACTTCGTCGACTGTTACGGTCGTGTACCACGTCCAGGATCTGGTATACCCCGACGACAGCACCAAGCCGGCTACGCTTTATTGCGTGAACAACTGCCCGACAGCGGCTTCTCTGCAAAGCTACTTCACGCAGACTTCCGGCAACAGCGTGCAATCTCCGTACATCACTGCCACGTCCAACAACTTCCAACCGGTCCAGATTGGGGGCGTCGCCACCTATACCGTCGATGCCAACGCGCAGCTGAGCGGCGGTGACGGTACGACAGCGGCCGCGGTGTACACCGATCCCACCGCCTACCAGCAATTCCAGCAGTACCAGAACGGGGTGAGCAGCGGCCGGCTCTTTACCACCCTCGCCGATGCGCAGTGCAATGCAAGTCCAGTCGAATACTGCGACTGGGCCGTGAACTCGGCGGACGCCTACTATATGTGGCAGACCGGCCCGAACACCTGGAACCAGTTCAGTGCGGTGCGCGACAGCGCCGGCAGCTTCGTGCATTTCGACGCGCCGCTGCAGGTCAATTTCAAGGTGCCCGCCGGCACCTCGTATGGCAGCTATGGCGGGACATCGTTGATTCTTCAGTACAACAACTTCGGCGATCTGTGGGGCATCCCGGGCTCCTGCGTTTCTCCGACAACCAACGCACCGGTTGATTGCAGCACACCGAATTCCCGATATGTACCGGAGTTCGTGATTCCTTACGATCCGGCGGCTTCGCCGCAGCAAGGTGTGGTCACTACGACCTCCAGCGGTGTGACGACCTCCTACCTCGTCAAATGGCTGCAGCGCGAGATCCGTTTCGCCGTAAAGGATGCGACCGTGTGCACCAACGACCACCTGCAGGCACCGGTCAACGTTCAGCTGCCGACCGCGGCGGGCCTCAAGGACCCCAGCAGCAGCAGCTCGGATATCTACCTGGGCGCCGAGCCCACAGTGACCAGCGCACCGCGGGTGATCCAGGGCGACGTGAAGTACTGATCCGAA
>JAQGOC010000308.1 GCA_028293805.1 Gammaproteobacteria bacterium
CAACATCGCGCAATTCGTCGATACGCGCCTTGCCGCCGATCAAGTCCGTCAGGTGCGGCAGCGATTGGACGTGCAGACCGAGTGGCTCGAGCGCCGTGAGGATTTCACGCCGCCGCCGCCGCGAAGCCGATGGCATGGCGAGGAGAATCCGGTCGATCTCCCGCTCGCGCACCATCTGCGGCAGCACCTCCGACCCGAAGACGGTGAGGCCATTGATGCTGCTGCCCTGCAGCGATTTCTTGTCATCGATGAATGCAACGGGCTCGAAGTCCGGACCGCCGAGCAGCACGGACGATAACCGCGCCCCGGCATCTCCTGCCCCGTAGATCGCCACCCGCGCGGCCGACTTGCCGTTGAGGGTGCGCGAAAACAGGTAGCGCACGAAGAAACGGCTGCCGATTGCGTACAGGAGCGCAAGAGCCCAGAAGATGACGAAGGCGGACAGGGGTACTTCGGAGTTCGACAGGAAGCGGTCGAAGACGACGACGACCGCGACCGAGAGAGTGACACCGGCCACGACGGTCAACATCGAGCGCGGCCCCATGAAGCGGATGACCGCCTTGTACAGACCCAGCATGGAGAAGGTGACGAGCGAGGCGCTGATGGCCACCAGGAAGTAAGCCGCAGTGCGCTCGAGAACGGGGTCGATCCGATCGAACTTGAGGATCAGTGAGGCCCACAGCGCCACGGGAATCGCGACGGCGTCTGCCAGAAGCATGATCAGCCGTTTCTGCTGGCGAGGTAGCGCCAGGATCGCCGCGGCGGCCGAAGCACTCATCGACGCGTGCCCCCCGGCCTCGTACTTGTCCTTCATGCAAGCTCCCCCGACGCCCGAGATCGCTTAACTCCCGCTAACAACTTTACCTTATACTCGGGCGTACCAACGCGCGATTGTAAAGGAATCAAGCGGTCCAATCGACAACTGATTCAGCTGCCTGGCAAACACACGTCACACTGTCCGACCCCAACGCGACCGCCGCCACAAAGTTGACCACAAGCAAGACTCGGTCCCAGCGATACAGCCGCGTTACCTATCAGGAACAGTGTCGCCATCGAGGGACGACACGGATAGAACCCGTAGCGCAGCGGCAGCGACCTACAGGATATGCGCGTCGAGTATCCGTTTCTGTTCAATTTTGCAGCATCCTATTCGGAAGGCGGCTACAAACGGCTACATGAATACGCGCGCTGGTTCGGCAGCAACGGCGGCGCCTCGTTTGCAATCCATCCGCGCTGCGAGCGGCTCCGGGCCGAGTTTCCGGGCAACCGCTACTTCACCGTGTCGCGGTCACATTTCATGCGTTTGTACGATGACTCGAGCTACCTGGACGACATCGGTGCGGTCATCGGCCGCCCGGAGTTGTACTATGCCTATGGCATACCGCTGTACCGGCGGTTCGGCAGAGTCAATTGGTTTCATCTGCAGAACGCACTGACAGTGGGAGTGCACACCGGCGTGCCGCTGTCGGCGTTCCACCGGCTCAAGTTTCGCTTCCTGGGACACAGGTCCGAGCGCGGTTTTGCCTGCGCGGATATCGTTTCGGCCGAGTCCCAGTATTCCCTCGGCTTGTTCGAGCTCCCGCCTGCTGCCAGGAAGTTTCTGTCGCCGAACGGCAACGATGACGAGATCGGCCACCTGAGCGATGGCCGCCGGGCGCCGTCCCCCGACAATGTTGCAACGGCTGTTGGAACGTTCAGCTACAAGGCGCCGCGGGAGGCATTTACTCTCTTTCAGACTTTGCGCGAGAGCAACCCGGGATTGAAGCTCGTCGTCATCGGCGATGAGAAACAGCTTCCAGGTTGGCTGCGCCGCCATTCAGACGTGGTGATCCGCGGCCGCCTCGAGCGGCAAGCGGTGATCGAGGCGCTGCGCCGCTCCAGATTTTACATCTCGGCGACCCACGTGGAGAACTCCTACAACGCGGCTGCGGAGGGCGCGTTTCTCGCCGACGAGTCCTTCATTTCCGATATCCCTCCGCACCGTGAGTTGCTGCAGGGCGAGAGCTTCGAGCCGGTCCGCTTTGGCGGGCTGAAGCGGCCTTTCCTGCATCTGCATCGCGACCGGCTCAAGGGGGCGAACCTCAAGAGCTGGCACACCGTCATCACGCAGATGATCGACAGGATGCAGCACGAGAGCTTCGACATACCCGACGTTGTCGAGCTTCGCCCTGCCGCCGCGGCTACTGTGCAGGGCGTTCCTGCCGGCCGGCGCCGGCGGCGATCGCTACGATGATCAGCGGCGCAAAAGCGCCCGCAAGTATCCACAGCGCGAACGGCGGATAATTCGCCGCCAACCATGCAGACGGCAGCAACCACAACATATTGACCGCAATCACGGCCAGCGTCACGGGCCTGTGACTTCCCCAGCGCCGCGCGAGCCATTGGTACGCATGACTTCGATGCGCGACATGGGGCTGTTCGCCACGGAGTATTCTGCGGGCGAGAGTTACAGTGGCGTCGACGAAGAAAGCGCCCCCGAGCAGCAGCCAGACCCAGGCGAACACCGGGCTGTCCCGTGTCGCGGCGATGGCGAGAACGGCAATCGTGTAGCCGAGATAGCCGCTGCCGACATCGCCCATGAATATCCTGGCACGCGGCCAGTTCCAGGGAAGGAAGCCGCTGCATGCCGCCGCAAACACGAGGGCGGCCGCGGGCACTTGCGGCGACAGTCCGGCGGACAGCATCAGGCTGCCGCCCCCGGCGGACACGATGATCGCTTCCGAAGCGGCGATGCCGTCGATCCCGTCCATGAAATTGAACAGGTTGAGCGTCCACACGACTCCCAACACGGCAAGCACATAGCCCGTCCACCCCAGCTCCATGACGGAGCTGCCAGTGCGCAGTGCCGGTAAACCGCCCAACCAGATTACAGCCCAGATCGCCGCCGCGATGTGCACTGCAATGCGGATGCGGGCAGGCAACTCCCCGCGGTCATCGACGAATCCCACAGCCGCGACCGCAATGCCTCCCCCGCACAACGCAACCAGCAGGCGTGTTGGCAGAGCATGCAGAGCGTAGAGAGCAAGGAACCCCCCGGTTGCGGCCAACACTATGGCCAGTCCTCCGCCGCGTGGCGTCGGAACGCTATGGGAGCTGCGGGCGTTGGGCACATCGAGCAGCCCACGGGCCAACGCCGCCCTTCGCACGGCAAGCGTCAAAGTTGCCGATGCAAACAGGGTTGCCGCGGCGACGAACACCAACTCAACGGGCAATTTGACGGCCTCCCTGCAGATACCACGTAACAGTTCTGGCAAAGCCTTCATCGGGCGATACCGGCGGCGACCACCCCAGCCGTTCGCGTGCCGGAGCGATGTCCACCGAGAGTGAGCCGCTGAGGCGCGCCACTTCGGCCTGTTTTCCCACCAGGCCGGCGCAAAGTGACAGAGCCCTGACAGGTACCGGGAACAGCCGCGCCCGGCGATTCATGGCCCGTGCAAGACGGCGCATGAGCTCGGGTGTGCTCATGTCGGCACCGTCCGACACCATCCAGATGTGGCCGGGTGCGGTGCTGTTGGTGAGTACGTTCCCGAGGAAGTCACAGAGATTCCAGACACTGACGAGGCTGCGCATGTTGTGGATGGCACCCAACGGCAGCGGAATTTCCCTGTCAACCCAGCGTAGCAGGCGCAGGAAGTTGGCGCGCACTCCGGGTCCATACACGAGCGGGGAACGGACGACGACCGCCTCCATCCGGGAAGCCGCGGCAACTTCAGACAGGTGTTTCTCCCCCAGCCATTTCGAGACGGCGTAGGCATCCTGGGGTTGCGGTTCGTCCGCCGCCGTGAATGGCCGGCCAGGCGTTTCCTCGCCGTTGACTTTGATGCTGCTCAGATAGACCAGGCGCCGGACTCCAGCGCGTGCCGCTTCGCTGGCGAGACGCTGGGTGCCGCGCTCGTTGGTCTCGAAATAAGCACCCGCGCTGGCAGGCGGACCACCCAGAACGTGCGCCCGCGCGGCCAGATGAGCGACGCAGTCCACGCCCTCGAGTGCGCGGGCCCAGTCCGTCGCCGCGCCAATCTCGCCGATCACGATCCGCTCGGCTGCCGCGGCGGCCACGGGCCGGTCGCTGCGAAGCGCGGCACGGACAGAGAATCCTGACTGTGTAAGCGTCTCACAGAGCACCCGCCCTACGAATCCATTCGCGCCTGTGACGAGCACTCGCTTCATGAGTGTCCGAACCAGCCCCACTTGTTGAAGTAGCGGATGGCCGACATGATGAAGTGCAGCCGCACCCGCCATGAGCGCCGATGCTCGCGCGCGTGCACGTGAATGACCTGGGCGTGAGGATAATAGAGATTCACGGCGATGCGCCGCGACCGCTGCGCGAGATCGAAATCTTCGAAATACAGAAAAAAACGCTCGTCGAAGCCGTTGAGCGCGCCCAGCACGCTGCTGCGGAAAAACATGAAGCACCCCGAAAGGCACTCGACCTCCATCGGCAGATCATACGAGCGGTCGAGCATTTCCAGCCGCGCGCGGCGGCGTTGCGACCAGCTCCGCGGCGGCACGAGCCGGCTCAGATAGTCGAGCGGGACGGGGGACCGTTTGCACAGATGCTGTACACGTCCGTCCGGGCCGACGACGCGGGGCATGCACAGGCCAACTTCCGGCCGGCTCTCCATCAGCGCGTATAGTGCCCTGATCGCTCCGGCCTGCAACGAGATGTCGGGATTGCACACCAGGTGATATTTGTGCGCGGCCGTGGATTTGCGGATCGCGAGATTGTTGGCGCGCCCGTAACCGATATTACCCTGGCGGCCGATCAGACTGACACGCTCGTCAGGCGCCCAGCCCTGGAACGCACCGAATGACTGCGGACTGTTGTCCACCAGGTACACATGCGCAACACCCTGCTGCAGCAACGCGTCGACCAGGGGACGCACGGCCGCGATCGGGGTGCGATACAGAACGATCGATGCACCGATGGACAACGGCGCGCCGTTGACGGCAATCCCGCGCCCTCCCCCGTCCGTCACCACCTGATGTCCCGTGTTGACGGACTCAGGAGACTTCCAGCACTGGAAGCGGAAAAACGAGGTGCTGGCCGGCAAGCTTCGCGCTCGCCTCGAAGGACTTTCTGAAATGCCAGGGCAGCACGATGAGGAAATCCGGCCTGGAGGCGAGCAGCTCGTCTTCCGGCACGATGGGTATCAGGGTACCCGGGGTATAACATCCGAACTTGTCGGGATTGACCTCGCCGACCCGCTCTACCTCCGACGCAACGAGACCGCAGTACTGCAGTAACACGTTACCCTTGGTTGAAGCTCCCAGGGCGGCGACCCGCTTGCCGTCGTGGTGCGCTTGGGCAACGAACGCGCGCAAGCTGTCGCGGCTCGCCGCAACCCGTCCGGCGAAGTCGCCGTACGGCTGCAGCGTATCGAGTCCCTGCGCCGCCTCGCGCCGCAGGATTTTTTCCACCTGGTTCGATGTCACGTGCTTCGAGCTGACCTTCGCGGCGACCACCGAGAAGC
>JAQGOC010000316.1 GCA_028293805.1 Gammaproteobacteria bacterium
TGATCCGCCGTGACATTGCGTATGCAGTTGCCGCTCGTCTGGATCGCGTGCATCTGCACCGTGGCCAACTGCTCGAGAATGTCGGGCACGTCGGCAAGGTTCGGCCAATTGAGCTGCAGATTCTGACGAGTGGTGAAGTGACCGAAACTGCGATCGTAACGGCGTGCGAGCTCGCCGAGCTTGCGCAGCTGACGGGAGCTGAGAAGCCCGTAGGGGATCGCAATGCGCAGCATCGGCGCGTGCCGCTGGATGTACAGCCCATTGCGCAGCCGCACCGCCTTGAACTCGTCCTCCGAGAGCTCACCCGCGAGGAAGCGCCGCGTCTGGTCGCGGAACTCCGCGACACGCTCATCCACGAACGCCTGGTCCAGGTCATCATATCTGTACATGACCATGGACTATAGGACGGGGGTCCCGGGCGGCTAAATACCGTCTGGTTGGGTGGACTTCTTTTATGGTTATGAGCCGGTTACGCTGCGGCGCGGGCTCATCCTGCACAAGCTCAGGCAAAAAGGGGACAAGGTGGCGGGCCAATATTTCGAAGACTTCCAGGTCGGACAGCGTTTCGAGCACCTGGTGCGGCGAACCGTGACCGAGACCGACAATCTCCTGTTCAGCGCACTGACCATGAACCCGGCCGCTCTGCATCTGGATGCAGAGTATTCGAAGGGGACCCCCTACGGTGAGCGGGTCGTAAACAGCGTGTTCACCTTGGGCCTGCTCGTGGGGCTGTCCGTGTATGACACCACCTACGGCACGACCTTGGGCAATCTGGGCTGGGAGGAAGTGAAGTTCCCACGTCCGGTGCTGATTGGGGACACATTGCGGGCGGCGACCACGGTGCTCTCCAAGCGCGAAAGCCAGTCGCGATCCGACTCGGGCATCGTGGTCTTCGACCAGCGCGCCTACAACCAGCGGGACGAGGAAGTCGCCTCCTGCCGTCGCGCGGCGCTCATGATGAAAAGGCCAAAGGCGTGATCGAGTTATTCACCCTGACGCTAGCGAGCGCGTCGGCCGACGGGGGCCCGTTCCCATGACAGCACGCCTGAGATCCTTTCTTT
This sequence comes from Gammaproteobacteria bacterium, assembly GCA_028293805.1. Taxonomy (GTDB): domain Bacteria; phylum Pseudomonadota; class Gammaproteobacteria; order Steroidobacterales; family Steroidobacteraceae; genus 13-2-20CM-66-19. The sequence goes on from JAQGOC010000316.1 coordinate 1,062, forward strand.
TCGTGCCCGGCGACAGCGAGCGCAAACAAACAAAGGCCCTGGCAACCAGCGCGGACGCGCTCATCCTCGATCTGGAGGATTCCGTCGACGCGACGCAATTGCCCGCTGCTCGAATGCGTGTGCGCGAGCTGCTTCGCTCGCAGCGGGATCGTTCACGGCAGCAGTTGTGGGTGCGAGTGAATGCGCTCTCCAGCGGACAGTTGCTCGACGATCTCGTCGCCGTGACGGGCGATGCAGGCGGGACCACCCTGGGAGCACATGCGCAAGGACAGGGAGCCGCGACGGATGTTGGCGCTTCCGGCGGTGGCGCTCCAGATGGCATTGTGCTGCCGAAGGTATCGTCGCCCGCCGAGGTGGTGGAGGTCGCGCACTATCTGGCAGCGCTCGAAGCGCGTGGCGGCAGGACCGTAGGTTCCACGCGCCTCCTGGTCATTGCCACTGAGACGCCCCGAGCGCTCTTGTCCCTGCCGCACTACCTCGACAGCGTGACGGCCAACCCGGCCGTGGCGCAGAGACTAAGTGGCTTGACCTGGGGCTCGGAGGATCTGGGTGCGGCGCTGGGCGTTTCCGGAAGAGTTGACGCCAGCGGCGCGCCGACCTTTGTATTCCAGATGGCGCGGTCCTCCTGTTTGTTGACCGCGGTTGCATTGGGCGTGCAGGCCATTGATAGCGTGCACGTTGATTTCCGTGACGGAGCCGGGCTGGCGCGCGAGCTCGAGAATGCCCGCAGAGACGGCTTTACCGGCAAGCTGGCGATTCATCCGGACCAGGTGCAGGCGATCAACGCGGCCTTCGCCGTGACAGACGGGGAGATTGCGCGCGCGCGGCGCATCGTGGCGCTCTTTGCGGCCTCGCCCGGAGCGGGCGTGGTGAGCCTCGACGGGCAGATGATCGACCGCCCGCATTTGATCCAGGCCCAGCGTATTCTGGAGGCGGCGCAAGTGCGCGATTCCAAGGAGAGCTCGTCGTGAAACTCCGAATCAAGGGCAGCTCGCTACGCCTGCGGCTCACCCAGGGCGAAATCAGAGAGTTGGCCGAAGGCCGTGCGGTGGAAGAGAAGGTGCCGTTCGCGGCCCAGACCACCCTGACCTATCGTCTGAAACGCGACTCAGAAGCGCGGGAAATTACAGCGGCTTACGCCGGAAACATCATCGAGATTCGAGTTCCGGAGCGCGCGGCTTTGCAATGGTGTGCCAGCGAGCAAGTCTCGCTCACGCATTCGCAGCCCGTGCCGGGCGGCGACCTGCGCATCGCTCTCGAGAAAGATTTTGCGTGCCTCGCTCCGCGGGCGGACGAGGATGAGTCGGATAATTTCCCCCACCCGCAGACCGGCAGGCTCAAGTGCTGAGCGCGCCGCGTGACCCGGGCCGCTCATTGCGGCGGGTCGAGGCTCAGAAGGTCTTCAGGGGTGTCGATATCGAGCGTGGCGCTTTCCATTGGCACACGCATCACGCGGTCGGGGTTTCGGTGGAGCAGGGCGCGCGCGCCGACGTCGCCACGTAGTTCAGAAAGGTCGCGGAAGCGAGAGCGCGGAAAGATCGCGGGCACCCCCATTCCCCCCGAATAGAATGCCGCCGCGACGTAGTCCGGTTGTCTGCGCCACGCACCGAGTAACCTCTTCAGATCTTCTGCGGTAACGGCGGCCTGGTCCGCCAACACGAGCATGACTGCGTTGCAGGTAGCCGGCACCCGTGCGACTCCAGCGCGGATAGAGCTGGCAATTCCCTCACGCCAGTCGCGGTTGATGACGACGGAGGCGGGGGAGTGCGTAAGCAAAGGTGCGAGCTCGGCAGCGCGCGCGCCCAATACGACGATTACCGCAGATCCGGCAACCTCCACCGCCCGCGAAACCGTGTTGTGAAGCAGCGGGCGTCCCGCGATGCGAACCAACTGTTTGGCCGAACCAAAACGCGTCGACGCACCGGCGGCCAGCACAATCGCATAAAGTCCGTCGCCGCTGTCATCGTCTCCGGACACGGTTACGCGCGTGCAGGCGCGGGCGGCATTTCAATGCCCGGCGGCAATGTGGCTCGCACGCGCGCGTAGCGATTTCGCTCTTCGAAAATCGAATCTGCGTCGATGCCCGAGACGACGCGCCAATCCGCGACTTTGGCCTGGCGCTCGAACAGGATATCGAGTTGGTCGCGGCGGACGCTCCAGGCGCCGCTGAAGAACCGCAGGAAATCATCCCAGTGGGGATCCGTGCCGGGCTCCGCGCCCGCGCGTGGCCCCGCACCTGCGCCCGCCGCTGCACTCGAACCTGTACTCGCCCCGGAACCCAGGGCTGCCTCGAATCTCGCCAGCACCTCACGGCTGCTGCCCGCGAGAGCCAGAGTCTCATCCACCGCCCGGCGAGTCGGGTCATTGGCAGCGAACCGGGAGTGAACGAGCTCGCGGAGTACCTGCTCCCGCGCTTCAAACCGGGCGAGTATCCAGACGAGATACTCCACGCTGGCCTGCCGGAAAGGCTCGAGTCCCGCGAGACTCTCGCGGCCGGGGGAGAGGGCGGCCCACAGCGCGCTCGCGCAGGCCTTGGACACCTCGGCCGCATGCTGCCGCTCCACGGACAACTGCGTGCGAATCAGGTCGACCTCATTCATGGCTGCAACGCCTTGCCGTGGTCCGAGGGTCTGCCGTCAGCTCCATGCACGAACGCGTGGATTTCGGCCACGATCGCCAGCGCGATAGACTCGGGAGTGCGCCCTCCAAGTGCGAGCCCAACAGGCGCATGCAGGCGCGCGCGCAGCTGTTGCGCCCCCTCGCCAAGGTCGGCCAACAATTTTTCACGCCGCGGTGCAGGCCCGAGAAGACCTACGTACGCAATCGTGGATTGGGCAAGCATCCGCAGATAACCCAGGTCGGACGGCAGATGGTGGCTCATCACGACCGCGGCCGAAAACTGTGTGAGATCCAAAGCGGCCGCGACCTCTTCAGGGCGCGCGAGCACCACGCGCTCGGCGGACGGAAAATGTAACACGTCCGCGTAGGCCGGCCGATGGTCGACCAGAGTGACTTTCCAGTTCACGCGAGCGGCAAATTCGACGATGGGTGCCGCGTCGGGGCCGGCGCCCAGCAGCAACAGTTTGGGCGGCAACGCCAGGGGCAAGGCAAACAGCTTCCAGGCGGGCGAGCGCTCCTCAACCCAGCCCACGCGGCCGCTGCGCGCCGCTGCCGCCAAGGCCGCTTGAACGGCGTCTCCCCGGAGCACCATTCGGGCCTGCGCCGACAGGGTGCTGGGGATCGAAGTGGCCGACGCGCCCTGCGGCAGCGCAATCGCGCCGATGGGCAGCTCGGGCCATACCGACTCCAGAACGATGCCGACCGCGGTCCGCTCATGATCGTCCAGAGCACGCGCGAGATGCGTCAATGGCTGCCAGTCGCGATCCGGTCCCGCGCGCAGCAGAAGGATCTGCATCGCGCCCTCGCAGCCAAGCCCGAGTCCCCACAAGAGGTCGTCCGGGCCGAACATGTCGTAACTCACTATTCGCGGCTCGCCCGTCTCTATTACAGAGCGAGCGTGCTGCCGCAGGTCGCCCTCGAGGCAGCCTCCCGAGAGCAGCCCCGAGTACTCGCCGCTGGCCGCAATGAGCATCAGGGCGCCGGGCTTGCGGTAAGTCGATCCCGCCGTGTGCACGAGCACACCCACGGCGAGGGCGTTACCCGCGGCGCGTTCGCGATCGAACAGAGGAAGGAGAGGGCCTAATGATGATTCCACGCGGCTGCAATTATGCCAGTGTCCCGTCCCCAGCAGGGGCGGACCCGATCGTCAGGCACGCCGAGACGCACTTTTGCGGCACCGCTGCTGGACCTGGGGGCGGGCGGTGACCCGTTTAATCGCGCGGAGGGCTAATAAATCCGGATCACCCGCGCATCCGCCCGCTCGCGAGGTCTCGGGAAGTCCGGCTGGGACGCCTCGCAAGCGCCGCGCGCTGGGGCGACCGAAGGCGGCGGACGCTGAGGACGTGCGCCAAAAGCTTCTGGGCGCCGCCCGTGAGCTGTTTCCCCGTTATGGCTACCGTGCGGTGTCGAGCCGCCAGATCGGTGCTGCCGCCGGCGTGAACTTCGCCATGATCCGATATTACTTCGGCGGGAAACCGGGGCTGTATCGCGAGATGCTCCACGGGGTACTGCGGCCGGCGAGCGCCTCGCTAGACGACATGAGCGCGTCCCGGGCTCCCATCCAACTCGGGGACGTGCTGGCAAGCATCACGCGCAGCTGGGCCTCGAATCCGTGGATCGCGGGCTTCGTCGTGCGCGAGGTGCTGGCGCCGGACGGCCCGATGAGAGCGATGTTTCTGCGGGAGTTTCCGGAGCGCCTGGCGCCGATCGTCGAACGCCTCGTGCAAGGCGAGATCGAAGCTGGGAAGCTGCGCGCCGACGTCGATCCCCAGCTGCTGGTGCTTTCCCTGGTCAGTCTTGCGATATTTCCATTTCTCGCGCTTCCGCTCACCACCCGGGTGTTCGGTGTACGCAACGACGACGAATTCATCGCACGTTTCCTGCGGCACACGGGCGATCTCCTGGCACTGGGGGTGGGTCCTGGGGCCTTCCGCGCCCCCAAGCCGTAGTTCCGCAGTCGAAAAAGGCAACCCAGTCGGCGACGAAGGGCGCCGCCGACGCGAACGCCATCATTGCGTGCACTCGAGCTCGTCAGTAGAGTCGCACGGCCTTTTTTTCGGAAAATTTCACTTCGATGGCCAATATCGATTCCTGGGTCGTCCATAAGTTCGGGGGGTCGAGCGTCGCCGACGCCGACTGCTTCCGCCGTGTCGCGGCTATTCTCG
>JAQGOC010000327.1 GCA_028293805.1 Gammaproteobacteria bacterium
GCCCTATCCCGGCTACCGTGCGGCCAGCGGCGCCCTGGGCGAGTACAACGGCAAGTTCATGGTGAACCAGCTCGTGCTGCGGGGCGGCTCCTGCGCCACCCCGCGCAGCCACATCCGCCCGACCTACCGGAACTTCTTCAACCCGGCGGCCCGCTGGCAGTTCAGCGGAGTGCGCCTCGCCCGAGACCTCCAGAGCAATGAATAAAAGGCTCAATATTCTGAGGACGCCCGCAGAGCGCAAATCCGCCGACTGGCGGATGGCGGCCCCTTCACTCGTCGAGGACGTCCTGAGGGGATTGCAGAGCACGCCAAAGCGGCTCTCGCCCACGTACCTGTACGACGAGCGCGGCTCGCAGCTTTTCGATCAGATCTGCGAACTTCCGGAGTATTACGTCACCCGCACGGAGACGGGCATTCTCGCGGGGAACGCACGGGAGATCGCAGGATGCATTGGCGACGACGCGTTATTGGTTGAGCTCGGAAGCGGTGCGAGCACCAAGACGCGCCTCCTGCTCGACCAGCTGCCGGATCTTGCGGGTTACGTCCCCGTCGACATCTCGCGCAGTCACCTGATCGCGGCGGCACAGCGGATTTCCGCCGCTTACCCGCACCTCGAAGTGCTGCCTGCGTGCGCCGATTTCACCCAGCAGTTCCCTCTGCCGAAACCCAGTCGGCCGTATTCTCGGGTCGTGGTGTACTTCCCCGGCTCGACCATAGGCAATTTCGACACCTCGCCCGCGATCGATCTGCTGAGAGTCATGCGACTTCTGGCGGGAGCCGGCGGCGCGCTTGTCATCGGATTCGATCTCGTCAAAGACCGGGCGATTCTCGAGCGGGCCTACGACGACTCTGCCGGTATCACGGCGTCCTTCAACCTCAATGTCCTGCGCCGGCTCAATCGGGAGCTGGGGGCGAATTTCGACGTAAGCCGCTTTGGTCACCGCGCCGTCTGGGTACCGGCTGCGAACCGAATTGAGATGCACCTCGTCAGCCGCATCGCTCAGGAGGTCTCAATCGCGGGAGAAACGCTCTCGTTCGCCAAAGATGAGGCCCTGATCACGGAACATTGCCACAAGTACACGTGCGCGTCCTTCGCTGCCCAGGCGGGTGCCGCCGGCTGGCAGGCGCAGCGGACCTGGACCGACGCCCAGCGCTACTTCAACGTCCAATATCTAGAGCAGCGACCTTAAGTCGCCGCAGCGAGCGGAGTAGAGTGTGGCGGATGGATGCCAGCACCCTGCAGGAACTCAAAGATTCCATTCGCACCATCCCGGACTATCCCAAGCCAGGCGTGATGTTTCGCGACATCACCACGCTGCTCGGGAACGCCCGGGCTTTCCGCCGTGTGGTCGATGAACTGGTGCAGCCGTGGACCGGGACCAAGGTCGATCGGGTCGCGGGCATCGAAGCTCGCGGCTTCATCCTGGGCGGCGCCGTCGCTCACCAGCTCGCCGCCGGCTTCGTTCCCATCCGCAAGAAGGGCAAGCTGCCTCACATCACCGTGCGGGTGCCCTATTCCCTCGAGTACGGGGTGGATGAAATCGAGATGCACCGGGACGGCGTGTCCCGCGGGGAACAGATCATCGTAGTCGACGACCTCATCGCCACCGGCGGTACCGCGGTGGCGGCCGTGAAGCTGCTGCGCTCCCTTGGCGCCGAGGTTCTGGCCGCGTGCTTCATCATCGACCTCCCGGACCTGGGAGGCTCGCGCAAGCTCGCCGAACTGGAGGTTCCGGTGCGGACTCTTGTTGCTTTTCCGGGACACTGAAGAAGCGCCAGCCCCGTCCGCCCCTTCCGCGAGTCTGCCTGCCCGGCGCCGCCCTGCGCCAACATTACGTTGCGGTCATCCTGAAGCCGCGCCCGGGCGATTCCAGTCATAATATCCACGCTTCGAGGCGGGCATTGCGCGAAGCATGATTTCTCAACCGCTCAATCTTTCTCATAGTGGAGCCGATCGATGTTCAAGAAGCTTGTTCCAGTTATCAGCCTGCTCCTGCTGGCGGGTCCCGTATTCGCTGCCGACACCGCCGCCCCGTCGGATACGTCGGCGTCGGCCCCGGCCAAGACCCATAGCAAGAAGCACCACAGCAAGAAGCACACCAAGGCCGCGACGGGCGCCGACGCCTCCGCGCCGAAGTAAGCGGCAGCAGTAAGCTAACAATACTGTCTGCGACTTGAAGAGCCCCGCACCCGGTGCGGGGCTCTTTGTTTTTGCGGGCGTGGCCGGCCGCGCGGCGGTGAGCAGGCCTGGCGGGCGTAGGACTGCTCCGACGGCGATTTGAGCTTTTCGGCTACGGCGGCCGATGACCGCGAGCGGTGGCATTTCCGGCGCGATCACGCGACAGTCCAGCCATGACCATGCGAGATCTCCTGTCACTGGTGGCGGTTGTCGTCGGCATGCTGCTCGTTCTGGCCGCGGCCTGAACGACACACATGGCAGACACGCTGGCCTCCGCCGCGCTCATCTGCTAAACCCGCAGCGGAGGCGCGTGCAGATGACCGAGAAGCCAGAGCAACAGCAAGCCGCTACCGACGCGGGGGCCGGCCTACCAGGGGCCGGCCTAGAGGCCGGCGCGGCGCCGGGCGCCGCCCCTCCATCAAGAGCCGGCCCGGCGGCTGCGGATCGCGCACGGCAGGATCCGCATGACCTCGACAGGCTCGTGGAGTCGCGCACTCTCGAGCTGGCGGCGCTCTCGAGTCATTTACAAGGGCTTGCCGAGAAAGAGAAGTCCGCGCTCGCCCGCACCCTGCACGATGAGCTCGGCGGCCTGCTGACCGCCGCCAAAATGGACCTGTCCTGGCTGCAATCCCGCCTGGATACGCCGGCGTACCAAGAGCGTCTGGCCCAATTGGGCAGCGTGCTGGACGAGGCGATGAGCCTGAAGCGACGGGTCGTCGAGGATTTGCGGCCTTCCCTGCTGGATCATTTCGGACTGGCGACGGCCCTGCGTGCCTACGTCGATTCGGCATGTACGAAGGCGGGTTTGATGGCCGACATCAACGTGCCCGAAGACGGCGGGCCGTTTCCCAAAGACGTCGCGATCGCACTGTTTCGCATCGTGCAGGAGGGCATGAACAACATCGTCCGTCATGCCGGCGCACAGCGCGTACGGCTGGAGCTCACGAGCGATGGCGAAAACTACGCGTTCACACTGCACGACGACGGGTGCGGCTTCGACCCCAAAATTGCCCGCGAACGCTGGCCCCACGGGATCATGGGCATGCAACAGCGTGTCAGGGCGCTTGGGGGACAGTTCTTTCTCGAGTCGATCCCCGGCAGGGGTACGACGTTGAGCGTCACGGTGCCTTCGGGGGCCCTTTAGATCAGTGGCTCACCACGGGCGGCGTCCATTTTGAGCGCCCGTCCACCACCACGGCCTTCAGCAACGCAATATCCCGCATCTTGTCGAGGAAGTAGTCGGCCCCGGCGGCGAAACAATGGTCGCGCACGAAATCCGACGCGTAGTTCGTGAGCACTACGATGAGAGGCTGTGCGCTGGGCGGATAAAGCTGCCGCGCCTGGCGGATGACGGCTACACCGTTGCCCTCGGCAAGCTCGATATCGACAACCAACACATCGTAAGTGGCTTCCTGCAGCCGCAAGACGGCGTCCGACTGGGTTGCCGCCTGCGCAGCAACCGCGACACGCCCGGGCTCCGAGAGCAGATCGACGAGCCGGCGGGACAGCACTGTCGAGTCCTCGATGAGCAGAATGCGCCGCTCGGCCGAGGACGAACCGTTCAGGCCGGGCGAACGCTCTTCAACTGTGCCCATGACGCTCACTGCAGCAGGTTGTTCTTGATCGCGTAGTACGTGATGTCGGCGTTCGTCTTCATCGCCATCTTCTCCAGGATCCGGGTGCGGTAGGTGCTGACCGTCTTCACGCTCAGGAACAGCTTCGCCGCGATCTCCGACACACTCTTGCCTTCCGCGAGCTTGCAGAAGATCTGAAACTCGCGCTCCGACAGCACGCTGTGCCTGGGCTCGCCGGGCGCGCCCTGCAGGCCGCTGACCAGCATCTCGGCGAGCTCGGGACTCACATACCGTCCGCCGCGCATCGCCGCGCGGATGGCGCGGCACAGCTCGCCGTCATCCGCCGTCTTGCTCAGGAACCCGCTGGCTCCTGCCCGCAGTACGTTGAGTCCGTACTGGTTTTCCGGGTACGCGCTCAACACGAGCGTCGCTACCGACTCATGATGCGCCTTGATCTGTCGCAGAACATCCAGCCCCGACATATCGGGTAACGACAGATCGAGCAGCAGCACATCGCACGGCGTCGTACGTAGCAGTGCCAGCGCCTCGCGACCGTTCTTGGCCTCGCCCACCCAGGCGAAGTCTGGCTGTCCCTCGATGATCTGCTTGAGCCCGATCCGCACGAGCTGGTGATCGTCTACGACTGCGACTCGTGTGCTCGGCATGACAACTTTATCGTGGTATTCCCGTTAGCCGGTACCCAGGCGTCCGCACCTTCCGTGCGGACCAAAGGCTACCGATACTGCGACGGAATCTATGTGGGAGAGCGGGCACCGGCAACGGGAGCTGGAACGCAACGGACTGTAGGAATTATCTGACGTACACGGCGCGGAGCCCTCTCGCGTGCCGCGGTGCCTGACCACGAGCATGTGTCGTACCCGATAGCCGCTGTCAACGCAGCGAGTCATGCAGGTTCGCCGATTCATCCTTGTCGCCCGCACCGACCGCTTCCTTGCCATTGTAGGTCTCGAGCCGGTTATAGAGCGTCTTGAGGCTCACCCCCAGGATCTCTGCGGCCTTGCGTTTCACATGACCGCAGTAGGCCAGCGTGGCCATGGTCACGCGGCGCTCCACTTCTTCCAAGGGAGTGCCGACGCGGATCGTGATGGTCGTGCCGTCATCCGTTTTGGGCGGTGTATCGGTAATGGCGACATCGAGCTCGATGATGTCGTCGGCCATGATGAAGGTGCGCTGCACGTAGTTCTTCAGCTCGCGCACGTTACCCGGCCAGCTGTGCTGGTACAGGCGCACGAGCGCGTCGCGAGAGAACGACTTGTTGGTACCCTCCTCCTTGTTGAGTCCATCGAGGAAGTATTGCGCGAGCTGCTCGATGTCCGTGTCGCGCTCCCGCAGCGGCGGCAG
>JAQGOC010000373.1 GCA_028293805.1 Gammaproteobacteria bacterium
AGCGAGCCACTCTGCGGGCGCTCGTGCCGCTGGCGGAAATCTCTGAATATCAATCGCGCCTGAAAGCGCTCACTGGCGGCGAGGGCGCCTACATCATGGAGCTCAGCCACTACGATCCCGTGCCGGCGCGCCGGCAGCAGCAGCTCGTTCAGGCCTGGCGGCCTCGCTCCGAAGAGGAGTAGCGGCGCGTCGCGCTCTCGCACCGGGCGTCGTAGATGGACGGCCCGGTATGTGACTCGCCATTGCACGGCCGGGGTGTCTTATGCGCGGGGCGCGGGTAAACTAGTGCAGCTAGGAGGAACGATGAAAGCACTGGCTGCTGTCGCATTGTGTTCGCTGAGTTTCGTCACGTCCGCGGCATTCGCTGCAGCGAACGTGCAGTCGCGCACGATCTCGCGAACCGGCCACTCTGCGGAGTCTCATTCGAAGGCGAGCTCTTTCGTGCCCCGGCCGCGGGTCAAGCGTCATGTCTACGGTGCTCCCATACAGCGTCCGATTCTGAAGAACCGTCCTGCACACCGGGTCCCCTCAGTCCCTTCCGTACCCTCGACTTCCTCAGCCTCCTCGGTCCCCTCGGTTCCGAAAAGCTCGGCTCACTGAGCGCGAGCAGCGACTCACGCAGGAACAGCAATGGAGCTCAAGTGGGGATGGCTGTTGAGTCTGGGATGCGCATGTTGCGCGATGATTCCGCTCGCGTCCGCCGAGCCGCTACCGGCGAGTCTGGCGGGGTGCGCCGCTGAGACAGACGCGGGGCTGCGTCTCGCGTGCTACGACCGCGAAGTGCCACGGCTTGCCAGACCGGAATCGAAGACCGACGCGAAGGCAATAAACGGGGCACCTGTCATGGCGCCCGCCGGTAGGCCGGCCCCCGGTGGACCCGCCGCCGATAGGCCGGCCTCCGATACCCCGGCCGCCGGCACGCCGCCCGAAACAAGCGGCCAGGCGGCGGAAGACAGCTTTGGTCTGACGGGTGAGCTTCGGCACAAGCGGCAGCTGGAGGCCAATGCTCCCCCGGACCTGTCGCGGTTGACGGCGCGCGTCGCCGCGTTTTCCTACAAGCCGCGGGGCGAGATCGTCATCCGCCTCGACAATGGTCAGGTCTGGGAACAGGCGGAGGCCGATGGAGACGTAACCGTGAAAGCGGGCGATGCGGTCACAATCAAGGCCGGCGCGCTGGGATCCTTCTGGCTCAACACTCACGCGTCGCCCCTCGTGCGGGTCAAGCGAAAGCGCTGAGAGTTCGAAAAGCGGCTGGCCAGGGCCATTAGCCCAAGGCCACGAGCGAAGGCTGCGAGCCCGACGCGAGCCCTCTGTTGCCGCGACGGCGGTGTGTCGTCAGCCCAGCCCGGGATGCCCTGCCATTAGCTCGCGGCACCGACGTCTGTCCATCAGACGGCTGTGGGAACCGCGTCGAAAGCTACGGTGAGCCGGGGTTGCTCGCCGCTGATGGGGTTAGTGCCGTGCCACATGTAGGACGGAAACAACACCAGCCGCCCGGCCCGCGGCTGCACAAAGTGTTCCGCCTGAATTCCGGGCACCGGAAACCGCGGCTCGCCGAACTTGATCCAGCCGGACCTGACCGTGGTATCCGCCACTTCCTCCGGAACCGAGACGTAGTAGGCGGAGCTGAGCCAGCCTTCGGGATGAATGTGATTCACGTGAAAGCCATCGCGGCGCAGCTCCACTGACCAACAGCCGAGGAGTGCGGCGCTCCCCCTGTTGCGGGCGCTCAAGGGATGATCGGCACTGCTGCCGAGCGCGGTGCGATAACTGTCAATTGGGCCGGCGAACGCGGCCAGCAGCCCCCGGATTGCGGGATCGGGCTCCGTAAGCAGGCTGCGCGCAGTCTGGCTGCCGTTGCGCAGGCTCTGATCCAGCGGATGGGCTGCAAAACGGTGGCGCGCGCGCAGGGTATCGACGAGCGCTGCATTGAGCTCCGCCATGGAGCTCCAACCGGGAGGCGGCTCGAGCTCGTACACGCGCACCAGGCGCTCATAGTCGTACAGGCTGCGATAGAGCGGATCCTGCAGCAGGCGCGCCGTCAACGCTTCGTACGCGATCCAACGCTGCTCGTTCGGCCGGCGCTGCCGCTGCGTGCGGATGAATGGGAGGGCTGCCTCGGGCTTGCCCCGCGCCAGCTCGATGACGATGAGATTCGAGATGAGCGTCGGATTGTGCGGGCGGCTCAGCGCCGCTTCGAGAGCTTCGCCCTCCGCCTCCTTGAGGCGTCCGGATTCGTGCAGGACCATGGCGAGCGTGGAGCGGACCTCGGGTATCGCACCGGAATTTTTTAGCGTCGTTCTCAACACGGCTTCGGCTCCCGACAGGTCGCCGGAGCGCAGCAAGAGGTCGCCATGGGCGAGCTGCAAAGCGAGATCGCCGTCGTGAGCCCGTGTTGCGGCGGCAAGATCCCGCGCGAACTGCGGATCTCCGCGCATGTAGCGCAGTTGAGCCAGATTCGACTGTGCTACGACATTGCGCGGCTGAAGTGCCACCGCCTGTGCGTAGGCGCGCTCAGCATCATCGAGTCGATAAAGTTGCGCGAGCGTCCGCCCGCGATTGATGTAGAGCTCCGGCGCCTTGAGGCCCAAAGACTGCGCGCGGTCGAGCGCCGCAAGCGCTTCTTCGGCGCGCTCGAGGTACGACAGAAGAGCTCCCAAATTGTGGTGCGCCGCCACGTTCCCGGGCGCGACTGCGAGCGCGCGCCGATAAGCAGCTTCGGATTCCGTGGATCGGCCCTGCTCGCGTAAAACCACCCCAAGCGCAGTCCACGCGTCCGGATTGCGGCCATTGCTCGCCACGAGCGCACGCCGACAAGCCGCTTCGGCTTCAGCGAACGCGCCGCGGTCGACGAGTTCGTACGCGGCGGTTATCTCGGTATGCGGGCTTCGCGCTTGCATACGGTGGATTCTCGCACGACCCAATGGCCTGCCGGGAGATCATGCTCCGCCATGGGATCATTGGCGGGACAGGCCGTTGGTGCTGCGGGGTGATTCGCCGCGGCACTACCGGCCCGAAGGCGGCGCTACCCTGGTCGAGACCCGCCCCATGCTTTGCTGCGTGGCGTTCATCTGGTCGTAGAGCTCCTGTTCGGTCAGGCAGGTCGTACGCAGCTGCAGCCGCGAGCCCGTAATCGGATCCGTGCGGCAGAAGAGTTTTTCGCCGTCCCGGTTGACGAGCTTGTAGCCCGCCTTCTGTACGGCTTCGACGTTGGAGGCGTCGATCTTCACCTGATGCGTTTCCGACGGTGTCGGAGCGGCGCCCGGATGGCTCGCGCAGCCTGCGAGTGCAACAGCAATGAGACTGGCATTGAACCGCGGCATCTGATTTCTCCCTGGTTTTTTAAGTTTCTTCTGACGCTCAGGCCTCTTCGACGGCGCGGCGAAAGTCGCCGATCGCGGCGACCAGGTCCGTGACGGCCGCCCGCTCCGCATCCGACAGATAAGGATTCCAGACATCGAAAATGAGCACGACGCGCGTGTTCCGGCTCCGGTTCCAGGCCTCATGCTCGTAGGTATCGTCGAACACGACGATCTTACCGGTGCGCCACTCGTGAATCTCCCCGCCGACGCTCAATGCGCAGTCTTCGGGGACGATGAGTGGTAAATGTCCCACCACGCGGGTGTTGGTGACACCGCGATGGGGCATCAGGAGAGTTCCGGCAGTAAACACCGAGAACAGCACTTCCGGGCCATGCTCGCGAATGCGAGCGAGCGGCAAAGACTCAAGCGCACCCGTAGTTGCCGGACAACTGCGGCAGTTGTCATCGCGGCGCTCGCCGTGCCGGAAGAAGTAATAGCCATTCCAACTCGGCGCAGCCTCGAGCCCGCGCATATTCTGCGCTTCCAGCGCCTCGCTCTCAAAGACGCGCTCCCGGCCGGTCGGCGAGGGCAGCAGTCGGTCCAACTCTTCCCGGATCGCGGGCGTCGCCGCCTGCAGAGCCTCGATCCAGTCGAATTGCGCAAGGTCGATATAGGCCGAGGTCGGCAGGCCCGGGAATAGCAGGAATTTGGGCCGCTGCCGCGGGTCCGGATAGACCGCGGGCTCCTCGTTGAGGTAAATGCGCACGCACCACTCCACGCGGCTCATCGATTCGCTACCGTATCGCGCACGCAGAGGCGCGATCAGTGTCTCGAAGAGTGCATGTCTGCCCTGTCTCACCGCGACAACCGCATGCGAAACCATCGGCTGCAGCGGTGTTGGGGTCGTCGCGGGGTTGAGCCAGCGACCCTGCCCTTGGGCGTCGTCCAAGGCTCGTTTGTATTGCACGAGCGCCTCCTCGTGAACGCGCAGCTGTTCCAGGCAGACGCCGAGGTACAGGCGCGCAATGAAGAACGCTGGCTCGAGTCGTACCGCCTCTGCATGCGCCATGGCCGCGCGAGGCAGGTCGCCCAGGGCCTCATAGGCGCGTCCGAGGTGATGCTGGGTGACGGGATCTTGCGGGTTGGCGGTCGCCGCGCGCCCGAGGAGATCCACCGCCCGCTGCGCCTTGCCGGTACGCAGCGCAGCCAGTGCGATCACGTTGAGAGCCTCGGCGTTGTCGGGTGCCTTTTCGAGCACCTCCTGGTAGGCACGCTCGGCTTCGGCGAAGCGCCCGCTTTCGAGGAGTTGCCGTGCTTTGATCGTATCGTTCATGGCCTGTCGGCGTGTGAAGTCGCCATGGGGCGCCGATCCATCAGTGGCGGTATCATACCGTCGCCATGGGCCTGACTGATCTGCAACATTACATCCGCGTCTATGACGACGGACTCGACGCGCCTCTGTGCCGCCAGATGATCGAGTCCTTTGCCGGCCTGGCGCGTTTCCAGAAACGCAATGGGCGCGGCGTTCGGCCCGGTCTCGAGGAGTCCTCCTGGACCGAGCTCAACGTCACGCGCCTGTCCGATGAGGCGTTCACCCTCATGTTCCGGATGAAAATCGACGCGGCGCTCGAACGCTACAACCGTGACGTGGGGCTTGGCATTCCCCTGCCGAATTCGCAAACGACCGCGGATCTGGTGATGAAGCGTTACCAACCCGGTACCGACGAGCGGTTCCAGGTTCATTTCGATGCGATCCATCACGTGGCCAACCGGTACCTCGTGCTGCTCTGGTATCTGAACGACGTGGAAGAGGGGGGCGAGACGCGCTTCCCGCAGCTCGATTTTGCGGTCGCGCCCCGCGGGGGACGCCTGCTGATGTTCCCCCCGTATTGGATGTATCAGCATGAAGGTGCGCCGCCTCGCTCCGGAGACAAGTACATTTTGTCGACGTACCTGCTGTTCACGAATGCACCTTCGAACCCTCAGACCTCGTAGCTCCAGCGCTCGAAATACGGCTGCAGCAGCGGCAGTACTGCTGCGAAGTGTTTCTCGTAGGCGCGCCACTTGCCCACGGACTTCTGGTTTACCGGCTGGATGACCTGTGAGTAGCTGGGTGTGCTGATGTAGCCTTTGGAGCGCGCGTGCGCCGCCGGCGCCAGCATTCGCTCGTCCCAAGGCAAATCGAGGAATTCGCTGATGCCGCGAATGTCGGTCTCGAAATTCCGGACAAAGCTTTCGTAGCGGATCTCGCGCGCTGCCGGCTCGAGCAGCTGCCGCTGCTGATACCAGAAATCCATCGTGCGGCGATATCCAAGCGCCAGCGTCCCCAGGTCCGCGCACAGTAGTGCGAAATCCGGTGCACGGAAGTGCTGCATGAAGCAACTCAGCAGCACATCGCACGGGTGTCGGACCGCGAGCAGGATGCGTGCATGCGGAAAGAGTCGCCGGATGACCGGCAGCCGCAGAATGTTGAGCGGGTTCTTGTCCACGAGGCGCTGGCCGGGCTCGAGCCGCACTTTGCGACTCACCCGTTCCCAATAGGCGGCGCGCACGTCCTCAAGCTGCTCTCGGGTCACCCTGCTCAGTTGATCCGGATAGCGCACGCCTGCCGCGACCAGTCCATCCAACGCATTTTGCAGGAATGGCTGCTCATCCATGGCCACAAGCCCCGGATGCGCGTCCAGCGTCAGCTCGAGAAGTGTCGTCCCGGAGCGGGGAAAGGCAACGATGAAAATCGGGCTCTGCGCCAGCGACGGCGCACCGGAATGGTCCCACCGCGCAATATCGTCCGCATCGCAACTGTGCTGCGTAACCTCCATGGTGGGCGCGCCACGCAACGAGACTGCCGGGACCGTCAGCGTGAAGTACGCCAGTTGCGAACGGTGCGCTTCCTGAAGCGCTGCGAACGCCTCTTCCGGACGTTTTGCGGCGTCGAGGCACTTTGCGAGTCGGAACAGTTGAAAATGGCGGAGGTGGAAGTCCTTGATCTCGCGCAAGGCTGCCTGGTAGAGCCGACACGCGCCCTCGTACTGCGACTCGCGCTCCAGGAGCTGCGCCTCCGTCAGCAACAGATCCGGACCGAGCGCGCGAGCACGCGGATCCGCCGCCAGGCGGTCGAATCGCGAGCGCGCCTCGCTCAACTTGTTGGTCCGCTCCAGCGCATGAACGAGGGTGAGTGTAACGTGCAGGTCGGCGGCGGGATCGCGCGAGGCCCGTTCGAAGGCAAGCTCCGCGCCCACGGTGTTGCCCAGATTCATGAGAAGATAACCGATGTTCGCAGTCACCTCCGTAGTCAGGTCGGACAGCGTTTCCCATCCCTGGAGGGCGCGTGCCGCCTCTCCGTTGCGCCGGGATTCGTAGCAGGACTGCGCGAACCGATAGCGGATTTCAGCGTCCCCCGGGGCTAAAGCGACGGCGCGTTCCAGCACCGCGCGCGCTGCCTCGAAGTCGAGCCTGTCGATGTGTGTGAGCCCGACGTTGTAATAGAAGTCCGCAGAGGCCGCTCCGAGCTCTGCGGCGCGAGCATAAGCGGTTAGCGCTTGATCGAGGCGTCTTGCGCCGCGCCGCGCCGTCCCGAGATTGAGCCAATGTGCTGGCTCGAGCGGCTCACGTGAGGTGAGCCCGGTGAAGGTGTCCTCGGCCTCGTCGTGGCGCCCTTGCGCAAACAGCACGAGCCCCAGCAGCACCAGGGCGTCGCGGTGGCCGGGGACACGGGCGAGCGCCTGCCGGCAGCGTAGCTCCGCAGCTCCCGTATTCCCCTGATTGTAGAGCTCGGCAGCGGCGCGGACCTTGCGGTCGGCCTCTGGTGCCGCATCTTGCATAACGTCTCTTGGCGCAACCAGCGTCACTTCAATAAAAAGGGCCGCGCGGTTCGCACCGCGCGGCCCAAGAGTGACACAAGTCCGCCGGGACTTAAAACTTCTGCGTGAACCCCACGAACCAGCGGCGGCCCAGCACGTCATAGGTCGCCACGTCCGTGTTCGCGTTCGTCACGTTGTTCGAATAGAACAGCGGCGGCTGCCTGTTGAACACGTTATCTACGCCCGCCTGGACATGCGTGTTGGTGGGAAAGTTATACCCGACCGAGAAGTTGGTGTAGTAGATATTCGGAATC
>JAQGOC010000374.1 GCA_028293805.1 Gammaproteobacteria bacterium
AGCGAGCCACTCTGCGGGCGCTCGTGCCGCTGGCGGAAATCTCTGAATATCAATCGCGCCTGAAAGCGCTCACTGGCGGCGAGGGCGCCTACATCATGGAGCTCAGCCACTACGATCCCGTGCCGGCACGCCGGCAACAGCAGCTCGTTCAGGCCTGGCGGCCTCGCTCCGAAGAGGATTGAAGGAGTCATCTCCCATCTTCAACCTCCGCGGTGACATAAGGCACGGGCCGCGGGCTTTACAACGGCGGGCTCGAAGCCCGCCGCTAGGGATCACATGTGGGCGGCCTGTATCAGAACTCCGCTGTCAGCATGACGTACAGGTAGCGTCCGGCGACATCGTAGACTACCGGCCAGGTGTTGCCGTTGCAGGGGCCGGCCGGGCAAGTGGTCGAACCATTGATCGGCGGATCCTTGTCCGTCAGGTTGTTCACACCCACCCGCACGTTGTACTTGTCGTACTGATAGCCCGCTGACATGTCGATGTAGCTGATGCTCGAGAGATGCAGGTCCGTTGCCGGTGGGCCCGCAGTCCCCGCCGCGGCAGCATACGCACCCCCTAGGAACTCGAGTCCCGGCGCGGACGAATCCAGCTTCACGGAATCGAAGTAGCGCCACGTGAGCGATACATCCAGTCCCTGCACCGGAGTGTCCCAAGTGGTCTTGAAGACGTGGCGCCACTTTGGCAGCGGCGCCTGACAGATACCACCATAGAAGCCAGAGCACTCATACGTCGCCCCGGGCTGCGGGCTCACGGCGCCCTTATCGGTGTAGGTCCCGACGAACGAGAAGTTCAGGCGGCCCATGTTGCCTAAGCGCCCCATTTCGCCCAAGCGCAGCCTGTAAGCCGAATCGATATCGACGCCCCGCGTACTGATCGAGCCGATATTCACCAACTGGTCATTCACGAACCCGGCGGGACTCGTCCACAGCGAGCCGTTGTTCGACCGATGAATGCGACCGCAGGTCAGAGGATTGCCGGTCGACGCACAGTTGATGAGCGTGAAGTCCGCGTTCGGGTTCTGGATCGCGCTCTCGATGTTGATGTCGAAGTAATCGACCGAAACTCGCAAGCCATCGGCGAACGTAGGCGTGAAGCTGATGCCGACGGACTTCGTGATCGCCGTCTCGGGCTTGAGGTTCGGATTGCCGCCAATGAAGCCGTTGTACTGGCTGACTGGGTTCGAATCAATTTGGCCGTACTGTGCTGGGGTGACACCGGTGCGTTGGCACTGAGCGAGCGTCAGCGTCGGCGCCGGGCCGGCGCACGGGTCGGTCACGCCGTCGAGTGCGACCTGTGTCGGCGAAAACAGCTCACCGACGTTCGGGACACGTACCGCGCGCTGGAAGGTGCCGCGCAAGCGCACATCTTCCAGCGGGCTCCATTCGAGGCCAAACTTGTAGGTGTTCGTTTTGAAGTTCAGGCTGTAGCTGGAGTACCGGTAGCCGGCCTCCGCAGCCAGTTCCTTAGCCAGCGGCATATCCTCCAGCAGCGGCATGCGCGCCTCCAGGAATCCTTCGCGCACCGAATATTGGCCCGCGATCGGCAAAGTCGCACCACCCTGGCCGGCGCCAAGATTGTTGATGAACGCGAAGTCCGGCTCGAAGTCGGATTTTTCCTGCCGGTATTCGAAACCGGCGTTGACGATCAGACCTGCCTTGGCGGTCGGCATTTGCAACCCGTACTTGCCGAGGTCGCCGGTCACGTTGGCGTTCACCACCCGTTCCGTGACGGTGCCCTTTGCGAGCAAGGGGATGGCAAGATAGTTGGTTGCGGCGGGTGTTACGCCGCCCGGGGTGAAGATGTTCCATGGAACGCAGCGAGCGTCCGCGCCACTGGTGACAGATTGGCATGTCGGAACCCCGTTCACGTTGTCGACGAGGAGCGAGTTCTGGACGTTGCTCCAGGACACATCGTTTAGATAGATACTGCCCAGCTCGATCTGGCCGTACTGTCCAAAGACGTCGTATTTCCAGGCGTCGTTGATGTCGCCGCGCGAGCCGATGACAACGCGATAGTCGTTGTGCGTGAGCTGCTGCTGGCGATTACCGCCTTCGACATTGCGCCGGCCGATCAGCAGCTGCGCGTTACCCGCCGTCGCGCCGCCGCACCACGCGCCGAGCTCGGCCGCCGACAGGAACGGGTTGCCGCAATTGACGGTCAGTGCGCCATTGGCGTTCGGGTCGAAGGGGTTGCCGCCGTAGAACGCGCCACTGGGCGCAATCTGCGACGTGGTGTCGTCGCGCATGAACATCAATTCGTTGTATACGTCGGCGTGTTCGTTGACCTCATAATGTATAAACGCGCCGGCCGTGTAGCGCTCGTCCGGCCGCTGGAAGTAGTTCAGCGCGCCGAAGTTGTA
The DNA here is from genome assembly GCA_028293805.1 of Gammaproteobacteria bacterium. Taxonomy (GTDB): domain Bacteria; phylum Pseudomonadota; class Gammaproteobacteria; order Steroidobacterales; family Steroidobacteraceae; genus 13-2-20CM-66-19. Next base: position 2,363 of record JAQGOC010000374.1, read on the forward strand.
CGCGTTGGCGGCGGTGTACGGCACCAGCGAGCCGCCCGGGCCGATGGTTTGGCTCGGGCCGGTGGTGCCCAGTGTCGGATTCGTAATGAGATTGAAGCGGCCACCTGAATTCGGCGGACCGGAAGTCGAGGAGCCGCCGCAGGCGAATGTATCGCCCGAGGACAGCGTGCACCCGCTGTAGTCGAAAGGAGCTTGCAGGATCGGCGCGATGTTGCGGTATGTCGCGAAGAACGTGGCGTTGCCCTTGTTATCGGGCGTATTCATGCCAAGGACGAAGCTCACGTCCTTGCTGAAGCCGGAATGGACGTTGCCGGGCACGTTGATGGGCGGGATGCTGTTGGTGAGAATGCTGTTTACCGCGTTGTGGTTGTCGTGATCGTAAAAACCGTAACTGCCCTGGACTTTGATGCCCTCAAAGTGGGTGTTCATCACGAAGTTGACGACACCGGCGACAGCATCGGCGCCGTACACGGACGAAGCGCCGCCCGTCAGCACGTCGACGCGCTCGATCAGGGTCTCCGGAATCATGTTTACGTCTGCGCCGTAGGTATTGCGAGCGAAGCCCCCGCTGGGGTCTCCAGGCCCGAGGCGGCGACCGTTGATCAGTACCAGCGTGCGCTTGGAGTCAAGGTTGCGAAGATTCACCAGCGCGGTGCCGTTCGCCCCGTTCGATACACCGGAGTTCTGGGACCCGAAAATCTGCGGGAGCTGATTGAGAACGTCTTCTACGCGGGTTCTGCCTGTGTTGACGATGTCCTCGCCCGACAGGACGGTGACGGGGCTGATACTCGTCTGATTCGGTGCGACGATGCGCGACCCGGTCACGGTCACGGTTTGCACCGTAGGTGGAGGCTGCGCCGGCTGGTCTTGGGCGTGAATCGGCAAGTTCGCGCCAGCGGTGGCCACGGCGCTGAGAATGAGGGTGCGGCGTACTGCGCGCGCGATTTCGCTGTTGCGAGTCATTTTCCCTGTCTCCCCTGCTATAGATGAGCAATTGAGAGAGTTTTCTCGTAGCATCAAACATTCCTTGTTTGTTTAGAGCAACGGCATCGCGACGCTTCGATCATTCGATTTGAGAAGGAGTTGTGGTCTGCCGCTTCGCGTTGCCGCGCGGCAACGCGAAGCGGCTTTGCAGGAGTTCCGCGGCGAGTTTAGGGGCTGACACGGGGGCGAGCCCGTTCTAACTCTCTGAGGCACATGCGGACGCTTCTTCAAAGGCGAGGGCGCAGCTGCGAAACGGGTGCAACTCAGGCCGGACCCCGGCAGGCATATGGTCACAGGTGTCTTCAACACCGCGCGATCAGCGGCAAATGGCTAATCCTCATTCCCTGGATCGCAACCCTTGCGGGTCGAGCTTCGGCTCCGACGCGGCGGTCGCCGCCGACTTGGCAGTGGGTTGCGGTAGGCAGGATTCGGCGGGCCCGATGACCCGGGCGGTCATGGATGCTGCGGCTCTGCTGACGGTGCCGGCAGGCTACGACCCGATGATCCGGATTCCACGAAAAGGTGGACGCGCTCTTCGAACAGGCATTGACGTCACTGCGCGCACGCGGCGCGGTGTTGTTCGATCCAGTGGAGATTCCTTACATAGCCCCCGCTGTGGGCGGGAAACGATCGGCAGAAATCTGCTCGATGGGGCCTCCTGCTACGCGTGCGTTGCGCACTCACAGCCCGTCCAGGGTGTCCCTTCGGACCACCTGTGCGACACAACGCGTCACACGCCTCGCTACGGCGATCATTCGGCACACAGGCTCACAGGCGCCCGGCAGCGTCGGCTTCGCTGATATGCGACTCGTCGCGACATAAGGCCTGGAATGCGCGCCTTGGGCTGTCTTGCGCGCGCCGCGCGAGTAGACTAGGCGCGTTTTCGGAGGAACGATGAAAGCGTTGGTTGCCATCGTGATCGGTGTGCTCGTGTTTGTCGGCCAGCCGCTGTTTGCGGCTCCGAATTCGAGCCAACCCCGTGCTATTTCCCGAGCCGCGCACCCGGCCGGCGCGCCTTCGAAGGCGAGTTCCTTCGCCCCGCGGGCCCGGTCCAAGCGTCATGTTTACGGCGCTCCGATCGAGCGCCCGATTGTCGCCAGTCATCCCCGTCCCGAGCAGCACAAACCCAATTCCCCTTGAACACGCCGCTGGTTGACGATTCACAGGTACGGGCCGCCATTCAGCAGGCGGAACGCGCTTTCGTGACGGGTCAAAGGGCAGAGGGCGAACGTCTGCTGGCACGTGCTCGAGCCACGGCCCCACAACACCCGCTCGTTCTCAACGCGCTCGCCGTGCAGGAGCTTCAGAGCGGGAAGGGGAACGCGGCCCGTGAGCTCCTCGAGAACGCGCTCCAGAAGGAGAGCACGAATCCCGCGTTTTGGGTCAATCTGGGCACGGCATTCCGGCAGCTGGAGGTGCCCGATGAAGAAATGAGGGCGCTCGAGAAAGCATTGGCGCTCGATCCACGCCACCTGCTCGCCCTGTTGCAGAAAGCATCGCTCCTCAACGTCCAGGGTAAACCCAGAGCGGCCGCGGGGGTCTACGAGAGAGCCCTGGCCGTAATCCCCGCCGAGGCCCAACTGCCGCCGCAACTGCGGCCGGCGATCGAGCGGGCCGTGGCGGCAGTGCGCGAGAACAAAGCAGCGCTGGACGCATTTCTGCGTGAGCAACTGCAGCCGCTGCGGTCTCAACGCGCCGGCGAGCGTCACGATCGCTTCGATCATTGCGTGGACATCATGTTGGGCAACCGGCGCGCCTATGCGCCGCAGCCGACGTTCATGTATTTTCCGCACATCCCGGCCTACGAGTTCTATCCGCGCGACCATTTTTCGTGGCTGGCGGAAATAGAGGCCGCTGCCCCAGACATCCGGGCGGAATTCGAGCGAGTGTTGGCCGAGGACCAGGATCGTCTCGTGCCCTACGTCGCATACCCCGACGGAGTGCCCATGGATCAATGGAAGGAGCTCAATCACTCGCGCCGCTGGAGCGCTTTCTACCTGTGGCGCGAAGGAACGGCACTGCAGGAGCATCTGGCGCGCTGTCAGCGGACCGCCGCAGCGCTCGAGAAGCTGCCGCGGGTCGATATACCCGCACATGGTCCGACGGCGTTCTTCTCGATTTTGGAGGCTCGAACGCACATCCCTCCGCATACCGGCGCCACGAACACTCGTCTGACGGTTCACGTTCCGCTGGTTCTTCCGGGGCAGTGTAGTTTCCGGGTCGGCGCCGATCGCCGCGAATGGCGCTCGGGAGAAGCCTGGGTATTCGATGACACGATCGAGCACGAAGCCTGGAACGACAGTGACGCGCCGCGGGCGATCCTGATATTCGACATCTGGAACCCCTATCTCACCGCCACGGAGCGCGATCTGGTACGCGCTGCCACCGTCGCCGTCGAGGAGTACTATGGCGGGCAGGTGCCCTGGCTGGGGCGCAATTGAATCCCCATTTCCACAGGAGGCGCTTTGCGCCGGGTCGATCGTACCCTACTGGGCGTTCTCGGGTTTCTGGCCGTCGTGTCGGCGTTATCGCAACGTGTCCGGGCGGCAGACGAGGCGAGTTCCGGTGTGCTGGCCTGCGCGGCGCTGGGAGTCGATTCCGAACGCCTCCGGTGCTATGACCTCCTGGCCGCGCGGCTCCATGCCGACAAGAACCCTTTGTCGCGGCCTGTGCCTCCCGCGCCGGCAAAGGAAGTGTTCGGCCTGAGGGCTGCGCCCGAGAAACCGGCACCAAAAGCCCTCGAGCGCGCCGAACTGAATTCCGTCAGCGCCCGGGTAACTTCAGTGCGTCAGCGGCCGCAGGGTGGGGTGCTGGTGGAACTCGACAACGGCCAGCTATGGCAACAGCTTGGTAACACGGATCTGCTGCTCGAAGCCGGCGATAACGTGACGATCGCGCGCGCGGCGCTGGGTTCTTTCTCGATCACTACGCCACATAAGCGGATCGCAAAGGTAACGCGCATCCGCTAATTGCACCGTGTCAGCGCTTATCCGGTGGATCCTGCAGCGAGAACCAGCAGTTGAAGGCGACAGTGATGCGTTCTCCTTCACCCTCGTACGGCTTTACGTCGTGCAAAACCCACGAAGGAAATAACACGAGCTGTCCCGGCTCGAGCCGCACGTGGCTGATGTTGTAAGCGAACGCTCCCTTGAGGTTCGCAGTGGCCGCGTCCATGAACATGGCGGAGTTTACGGTGGGGTTCACGAAGCTCAACTGGCCGCTGTGGCGTTTGTCCGGATCGTGCTTCCCCGGATCGACGCAATAGACTCCCGACCAGGAGGCGTTGGGATGATTATGCAGCGCGAAGAACCCGCCGCGCCGCGTGACGTGGAACCACGAGTCGGAATAGATCAGCATGCGGCCTAGCGTCGCGGCCTCATAGCCGTTCAGCTCGCCGATCATCTGCATGAGATGGTGCCAGCAGAATTCCTTCAGCTGCTGCACGCAGCGCTCGGGCCATTTGAAAACCTGGAATTCGCTTTCGAAGACCTGCGTATTGCGCTGGGTCAGCGGCCGGGGGTTTGTATAGCGCTCCCCCTGGGCGGCGCGCTGCAGGAACAGCTCCCGTAACTGCCCGTTCACGGCATCGAAGCTCTCGGCCTTGGCGAACCCGAAGGGTACCGCGAAGAAAGGCGTGACCTGGACCATAGGGTCCTCCCAAAAAACGGCGGGCTCGAAGCACGCCGTAAGTATCACATGTAGTCGTTCTAAATCAGAACTGCGCCGTCAGCATGACGTACAGGTACCGTCCCGCGACGTCGTACACCACAGGCCTGGTGTTACCGTTGGCGTTCGTGTCCGCCGGCAGCAAGGCATTTCTGGACGCCATCCGGAAAGCGAGTCCGATCGTGCTCGAGCCGGTGATGCAGCTGGAAATCACCGCTCCTGCGGGCGCCATCGGCGATGTCACGGGGGATCTGGCAACCCGGCGCGC
>JAQGOC010000042.1 GCA_028293805.1 Gammaproteobacteria bacterium
GGGTCGGACTGAGACACTCGGTGTGTCAACCTGCTGCGCGCATCCGCTCGGAGCGATTGAAGGCCACAACCTTGTGCTCCCGCCGAGCGATTCGGCGCAGACTGTCTTCGAGCCGCTTGAGCGCCGCCCGCTTTTCCTCGGCGTAGTCGTAGCGGTCGTAGATCTCTGCGACGTCATCGATCGTGTGATTGAGCAGCTTCTCGACGTGAAGTCTGGGGACACCGGCTGCCGTCATCAGGCTTCGAGGACCGAAAGATTCTGGAAGCGGCGCAATGCGACGTTCAGTGACCTGTGGAATAAGTTCGAGGCGCAGCTTGCCGGGCCGGTGCCGGGTCCGGCCACTATTGCTGACTACAAGTCCATGGGACGGCTGTACTTACTGCCGCTCATGGGTGATCGGCTGCTGTCCGAAATCGATGGAGAATTCCTCGTTGGGGTTAAGACGCGATTACTCACCGAGCCGGGGGTGAAGGCAGCCGCGGCAAAGGGCAGCGGCAAGCCACTCGCGCCGCGGACAGTGGCGAAGATCCTCACGCTCATCGGGACTGTGTTTCGCTTCGGAAAGGTACTTAAGGACGTGGCCGATAATCCGGCTGCCGACGTGAAGAAGCCACGTGCGGCAAAGAAGACCGTCTACATTCTGGAGCGGGAGGAGATCGCGCGCCTGCGCGCAGCGCTCGACGTACCGAGCGAACGGTTGCTGGTCGAGTTGACCATCACGACCGGGTTGCGCTCAAGCGAGATACGTGGCCTCGTTTGGGACTCGATCGACCTTGAGGGAAAGCGCCTCTTCGTCGAGCACCAAGCCACACGGCGTCGAGCCGACGATACCACCAAGACGGAGAGTAGCGTCCGGACGGTGCCCGTCCCGGGTTACCTGATCCCCGAGCTCAAGCGCTGGAAGCTCGCGTGCCCCCCGACTGCTCGTGGGCTTGTGTTCCCTGGCGAGCTGGATGCGACTGGAGAACGGGGTCCAATCGATTCGGACAAACTGCTGCGGAACATCCTGCGCAGAGCGTTGCGCAGGGCGGGGCTACCGCCACTGCGCTTCCATGACATGCGCCACTTGGCGGGCACACTCATGTCCGAAGCGGGCGTTCCGCCGAGACGGGCGCAGGAGATTCTTGGGCATGCCGATGTGCGCACCACCCTGGCCATTTACACCCACGCGATGAAACGCAGGCACGACGATTCGGCGGACAAAATGGCCGAGCTGGCGGGCCTTACAGCTGCGGGAAACAAACGGGAAACAAGTAGCTCCGTAAAAAATGAAGAATCAGAGCTAAGTGCTTGTTTTAATGGCTCCCCGGGTTGGAATCGAACCAACGACCAACGGATTAACAGTCCGACGCTCTACCGCTGAGCTACCGGGGAAGCGGGTGGATACCCCTCGAAGGGCGCGAATTCTCCGGTACCAGTGCGGGGCTAGTCAAGGAATCCCCGCCCTTATTTTCATGAGCTTACGGTCTGGGTCGGCGGCATTCCGGGGCGGATTGTGACCACTTGCTTCCTGTCGCTACAAAACCGGGCGGGCGGGGCTCTTCGGGTGGCACAATCGACCGCCATGACAGCCAGCGCCGTACCACAGAAGCCCCGCCCTCCGATCAATGCCTTTTCGGTCGACGTGGAGGACTATTTCCAGGTTGCGGCCCTGGCCGGCGCCATTTCCCGCGAGAGCTGGCCGACGCGCGAATATCGCGTCGAGCGCAATACCGAGATCATTCTGGACCTGCTGGCGGAAAAGAAAGTCCGGGGGACATTTTTCGTGCTCGGGTGGGTTGCCGAGCGCTCTGCGAATCTGGTGGCGCGGATTGCCGCCGCCGGCCATGAGATCGCGTGTCACGGGTACTCGCACCAACTCATCTATCGGCAGACGCCGGAAGTGTTTCGCGAGGAAACTCTACGAGCGAAGCATCACCTCGAGGACGTGATCGGGAAAGCCGTCAGCGGCTATCGGGCGGCGAGTTTCTCGATCACGCGCGAATCGCTGTGGGCGCTCGATGTGCTGATCGACGCCGGCTTCGAGTACGACTCGTCCGTCTTCCCCATCCATCACGACCGGTATGGTATTCCGGGCGCATCGCCGGAGCCCGGCAGGATCGTGGCGCCTTCCAAGCGCACGCTCGTCGAGTTTCCGATGTCCGCCGCAAAGTTCTTCGGTGTGCAGGTGCCCGTGTCTGGTGGCGGTTACTTCCGCATCCTGCCTTATTGGGTGACGCGCGCCGGTCTCAGGCAGATCAATCAGCAGGCAGGGCGGCCGTTCACGTTCTACCTGCATCCGTGGGAGGTCGATCCGGGCCAGCCACGGGTGAAGGTCAGTGCGTTCTCCCGCTTCCGCCATTACACGAACCTGCATCGCTGTGAAGGGCGTTTGCGGCGGGTACTGGGCGATTTCTCATTCGCCTCCATGCGGGAAGTGCTCGAGATGGGAGGGCTTCTCGAGACGACGATGGCACGAGAGGCCCGCACGGCGACCGCGGCGCCCGCAACGGCGTAGGTCGAGAGTCAGCCTGCCCGGGGCAGGTGTCCATCACCGGCGAGCTCACGATCGGGGAGCGGCCACCGTCCGATTCAGCAGAACGACAGAGGCGCAGACGCCAACGGGTTTCCGCTAGCGTCACATCAATTGACGTGCCATCGCTCAGGCGCTCTTGGCAACCACTCCGTTAGCCAATACGCGGCCGATGCGCTCGATCGCCTTTTCCAACAGCTGCATGCTGGTGGCAAAGGAGATGCGGATGTGGCCCGGTGCTCCGAATCCGCCGCCCGGCACTACCGCTACCCCGCCTTCGTTCAAGAGCAACTCGGCGAACTCACCGTCTTCGCGGCAGCCCAGCGCCGCCATTGCCTTGGAGACGTCAGCGAAGGCGTAGAAGGTGCCGGCGCCGGGCAGACAGCTCACGCCCGGAAGGGAGTTGAGCGCCTTGACCACGAAATCATGCCGCGCCTTGAACGATTCGTTCATTTTTGCAACGCACGTCTGATCGCCGGCGAGCGCGACGGTCGCGGCCTTCTGCGAAATGCTCGACGCATTCGAAGTGGACTGGCCCTGGATGGTGCTCATGGCCGTGATGATTTCCTTCGGGCCGCCGCAGTACCCGATGCGCCAGCCGGTCATGGCGTAAGCCTTCGACACGCCATTGATCGTAATCGTGCGGTTGTAGAGCTCCGGAACCGCCGTCAACAGACTGCAGAAAGGCTCTGGCGCCCAGTAGATCTTCTCGTACATGTCATCCGTACCGATGATGACACGCGGATATTCGAGCAACACCTCGCCGAGCGCGCGCAGTTCCGCGCGCGTATATGCAGCACCGGTAGGGTTGCACGGGCTATTGAGGAGCACGAGGCGCGTCTTCGGCGTGATGGCCGCGGCGAGCTGGCGCGGGGTGATCTTGTACCCCTGCGCTGGCCCGGCGAACGGCATCACCGGAAGCCCGTCCGCAAGCATCACCATATCCGGGTAAGACACCCAATAGGGCGCCGGAATAATCGCTTCATCGCCCGCATCGAGCACGGCCATGCAGAGGTTGTAAATCGTCTGTTTGGCCCCAGATGAGACCAGGACCTGCCCGCGTTCGTACTTGATCCCGTTGTCGGCATCGAACTTCGCGATGATCGCGTCTTTCAGCTCATTGATGCCGTCGACGTTCGTATAGCGCGTGAACCCATTCTTGATGGCATCGATGCCCGCTTGCGCAATGTGCGCGGGCGTATCGAAATCGGGCTCGCCGGCGCCCAGGCCGATCACGTCCTTGCCTTCCGCCTTGAGTCGGGCGGCACGGGCGGTTACGGCAAGCGTAGGCGAGGGCTTGACGCGCTGCACGCGTCGTGAAAGAGATAAAGTCACGGGAGTTCCTGTAGGTCACCAGAGGTCGAGCCGCGAAGCTATATTACGGGATCGGGGCACTCCCGACCAATTACGTCGCGCGCATGCCACGCTTGCGGTATTTGCGCTGCGCCTCCATCGATCTGCCTGGCTTCATTGGACATGGCATGGACAAGACCCCTTTCAAACTCGAAGCTGATTACGAACCTGCCGGCGACCAGCCGCAGGCGATCGAAAAGCTCATCCAAGGCCTGAACGACGGGCTCGCGCATCAGACCCTGCTCGGCGTGACGGGATCGGGCAAGACATTCAGCGTCGCCTCCGTCATCGAGCGCGTGCAGCGCCCGACGATGGTGCTCGCGCATAACAAAACGCTGGCGGCGCAGCTTTACGGAGAGTTTCGCGAGTTCTTCCCGCACAATGCGGTGGAGTATTTCGTTTCCTATTACGACTATTACCAGCCGGAGGCCTACGTACCGTCCTCCGACACGTATATCGAAAAAGACTCCTCGGTAAACGAGCACATCGAGCAAATGCGGCTCTCCGCGACCAAGGCGCTACTCGAGCGGCCCGACTCGATCATCGTCGCTACCGTGTCCGCCATCTATGGCCTCGGCGATCCGCAGGCATACCTGTCGATGATTCTGCATCTCGTGCGCGGCGATCGCATGGACCAGAGAAAGCTCCTGCGGCGCCTCGCTGAAATGCAGTACACCCGCAACGAGCTCGACCTCACGCAGGGAACCTATCGCGTGCGCGGGGACGTCATCGACATCTTCCCCGCGGAAGCCGAACGCGAGGCCGTGCGCGTCGAGCTCTTTGACGAAACGATCGATTCGATTTCGCTATTCGATCCGCTGACGGGCGCCATCTCGCGCAAAGTGCCGCGTTTCACGGTGTATCCCGGCACGCATTACGTCACCCCGCGCGACCGGCTGAGCGGCGCGGTCGATCAGATCCGCGAGGACCTGCGCCTGCGGCTGAAGGATTTGCGCGACAACGGCAAGCTGCTCGAAGCACAGCGGCTGGAACAGCGCACCATGTTCGACATGGAGATGATCAAGGAAGTCGGGTACTGCTCCGGCATCGAGAATTATTCCCGGTATCTGTCCGGTCGCGGCGATGGGGAGCCGCCTCCGTGTCTGTTCGACTATCTCCCGAGCAACGCGTTGCTCATCATCGACGAGAGCCACCAGACTATTCCGCAGCTCGGCGCGATGTACCGCGGTGACCGCTCGCGCAAAGAAGTGCTGGTCGAATACGGCTTTCGGCTGCCTTCGGCGCTCGACAACCGGCCGCTCAAATTCGAGGAGTGGGAGGCCATCGCGCCGCAGATGATCTTCGTCTCGGCCACGCCCGCCGCCTATGAAGCCTCGCATGCTGCCCAGGTCGCGGAGCAGGTCGTGCGCCCGACAGGGCTCATCGATCCCGAAGTAGAAGTCCGTCCGGTGGGGACCCAGGTGGACGACGTTCTCTCCGAGATCAAGAAATGCGCCGAAAAGAATGAGCGCGTATTGATCACCGTGCTCACAAAGCGCATGGCCGAGGATTTGACGGACTACCTCCATGAACATGGCGCGCGCGTGCGTTACCTTCACGCCGACATCGAGACGGTGGAGCGCTCGGAAATCATCCGCGATCTGAGGCTCGGGAGATTCGATGTGCTGGTCGGCATCAATCTCCTGCGCGAGGGGCTCGACATGCCCGAGGTGTCGCTCGTTGCCATTCTCGATGCCGACAAGGAAGGTTTCCTGCGCTCGGACAACTCCCTCATTCAGACGATCGGCCGCGCCGCGCGCAACATCAATGGCCGCGCCATTCTCTATGCGGACCGGATGACGGGTTCCATGCGGCGTGCTATCGACGAGACCGATCGCCGCCGCCGCAAGCAGGTCGAATACAACATTGCCCATGGCATTACACCCCGTGGTATCCAAAAGGGCGTGGCCGACATTATGGAAGGTGCGCGGTCGGCGGCTCCCATGCCTGGCGGCCGCAAGCGCGGCAAGCAGGGCGCCGAGACCGCATCGCCGGCGGACCTGCGCCCCGAGGCGTTGGTTCGGCAGATCAAGAAGCTCGAAGGCGAAATGTTCAAGAAGGCGCGCAATCTCGAGTTCGAAGAAGCTGCACGGCTGCGGGACGAGATCGATCGGCTGAAGCAGATCGAGCTCGGATTGCCGACGTCGCTCGCGGGGTGAGGCCGGTTGGGTGTCGCGCGCCGCGTGTGGGAGGGCGCGGAATGGGTGACTGCGCGCTGGAGGCGCGGCGTTTCTGTGATACGCAGCTCTGCAAAGCCGCGCGGTTACCGCAATGCCTGCGAGTGAGTTCGCGGGCGCAGCTGGCATGATTCCTGCTGATTCACTGTCATGAATGGCCCAGGCCAAGTATCCGGGACGCGCTCCGTCCTTTTGACAGTGATCATCGTGGTAGCCGTCCTGCGCCTGGCGAAGGATGTCTTCATTCCGCTCGCACTGGCAATCCTGCTCACGTTCCTCCTGGCGCCACTGGTGGCCCGACTAGCCGGTTGGGGAATCAATCGTCTGCTGGCCGTGATCGTGTCGATGGCGATCGCACTGACCCTGGTCGGCTCGCTGGCGGACCTTGGGTTCAACCAATTCGCCGATCTCGCGCGCGAGCTCCCCGGCTACCAACGCCAGCTTCACCAGAATCTCACGCACATCCGCGGCGCGGTGCGAGGAGGGGTCGCCGACGCCAGCAAGGCTGTCGAGCAGTTAGGCCGGGAACTCCAGCGAGTCGCACCCGGAGAGCCGCTGCCGAGCAGCGTAGGCAAGGTGCAAGTCATCGAGGCGCCGGCAACGCCTTTGAAGATGGTGCGGGACTTCTTCGGGCCGGTGCTCAAACCTTTCGGCACGGCCGTGGTGGTCATCGTACTGGTAGCTTTCATGCTGCTGCGTCTGCACGATCTGCGTGAGCGGATCATCAGTGTGCTCGGCAGACGCAATTTGTACGCGACCACCAAAGCGTTGAACGATGCCGCACAACGCGTGAGCCGCTATTTGCTGATGCAGCTGGCGATCAACACCTGGACCGGCATCTGGGTAGGCCTAGGCCTCTGGTTTCTCGACGTTCCCAATCCCGGGTTATGGGGCGCGCTGGCGCTGGTACTGCGCTTCATTCCGTACCTGGGAGTCTGGGCCGCGGGTGTGCTGCCATTCGCGCTTTCCTTTGCGGTATCGGATGACCTGTCGCGTCCGCTGTTGGTGTTCGGCCTCTTCGCGGTTCTCGAATTCTTGAATTACGCCGTGTTCGAACCGTGGCTGTTCGCGAACCAGACCGGCATCTCGCCCGTGGCATTGTTGCTCGGCGCGGCGTTCTGGGCCTGGCTGTGGGGCGGCGTCGGACTGTTCCTGGCCGTTCCGATGACGGTGTGCGTCGCCGTGATGAGCAAGTACATTCCGCAGCTAGGGTTCCTGCTGGTTCTGCTGGGCGACGAGCCGGTTTTGGAGCCGCACCAGCGTCTGTATCAAAGGCTCCTCGCGGCCAATCGGGATGGCGCCGATTCACTACTCGAAGACACGTTGCGCTCGAAGTCGATGCTGGAAGCCTGCGACGCCGTCATCGTTCCCGCGATCCGCCTCCTGGAAGCCGACTACGACCGCAGAGCTCTGGGCGCTGCGAAGCGCAAGACAGTTCTCGAGCACGTCGATCAGTGGGTCCAGGAGCGGCTGGATGCGTTGGATACCCTTGAGCTGCGCGAGCAGGGCAAGAGCCGGAGCATCGGCGCGAACGCCCCTTGGATACTCTGCGTCCCCGCTGCCGATAGGGCCGACGAGATCGTGGCCAAGCTGCTGGCAGCGGCGTTGCTGGAATGCGGAATCGGCGCCGCCTTCGTCACGCCGGAAGCCCTCGATAAAATGCACTTGGACGAGAATGAGCGGACGGTGGATGCCGCCGTGGTTTCGGCGCTGCCGCCCGAAGCGGTTGCGCCGGCTCGGGCGGTCTGCAGGCGCGTACGCGGAGGCACGCGGGAGCTCCCATTGGTGGTGGGGCTCTGGGATCCGGAAGACGACCTCCTCAAGCCGCGACAGAGGCTGGAAGCCGCCGGCGCCGACCGTGTGGTTGTGACCTTTGCCGAGTGCGTTGCGGCGATCGAGGGCCTGCGGGTCCGCCCGGAATCCCCGGCGCTTCCTGCACCCCGTCCGCAAGGGACCGTCCTGCAAACGTAAGTGCTTGGAATGACTCGTGTTAGCGTGCGCCGCTCGCGCCTCTCTTGTATCGTTCGCGGCCCTCGTGGCGGGAAGTATTCAGTCGCGTAGCTCAGTGGTAGAGCACCTCCTTGACATGGAGGTGGTCGGTGGTTCGATCCCACTCGCGACTACCAGAAAGCAGGAGGGCGTTCCGGAGCAGGAAGCATCCGGAGCGCCCTTTTCGTTCTAAAGCACTTCCCGTGGCCGCGAGATCCCTAAAGACTTCCCTTTAGGGCGTCCTCTTCGCAGTGAGTCGCTCCATGCCTGTCGTGACATTGCCGGATGGCAGCCAACGTCCTTTCGACCATCCGGTCACGGTGGACGAAGTGGCCGCGAACATTGGCGCCGGCCTGCGTAAGGCGGCGCTCGCCGGGCGCGTCAATGGAAAGCTCGTCGACATGTCCTATGTCATTGTTGACGATGCCCACCTCTCCATCGTCACGGAGAAGGACCCCGACGGGCTGGAAGTCATTCGCCACTCCACGGCGCACCTTCTGGCGCAGGCTGTCAAAGAGCTCTTTCCCGAGGCGCAGGTCACCATCGGCCCCGTCATCGAGGACGGCTTCTACTACGACTTCGCCTACAAGCGCCCCTTCACCACGGAAGACCTGGCGGCCATCGAAGCGAAGATGACGGAGCTTGCGAAGGCGGACGAGAAGGTGAGCCGTCGCGAGATGCCGCGCAATGAGGCGGTGAAGTTCTTCACCGATCTCGGTGAGATCTACAAGGCCGAGATCATCGCGAGCATCCCGGAAAAAGATCAGATCAGTCTCTACGGGCAGGGCGACTGGGTCGATCTCTGCCGTGGCCCGCACGTGCCTTCCACCGGGAAATTGAAAGCCTTCAAGCTCATGAAGGTCGCGGGCGCGTATTGGCGCGGGGATTCGCGCAACGAGATGCTCCAGCGCATCTACGGCACCGCGTGGCCCGATAAGAAACAGCTCGACGCCTACCTGCACCGGCTGGAGGAAGCGGAGAAGCGCGACCACCGCCGCATCGGGCGCGAGCTCGACCTGTTCCATCTGCAGGAGGAAGCTCCCGGCGCCGTGTTCTGGCACCCGAAGGGCTGGGCCATCTTCCAGACACTCATCAACTACATGCGCCAGAAGCAGAGCGCCGCCGGCTACCAGGAAGTGAATGCTCCGGAGCTGATGGATGCGTCCCTGTGGGAACTGTCGGGGCACCTCGAGAAATTCGGCGAGAACATGTTTCTCACCAAGACCCCGGACGAGCGCACCTACGCCATCAAGCCCATGAACTGCCCGGGCCATGTGCAGATCTTCAAGCATGGCTTGACGAGCTATAAGGATCTGCCGATCCGGCTCGCGGAATTCGGGAAGGTGCACCGCTACGAGCCTTCGGGCGCTCTGCATGGCCTGATGCGCGTGCGCGCGTTTACCCAGGATGACGCACACATCTTCATCACCGAAGAGCAGATCACCGAGGAATCCGTCGCCGTCACGAAGCTCATTCTCGAGATTTATCGGGATTTCGGCTTCGAGGACCTGCGCATCAAATTCGCGGACCGACCGCCCAAGCGCGTCGGTGAGGACGCGGTCTGGGACCGCGCGGAAGCAGCGCTCAAGGCCGCCTCGAGCGCTGCCGGCATCGAGTACACGCTGAACCCGGGCGTGGGCGCCCTTTACTGCCCGAAACTGGTGTTCGTCCTGCGGGATTCCATCGGCCGCGATTGGCAGTGGGGCACGCTGCAGGTGGACCTGTACCTGCCGGGGCGGCT
>JAQGOC010000053.1 GCA_028293805.1 Gammaproteobacteria bacterium
CGCCCAGCACAGTCGAGAGATAAGCAGCGGGAAGCGCGAATCGGCCTCGCTGCGCGGAGATGACTGCAAGGCGCGCTGCGCCCGCACGAGCTCTTCCGAGCACACTGTCTGGCATAAACATTCCCCCCTCCCATCGTCGCGCCCCAAAGCGGGAATCGCGTTCTGGTGCTCGATTTCTAGCGATCGAGTTCAAGTGAGGCTAACCTAGCATGTCAATCTGAAGAAAACCTGACACAAACCTGACACAAACCTGACGCAAGCCTGAAGGACAGCTGTTTGGTCTTACCATCCCATGTCGCCTCGTGCGTGCCCATCCGTCTGCTGACACGTGCCCGGATCAGCGAGCTTTCAACAGGAATTCGCTGGGCGCGTATCTCAAATGACTACGTGCATCGATGTATGCCTGCAGAAACGGTGGCTCGACTGAGCGGATCGCCCAGTCTGAAGTTTGACGCATTTATACACGGAGTGTTGATAGTCCATAGGACCATGTACACAAAGTGTTGATAGTCCATTTGAACGATGATCGGCCGCAGCCTGACATCCCGCACCGGCGGCGAGGCTCTCCACGTTGGGCAGCGGCCTCGTGATCCAGGAGAACGCTCCCGGCGGCAAGGAAAGCGCGTCGGGAAACTTCGATCATGGATTCATCTCGCTCCTACAGCGAACTCTCGCGCAGCATCCAACACCACCGGCACGATCTGCGCGACATCGGCCGGCCGCGTTCGATGATTGACGAAGCACGCACGCAAGGCGAAGTGGCCGTGGACAGAGGCGTTGGACAGATAAATGCGACCGTTCTCGATCACGCGGCGCAGAATCGCCGAGTTGAGCTCGTCGAGGTCCGCGCCCGAAGAACTCTCACGATAACGAAAGCACACGGTACTCAACTCCACATGCGCCAGAAGCTCCAGCTGCGGGGTACTGCGAATGCTGTCAGCCAACTGACGGGCATGCTCGAGGTCGGCCTGGATGGCCGCACGAAAGGCATTGAGTCCGTGATAGCGCAAGGAGAGCCAGATCTTCAGCGCGCGAAAGCGCCGTGACAGCTCCAGCGACTCCTCGAAGAAGGCAAACCCTTCCACCGGATCTGCAGCGAGCACCCGAGCGTATTCCCCCGTGTGCGAAAAGGTCGCCCGGGCGTGGGCGGCGTCTTTGAACAGCAGCATCCCGCAATCCACGGGCTGATACAGCCATTTGTGCAGATCCAGCGACACGGAATCGGCCGCACTCAAGCCGCGGAATTTCTCGGCGGCCACTAGCGCAGCCGGCACCCCGTACGCTCCGTCCACGTGCAGCCACAACCCGTGTGCGCGACAGATCGCGGCGATCTCCTCCAGCGGATCGATCGCCCCCGTGCTCACGGTGCCGGCAGAGGCTACGACCGCAATCAGCGCACGGCCCGCGGCGCGGTCTTCGGCAATTGCGTTCTCAAGCGCAGCCACGCTCATCCGAAACTGCTCGTCCACGGGCACCAGACGCAGATTCCGGCGACCCAGGCCGAGCAGCGCCACTGCCTTGGCCATCGACATGTGCGCTTCGCTCGACGCGTAAACGATGCCCGGCTGCGCACCGATCTCGTTGGCTGGCAACCGCGATTCGCGTGCCATCGCAAGCGCCATCAGATTCGCCGAGGATCCCCCACCACAGAGGCTGCCGCTCATGCCTTCACAGCCCAGCGCTTGTGCGATCCAGCGCACGACCTGTCGCTCGATCGTGACCGCCGCGGGCGCGGAGCGCCAGGCGGTGACATTTTGATTCAGCACGCTTGCCAGCAGGTCCGCGAGGGCCGCCAATGGCTCACCCGAGCCCAGAACGTAGCCAAAAAAGCGCGCGCTAGGAGCGCGCGACAACTCAATGACTTTTCCCAGCGCATCCAGCGCTTTACCGTGCAAGCCCTCCTGTGTAAGCGGCTCATCCAGAGCCTCCCGCGTCTGCGCACCCGAGGTGCGCGGATAGGCGCGGACATCCTGCAGCCCGGCGTAATAGTCGCCGGCCATCGAGCTCACTCGGGTCGCCAGCATCCGGAACTCGGCCTCTGAAACGTCCAGTGGGTTCATCGCATCGCCACTCCTATTTGACGAGGCCCTGCTCGTAGTAGATCCGGCAATTGAGCTCGGCCGAGAGCGTCCCGGCGACATGATGCAGCGCGCGGATCAGCGGTCGTGACGGCGGCGTGCCGATCTCGGCCGAGGTGCCGACGACGCCGATGATTCCGATGAACTCATTGTCGTCACGAAACACGGGCGCCGAGAGGGCATTGATCCCCACCCGGACCTCATCGACGGCCTCTTCGAAAAATCGCTCGCGGATGATGGCGAGGCGAGTCTCGATGAGTTGCCGATCCGTCATCGAATGCGGTGTGAATGCGGCGAGCTTGCGCCCAAGCACGCGCTTGCGTGCGGACTCGTCGGCGAAGGCGAGCGCGATGCGGCCCTGGGACGAGCAGTGCGGCGGCGGCCGGTTGCCGGGCCGCGAAGAGATCGACAGCCTGTCCAGGTACTCCAGACACGACAGTACGATGGGCTCCCCGTTACCCGGAACGGACAGCAGCGCCGTCTGCTGCGTCAGATCCCGCAGTCGCGTCAGAAAGGGAGCCGCAACGAAGCGCAGATCGAACTGCTCCAGAGCCGCTTCCCCGAGCGAAAACAGCTTTCCGCCCAAGCTGTAGCCCCCGTTGCGCCCGTCCTGGAATACGGCTCCAAGGCCCTTCAGCGTGGATAAATGGCGGTAAACGCGCGGTTTGAGCTCGCCGAGCATGCCGGCGAGATCGGTCAGTCCAACCGGTCCGTGGGCCTTCGACAGCTCCTCGAGAATGCGAAACGCAGTCTGCACCGACTGCAGGCCATCCCCGCCCTCCGTGCGCCTGCCCCGCGCCGGCGGCCGTACAGTCCGCGGTCTCGTCGTGTGTTTCATGATCGCCGTCCGTCTGCAATGCTTGAGAACGCGAGTCGCACGCGCGCGCCCGCGGGGCTATAATAGCCGAAACATCATTTCTCCAGGCGAAACAACCTGCCTGGCGCGCGAGCGGGGGGAATCAACATGTTCCTGAAGAATTGTTGGTATGTCGCGGCCCTGGATCATGAGTTGATCGACGGCAGGCTGTTGAGCCGGACGCTGCTCGCAGAGCACGTGCTGCTGTTCCGCGGGGACAGCGGCAAGGTGTTCGCCCTCAATGACCGTTGCCCGCATCGCGGCGCGCTGCTCTCCAGGGGCCGCCTCGAAGGTGACGGCGTGCGCTGCATGTATCACGGCATCAAGTACGACGGGTCCGGCAAGTGCGTGCAGATTCCCGGCCAGGACATGATTCCGCCGAAGCTGCGGGTTCCCGGTTACCCGGTGGTGGAACGCGGCCACTTCATCTGGATCTGGATGGGCGAGGCGGCCAAGGCAGATCCGGCGCTCATCGTCGATCTTCCCTATCTGCACGACCCGCAATGGAAGGGCATCCCGGCGTACCTGCACTATGAGGCCAACTATCTGTTGATCGTGGACAACCTGAGCGATTTCTCGCATCTGGCTTTCGTGCACACCCGGACCCTGGGAGGCTCGGAAGAGTATGCATTCGTGACGAAACCGACCGTCATCGAGCGGCAGGAGCGCGGCTTTCGTGTCGAGCGTTGGCATCTCGACAGCGACCCGCCTCCGTTCCACAAGAAGGTGATTCGCGACAAGACCGCAAAGGTGGACCGCCGCAATATCGCGACGATGTTGGTACCGGGCATCTTCACCATGGAGACGCTGTTCGCCCCCGCGGGCCAGGGTGCCCAGGCGGGCAATGTCGCGGGGGCCAAGGAATACCGCAATTGCCAGTTCATGACGCCGGAAACGCAGCGCACGACCCACTTCTTCTGGTCGTATCTCAACAACTTCGAGGGCGGGGACAACACCATCTCCCACTCACTCCTGAACAGCCTCATCGAAGGCTTCATGGAGGACAAGGCGATCATCGA
>JAQGOC010000058.1 GCA_028293805.1 Gammaproteobacteria bacterium
GGCGAGCACCAGCTCCTTCACCGCGTTTGCATTCGCGCCCGGCGAATTGAAGACGGGGATACCGCGCCTGCTGAGCTCTGCGACGGGAATGTTGTTGACCCCGGCGCCGGCGCGGCCCACGGCGCGCACGGTGTCGGCAATCGCAGTCTTATGCATATCGGACGAGCGCACGAGAATGGCATCCGGACGCTCGATGTCCGCGGCAATTTCATAACGCTCCCGCGGCAGGCGCTCCAGGCCCCGGGCACTGATGTTGTTGAGAGTGAGAATTCGGTAACGCATAAGGGATTCCCGGCAAGCCGGCCCGGGCTCACCCGTGGCGGCGCTGAAACTCTGTCATGAAGGCGATGAGGGCATCGACGCCGGCCACGGGCATGGCGTTATAGATGCTGGCGCGCATGCCTCCCACGGAGCGGTGGCCCTCCAGATTCGTGAGGCCCGCGGCGTTGGCCTCCGTCAGAAAGGTCTTGTCCAGCTCGGGTTTCGCGAGCGTGAACGGGACGTTCATCCAGGAGCGGCCGTTTTTTGCCACGGGGTTGCTGTAGAAGCCCGATTCATCGATGGCGTGGTACAGCTTCTGCGCCTTCGCGCGGTTGCGCTCGGCCATGCCGGCGAGTCCCCCCTGCGCCTGGAGCCACTTGAAGACGAGGCCGGCGAAATACCAGCCGAACGTCGGCGGCGTGTTCAGCATCGAGCCCTCGTCCGCCATCGCCTTGAAGTCGAGCACGGACGGCGTGCCCGGGCGCACTTTGCCGAGCAGATCCTCGCGCACGATGACGACGCACAGACCGGACGGACCGATGTTTTTCTGCGCACCGGCGTAGATGAGACCGAACCGCGAGACATCGACGGGCCGCGATAGAAAGGTGGAGGACATGTCGGCAATGAGGGGCACGCCGCCCGTCTCCGGCACGTAAGGAAACTCGACACCGCCAATAGTCTCGTTTGGCGTGTAATGCACATACGCCGCGCCGGGAGTCAGCTTCAGGGCGCCGGGCGCGGGCACCGTGGTATAGCTCGATGCCGCCTCGTCGGCCGCGACGTTTACCTTGGCCACCAGACGCTTGGCCTCGCCGATCGCCTTCTTCGACCAGGCGCCGGTATTCAGGTAGTCGACCGTGGCATCCGGCGAAGTCAGGTTCATCGGGATGGCGGCGAACTGTGCCGTCGCGCCTCCCTGCAGGAACAGGACTTTGTACTGAGTCGGAACGCCCAGCAGCTCGCGCAGCAGGGTTTCCGCCTCCTGCGCCACGCCAATGAAGGCCTTGCTGCGATGGCTGACTTCCATCACGGACATGCCGGAGCCCCGCCAGTCGGTGAGCTCTCCGCGGACCTGTTCCAGAACTTCAAGGGGCAGCGTGGCTGGCCCCGCAGCGAAATTGTATACGCGCACGAGCACCCTTCTCGGGTTGAGACTTCAAAGGAATGGCGAATCTTAGCAACTGCCCCCCGGCCCGTCAGAACTTTTAGCGATGACGTGCGACCGGCACGTGAGCCCAACGCTCTCGCGCAAAACCGTTGTCGGAGGCGACGGCCGGTCCATCGGGCCGGCCCAACGGGGGCCGCCGGACCGGATCAGCTCGAGCCGTCGGCGGGGCCAGGGATCTCTGAGCCGGCAGGCTCATCGCCTCCGGCCATGTCGCCCTCACCCCCGGGCACCTCGCCACCTATCACCGCGCTACCGGTGATGTCAGCCGTGTCGAGACTTTCGACTCGCTCGATGCCAACCAGGCGCTCGCCCTCGGCGAGCCGGATGAGACGCACGCCCTGGGTGTTGCGTCCAAGCACGGAGATCTCATCGACTCCCGTGCGCACCAGCGTGCCCGTGGAGCTGATGAGCATGATCTCCTGGCCGGGTCCGACCTGGAGTGCGGCCACCGTTGTTCCGTTACGGTCCGATGTCTGCAGGGCGATAACGCCCTGCCCGCCACGGCCGTGCGATGGAAAATCATCGAGCGGCGTGAGCTTTCCGTAACCGGTCGCGGATGCGGTCAGCACATGCCCGTCGCCCACGACGATGAGCGCGATGAGCTCCTGCGTGTCGCCGAGCTTGATGCCGCGAACACCCGCCGCTTCGCGGCCCATCGGCCGCACTTCGTCTTCGTGAAAGCGGATCGCCTTGCCACCGCTGGAGACGAGGATGACTTCGCGTTGTCCGTCGGTGATCGCCACACCAACGAGCCGATCGTTGTCAGCCAGGTCCACTGCGATGATGCCGTTGGAGCGCGGGCGGGAGAACGCGGTGAGTGGCGTCTTCTTCACCGTGCCCTGGCTCGTGGCCATGAACACGAAGTGTTGCTCGTCGTACTGTTTGACGGGCAACAGAGCGTTGATCTTTTCGCCTTCCTCCAGCGGGAGGAGATTCACCATCGGCTTGCCGCGCGAGCCGCGACCGGCCTGCGGCAGCGTGTAGACCTTCAGCCAGTACACCTTGCCGCGGTTCGAAAAGCACAGAACCGTGTCGTGCGTGTTGGCAACGAAGAGCTTCTCGATGAAATCTTCGTCCTTCACGGCAGTAGCCGTCTTGCCGCGCCCACCGCGCCGCTGCGTCTGATACTCGGTGAGCGGCTGCGATTTCGCGTAGCCGGCATGCGACAGGGTTACCACGACGTCCTGCGGCTCGATGAGATCCTCGGTCGACAGATCGAGGTGGTCGCGATTGATCTCCGTGCGGCGAGCGTCTCCATACGCCTCGCGGATCTCGAGCAGCTCGTCGCGCACCACCTGCGTGAGGCGCTCGGGGCGCGCCAGGATGTCGTCGAGATCGCGGATACTCTCCAGAAGCTCCTTGTACTCATCGATGATCCGGTCCTGCTCCAGACCGGTGAGGCGGTTCAGGCGCATGTCCAGAATCGCCTGCGCCTGCGCTTCCGACAGACGATAGCTGCCCTCGAGCAGGCCAAACTCGGCCGCAAGGCCACCCGGGCGCGTCGAGATTGCGCCGGCGCGCGCGAGCAATTCCGGAACGATGCCCGCCGGCCAGCCGCGGTCCAGCAGCGCCGTGCGCGCTTCCGAAGGGGATGATGACGCCTTGATGAGCGCGATCACCTCATCGATGTTCGCCAGAGCGACCGCGAGCCCTTCGAGGATATGAGCGCGCTCGCGCGCCTTTTTCAGGTCGTAAATCGTGCGCCGGGTGACCACCTCGCGCCGGTGCCGGATGAAGGCATCCAGCATTTCCTTCAGCGACATCAGCTTCGGCTGCCCGTCTTGCAGCGCAACCATGTTGATGCCGAACACCGTCTCCATCGGTGTCTGCGCGTAGAGGTTGTTCAGAACGATCTCGGTCACTTCGCCGCGCTTGAGCTCGATGACGATGCGCATCCCGTCCTTGTCGGACTCGTCGCGCAGGCCGTCGCCGGCGATGCCTTCGATGAGCTTCTCGCGCACCAGCTGCGCGATGCGCTCGATGAGGCGCGCCTTGTTGACCTGGTATGGGAGCTCCGTGACGATGATGGCCTGCCGGTCCCCCTTGCCGACCTCTTCGATCTCCACCTTCGCGCGCACGGACAGCCGTCCACGGCCGGTGCGGTAGGCGGTCGCGATCTCCTGCGCGCCGTTGATGATGCCACCGGTCGGGAAGTCGGGACCCGGTACGTGCTGCATCAGGGCTGCAAGCGGCAGCGCCGGATCATCCAGCAGCGCCAGGCATGCGTTCACGATCTCGGTGAGATTGTGCGGCGGGATATTCGTCGCCATGCCCACGGCGATACCGGTCTGCCCATTGACGAGCAGATTCGGGATGCGCGCCGGAAGAACGGACGGCTCATGCTCCGACTCGTCGTAGTTCGGAGTGAAGTCAACCGTTTCCTTCTCGATGTCGGCGAGCAGCTCGTGCGCGATCCGCGACATGCGTACTTCGGTGTAACGCATGGCGGCGGGCATGTCGCCATCGACCGACCCGAAGTTGCCCTGTCCGTCCACCAGCAGATAGCGCATCGAAAACGGCTGCGCCATGCGCACCATCGTGTCGTAGACCGCGGTGTCGCCATGCGGGTGATACTTGCCGATGACATCGCCCACGATGCGGGCGGACTTCTTGTAAGCCTTGTTCCAGTCATTGCCGAGCTCGCGCATGGCGAACAGCACGCGGCGATGGACGGGCT
This sequence comes from Gammaproteobacteria bacterium, assembly GCA_028293805.1. Taxonomy (GTDB): domain Bacteria; phylum Pseudomonadota; class Gammaproteobacteria; order Steroidobacterales; family Steroidobacteraceae; genus 13-2-20CM-66-19. The sequence goes on from JAQGOC010000058.1 coordinate 4,107, forward strand.
TCAAACCATCGCGGACGTCGGGCAGCGCGCGCCCGACGATCACGCTCATGGCATAGTCAAGATAGGACTGCCGCATCTCGTCTTCGAGATTGACAGGCAGTATTTCACGTGCGATTTCGGCCATTCAGTAAAAAACAGTCCACGCGATTGGAAAGAGGAATCTTAACACGAAGCACCCCGCGATGGAGGCGCTCGACCCCGCGCCCCGATATACTGCGCCGAGCCTTTTTTCGAGCGCTTTGCGCGCAGATGCCGCCAAAAGAATCCGCCGATCTTCTGATCGAAGCCCGCTGGGTGCTGCCGATCGCGCCTGTCAACACCGTTCTTACCGATCATGCGGTCGCCGTGACGGCGGGGCGGATCGTGGCGCTTGGGCCGACCGCGGAATTGAATGCCCGTTTCGAGCCACGCGAGCGCGTAGTTCGCGCCGGCCACGCGCTGCTTCCGGGGCTCGTTAACGCACACACCCGCGCGGCAACCGCCCTGCTTCGAGGTCTTCCGGTGCATGGCCCTCGGACGCGCTGGCTGCGCGAAACAGTCCTGCCGGTGGCGCGGCGCTGTATGAGCCCGGATTTCGTGAGGGACGGCACGACGCTCGCCATTGCTGAGATGCTGCGCGCCGGTATTACTTCGTTCGCGGATATGTACCTCTTTCCGGAAGAAGCTGCGCGAGCGGCCTCCGCCGCCCGCATGCGCGCGGCGATCGGTCTTCCGGTGACGGATGGCCCGACCGCCTGGGCAGACGGTACGACGGAGCATCTGGCCAAGGCCGAACAGCTCTGGGACGAGTACCAGTCGGATCCCTGGGTATCGCTCTACTTCGCCCCGCACAATGCGTTCGGAGAAGGTGATGCGACCTTGGCACGCGTGCGTCGCGTCGCCGATGAGCTGGATGCCCGCGTAGCGATGTACCTTCCCGCCGAGGAAGCGTGCGCGGATCACGGCCGCCCGTTGCCGCGACTGCAAGAGCTCGGATTGCTGGGGCCGGGATTCACTGCCATCCATTTGAGCGGACTCGATGAACACGAGCTCGAGATCGCCGCGACAACCGGCATCGGCGTCGTCGCGTGTCCGCAATCGCATCTGAGGCTCGGCAGTAGTCTTTGTCCCGTCATGGAGCTCGATTCGCGCCACATTGGCGTCGGACTCGGCACAGACAGTGCTGTGAGTGTCGGAGCACTGGATATTCTCGCGGAGGCTCGCATGACCGCCCTTCTGGCAAGAGTCACAGTCGGCAAGGAAGGCGGAGCGCGCATAGCGGAGGCTGGAGCGCCTTGCGCCGAGAGCGTGTTGCGCATGGCGACGCTGGGCGGCGCCACTGCGCTTGGCCTCGGCTCGCTGACCGGCTCCATCGAAGCGGGGAAAGCGGCGGACCTCGTCTGCTTCGACCTCGCCACCCTCGCCAGTCAGCCGAACGCGCGGCCGGCGGACACGATTCTATTCAGCGCCACGCGCGACCGGGTGAGCGATGTCTGGACATCCGGACGCCCGGCCGTCAGCGACGGGCACTTGCTCGCTTTCGATGAGCAGGAACTGCTGGCGCTCGCGCGTCAGTGGGCGGACCGATTACGCATAGGAGTCGCGCCATGAACACGCTATCTGATTCGAATCCAACGAGCGATGGCCGCGTTACCACGGCCGCGGCAAACAGCGGCCGGGACGGTGCGCGCGGAGCTGACGTGCGGCGGGCCGAGGCCTCTGCCGGCAACGCCGATCAGGGCGAGGTCGGGAAATTCGACGCGCTGGCGAGCCGGTTCTGGGATGTGCGCGGCGAATTTCGCCCCCTGCATCTGTTGAACCCCGTGCGGGCAGGATTCGTTGCCGAACGGGCCACTCTTGCCGGCGCCCGCGTACTCGATGTCGGGTGCGGCGGAGGACTGCTTGCCGAAGCCCTGGCCCGCGCGGGCGCGCAAGTGACTGCCATAGACCTCGCCCCCGGCATGATCGAAGTGGCGCGTCTGCATGCCCTGGAGCAGCAGCTGGCCATCGACTATCGCGTGGCCGCTGCGGAAGAACTTGCGTCCGCCGCGCCCGGCTACGATGCGGTCACGTGTATGGAAATGCTGGAACACGTGCCCGATCCGGCGCGAATGACGGCCACCCTGGCCAGCCTCGTGCGTCCGGGAGGCTCCGTTTTCGTCTCCACGCTCAATCGCAACCTGAAATCCTTTCTCATGGCCATCGTCGGTGCCGAGTACCTGTTGAAGCTCATTCCCCGCGGCACTCACGAGTACGAACGGCTCATCCGCCCCGCCGAGCTCGCCAGATGGGCGCGCGCCGCGGGACTCGACTTGCGCGAGCTCGCCGGGATCGAGCTCAACCCGTTCACCGAGCGTTGCACGCTGACCCGCAACCCTTCCGTGAACTATCTTGCGCACCTCGTGCGGTGATTTCCCAAGTGAACGCCGCTCTACTGGCAGTCATCGCCCTGGCAGCGCTCCTGGTCGGAGCGATGTTGGGGTTTCTCATCGCGCAGCTGCGCTCGGCACGCCGGATCGAGGGGGTACGCATCGAGCTCGAGGCGGCGCGCGTGCGCCTGGAGTCGAGCACCCGGCAGGAATCGGATCGAATCGCCCTGCTGGAGGAGTCCGAGGCACGCCTGCGCGCCGCGTTCGATTCGCTCGCCGGCGAGACCTTACGTTCCAACAGCGAGTTGTTCCTGACACTCGCGCGGGAAGCGCTGGGACGAGACCAGGCGGTCGCGCAAAGCTCGCTGAAGGAACGTGAAACGGCGATAGCGCAGCTCGTCGAGCCGTTGCGCACCGCGCTCCAGAAGACGGAGGCGCAGGTGGAGTCGCTCGAGCGCGAGCGCCGTGACGCCTTTTCGAGCCTGCGCACGCAGATCGAAGCGCTCACGAGTGGACAGTCGCAGTTACAACGGGAGACGCGCAATCTCGTCACTGCTCTGCGCCGGCCGGAAGTGCGCGGCCGCTGGGGCGAGTTGACTCTGCGACGCCTGGTCGAGCTGGCCGGCATGGCGGAACATTGCGACTTCACGGAGCAGCTCCACGTCGCGGGCGAGGAAGGCGCGTTGCGCCCGGACCTCGTCGTGCACATGCCCGAGTCGCGCAATCTCGTGGTCGACGTGAAAGCGCCGCTGGACGCTTATCTCGAAGCGCTCGAAGCGGTCACTGACGACGGGCGGCAACTCGCGATGAAGCGCCATGGGCAGCAGGTGGAGACGCGGGTACGCCAACTCGCCGCCAAAAGTTACTGGACGCAGTTCGAGCACAGCCCGGAATTCGTGGTGCTGTTCCTTCCCGGCGATCAGTTCCTGAGCGCAGCTCTCGCCGAGCGCCCCGACCTGCTTGAAACCGCGTTGAAGCAGAATGTCATTATCGCGACGCCCTCGACGCTCATTGCCC
>JAQGOC010000059.1 GCA_028293805.1 Gammaproteobacteria bacterium
TCTTCTACATGAGCTGGAAGGACATCCAGGCCAATTACTCGATCGGACAGCAGCTCCCCAACAACGGCGGCGTCTTCTTCCTCACCGGTATCGCGAATGCCACCGGCGCACGCAGCTATGGATTCGAAACCGAGGCGACGGCGCTTGTCATGCCTGGGCTCACCGCCGGTGCGGGTGCCGGATACGACCGTGCGTACTACCTTTCCTATCGCGACGCGCAGACGGGTACCGGGGTTCAGGGTGATCTCAGCGGAGCGACGTTGCCGAACTCGCCGAAGTGGACGATACACGCCGACAGTCAGTACACGCACAATTTCTCGGCCGACGTGTCTGCCTTCACACGGCTGGAGTGGTACTACAAGGGTGGTATCGTGCCGGACCAGAACTCGGAATTTCACACCGGATTCCCATGGCGCGTTCCGGCCTACAACGTGTGGAATCTGCGAGCTGGCATCACACGTGAGAACTGGAGCGTCACGGCCTTCGTCGAGAATCTCTTCGATAAGAAGTACTACACCAATGCGTATGAAAAGGCCTTCGCCACGGGCATGTTCCTCGAGCCTTCCTATCGCAGTGCCGGCGTGAGGGTAACCGTTTGGACGAAGTAGGCCGATGATCGGCGCCCCCTGCGGTCGACTGGGGGCTTTTCGTCTGTGGCTGGCTCTGGCGGCCGCTGCGGTGTCGGGCGCGGCGAACGCGGATGGCCCGGCATCGCCGCGTTTCGCCGCGTTCCTGGAATCCGTTTACCAGCAAAATCTGGCGGCCAACCCGCAACTGGCGACGGAGCTCGGTTCGAAGGCGGGCTCCGATCGTTGGACTGACACGTCGGAAGCCGCGTTGGCAAAAAACGCGGCTCGAGCTCGAGCCAATATCCGCGTCGCCAAAACGCGATTCGATTACGCCAAGCTCGATGCTTCCGACCAGCTGCAATATCGGGTTTTCATGGACGAGCAGCATTTGCTGCTGAACCGGTATCGCTGGCGCGATCATTTCTATGCGCTCAATCAGATCGTCGGTCTGCACATCGACATTCCCGGCACGTTGACCGGGGCGCAACCGCTCGAAACCGAGGACGATGCTCGCGCCTACGTGCGACGCATCTCGGCAGTAAGGCCTGCGCTACGCCAACTTGTACGTCGTATGCAAGGGCAGGCGGAGCACGGGATCTTCATGCCCAAGACGGTCTACCCACTGCTGATCGAAGGGGCGCAGAACGTCGTCACCGGCGCGCCGCACGATGCAGGCCTGGACAGCCAGATCTTCGCCGATTTCAAGCGGCGCGTTTCGCGCCTCGATATTCCAGCCGATCGCAAAGCGCGCTGGATCGAACAGGCCCGCGACGCCTTACGCACGGATCTGCAGCCCGCTTACGAAGAGTTGATCGAGGTGCTGAAGGATCAGGGCAAGCGTACACCGATCACGGGCGGCGTCTGGCAGCTGCCCGATGGCGATGCCTTTTATGCGTTTCTGGTACGGCAGTTCACCACGTCCACCATGACGCCCGCCGAGGTGCACGCACTCGGAATCGCACAGGTCGCGACCGTCCATGCCCAGATCGCCGGCGTGATGGGGACCCTGGGGTTCAACGGATCTGTCCGGGAATTCATGGCGAAGACCAAGACCGACCGGCGCTTCTACATGGCTGATACGGACGCCGGTCGTGAGGAATTTCTGGCGCGCGCACGTGAGATTGTCAGGGCCATGCAGGCGCATATTCCGGAGGCCTTCGACTCCGCGGCGCCCTCGCAGCTGGAAGTCCGCCGCACGGACCTCTACAAAGAGGCTTCGGCTCCGAGCGGATTCTATGAGCCCGGCACCCTGGATGGCCGTAGGCCGGGCGTCGTATACCTGAATCTGTCCGACATGCGCTTGCAACCGACCTACGAGCTGGAGGATCTGCTCTATCACGAGGGGGTGCCGGGCCATCACATGCAGATCTCGACGATCCAGAGGGACGCAGGGATTCCCAAACTGCGCAAGATCAACGAATGGTGGCAGGACACTGCCTTCGTGGAAGGATGGGGCCTCTACGCGGAACGGCTTGGAATGGACAGGGGATTTTATCAGGACCCGTACGCTGATCTCGGCCGTCTCACCGGAGAGCTGTGGCGGGCGTGTCGCCTCGTCGTCGACAGCGGCTTGCACTACAAGCGGTGGTCGAGAGACGAAGCGATTCGCTACCTGCAGGAGAACTCCGCGGCCCCGGATGGGACGATCGTACGAGAAGTCGATCGCTACATCGCGGTACCTGGTCAGGCGACTGCATTCACCGTCGGGATGCTCAAGTTCGTCTCAGAACGGGAGCGGGCGCGGCAGGCGCTGGGATCGCGGTTCGATCTGCGTGAATATCATCACGTCGTGTTGGAAAACGGCTATCTGCCGCTGTGGGCGCTGGAGGACCGCGTGAGTCGATGGATAGCCTCCGGGCAGCCCGCGTCGAAATGACCACCGCAGCAAGCCGTCCGAGGCTGCATGTCAGCCGGCACAGAGGGCTCGCTCATCGCGCCCGCAATGCGGTTGCGGGGAAGGGCTGTGGCGTCAGCTTCCTTGCTGCGGCTACGCTGTGCCTGGGCTTCCCGAATGTCTCAAACGCCCTTGAGCATCGGGTAATACCCCCTGCCACTTCCGCTGCCGAGGAACCTCAACGGCAATTCCGGGACCTTTTGGAAGCCTACTGGGCCGATTTCCTGCGACTCAATCCGGCAGACGCCCTTTCCGCAGGTGACTATTCGTCACAAGAACTCTTCGATGACTCCCTCGAAGATCAGTGGCGGGCGCGGGTGCTGGACATGCTCAAGCATTACTCAGCTGCGCTGGCCACGTTCGATCCGGCGCGGCTGTCCGCTGACGATCGCACCAGCTACAGCATGTTGCGCTATCGGCTCGACAGGGACCTCGGATTTTACGGTAGCCGCCTTTTTGAGGTCGCACGCATGCTGCCGATCGACCAGTTCCGGGGGCTGCATGTCAGCTATGCGGCGGATGCCGCGGGGTCGGGCTCCTATCCCTTCAAGACGGTTGCGGACTACGACAAGGCTCTGATCCGCGCGGACAATTATTCCCGCTGGACGGACGATGTCATTCAGCGGCTGAGACAGGGAGTTACCGAGGGTATCCTCCTGCCACGCATCGTCGTTGCAAGGATGTTGCCCCAGCTGCACGCCCATCTGGCAATCGACCCGGACCATACGCAATTCTGGCATCCAATCGAGTCGATGCCCGCTGATATCCCTGCCGCCGTGCGTGCACGTCTGACGGTGGCATATCGGCAGAAGATTGCCACGGTTATCCAGCCGGCCTACCAGCGTTTGTACGACTATCTTCGTACTGAATACATATCCCACGCGCGCCAGTCTGTTGGTCTCAGCCAGATGCCCAACGGCGAAGCGCTCTACTCCTACTACGTGCGATACCACACGACGACCGACATGAGCCCGGCGGAAATTCACGCGCTGGGCCTGGCCGAGGTGCGTCGTATCGCCGCGCAGCTGATGGCCGTGCAAAAGACGGTCCATTTCCAGGGGACGCTGCACGACTTCCTTGCACACGTTCGCAACGATCCACAGCAGCATTTTGAGCGCCCGGAGGATGTGGTGCCGGCCTTCCAGGCAGCGCGGCAACAAATCGTGGAGAAGCTGCCCGCCCTGTTCAATGTGCTGCCCAAGGCAGCATATGACATCCGTGCGCTGCCGGCGTCCTCGCGTCAGTCACAGGACAATGGCTACTACGCTCCTGCCGCGGCGGACGGCTCCCGGCCGGGCATCCTTTGGATGAACATATATGCCTCCGGCGTTCGAGATAAATTCAATGTCATGACGATCTCTCTGCACGAGGGCCTGCCAGGGCATCACCTGCAGACATCGGTGGCGCAGGAACGGACGGATCTGCCTTCGTTCCGCCGGTTCGACTCGACCAACGCGTATGTTGAAGGTTGGGGGTTGTACGCCGAATCGCTCGGCCTGGAGATGGGCTTCTACAGCGATCCCTGGCAATCCTACGGGCATCTCAACTACGCAATGTTGCGGGCCAACCGCCTGGTGATCGATACCGGCATTCATGCTCAGGGATGGAGCATCGAGAGGAGCGTCCGTTGGATGACCGAACACTCGTCAATGACCCAGGCGCAGGCCGCCGCAGAAGTGGAACGGTATGTTGCCTATCCAGGGCAGGCGCTATCTTACAAGATCGGGGAAATCAGGATCCTTGCACTGCGTCGCCGCGCTCAGGAGGCTCTTGGCTCCCGCTTCGATATCAAATCCTTCCATGATCAGGTCCTGCTCGGCGGCAGCATGCCGCTCTCGACTCTCGAGCAGAATGCTGAGCGCTGGCTTGCAGCCAGTGGGACACAGCAAGCCGCGAGCCGCCCGGCCGTTCGTTCCCATTTCTAACTGACACTCCCAGGAAACCACATGAAACTCGTTCACCGGATTCTCGCGAGAATATCGATCGTCGTCCTGCTCGGCGCCGTATCGAACTCGTGGGCGGCCGGTCAGATCAAGGCAATCGTGGGCGCAACGGCCGTCGATCTGGCCAATGGACATTCGATTCCCAATTCCGTCCTTCTCATCGATGGCGATCGGATCATGGCTATCGGCCCCGCCGGCGCGGTGTCCGTGCCCCAGGGAGCCGACATCATTCACGCCGACGGCAAGTGGCTTCTACCGGGACTCATGAA
>JAQGOC010000076.1 GCA_028293805.1 Gammaproteobacteria bacterium
GAGGCGGCGACGATCATTCGGGAATTGTGGAGAGGCAAACCGGTCCATCACCGTGGGACGTTCTACAAGGTCGACGGGATGCTCTACGACCCGCCGCCGCGCCCTATTCCACTGTTGATGGCCGCGAATGGACCGAAGGCGATGCGCCTTGCGGGACAGCACGGTGACGGGCTCATTACCGATCCTGAGACCTGGCAGCAATATGGCGCTGAGTGGCGGGCGGGTGTGACCGCCTCAGGGCGCAAACCAAGCGACTTGCCGGTACTCGTTGAGCAGTTCGTAGTCGTGGGCAACCAGGACGACGCGGCACAGGCGGCCGGGTTGTGGCGCTTCCTTCCGAAGGCCTTCAAGGGTTATCACAACATTCCTGATCCTGCCGAGATACAGCGTCGGGCCGAAGCGGAGATTCCCATCAAACAACTGATAGGAAGCTGGGCGGTCGGCACCGATCCCGCCGTGCACATCCAGGCCATCGAGACATTGTTCAAGAGCGGGGTCACCATCGTGAACATTCACTCCGGCCAGCCCGAGCAAGGCAAAGTGATCGAGTTTTATGGCAAGAATGTATTGCCCCACGTGAGGTCGCGCTCAGGCGCGGCTGCGTGACCAGCGCGAGCTGCGTCCCGATGCACGCAGCCTGAAAACAGCTCCCGGGGATCGCTGCACTCCCGTAGTGCAGCGCCCCATGCTGGCGAGTCTTCCTGACCCCGCTGGCGAGTCTGCCTAACCTAACTGGCGGACATGGATCCGCAGCGTCTGGTTATGTGACGCGATTGTTATCCCGCCGCTACCGACACCAATACCGCAGCGCATTCAAGATGCGCCCCGCCAAAACAAGGAACAATGTATGTCGGGTCGGTCGCTCGTATTCCTCGGAGCCGCGCTCCTGGCCGCCTCCGCGGTCCGGGCAGAAGAGAACACCGCCGCGCCGGATTCCGGTGCCAGCGCCGATGCAGGGCAGATCGAATCCGTCACCGTCACTGCGCGGCGTCGCGAAGAGCGAGCCCAGGACGTGCCGATTCCGATCGCGGCTGTAAGTGGGAATGCGCTGGAACAGATCGGCCGATTTCGGCTCGAGGATCTCAACCAGAGCCTGCCGAGCACCAATATTCAATTCAACAACCCGCGCCAGGCCAGTATCGCGGTCCGGGGTCTCGGCAACAATCCCGCCAACGATGCGCTCGAATCGAGCGTCGGCGTGTATCTCGACAACGTCTATCTCGGCCGGGCCAGCATGGCTAATCTCGATCTGATCGATATCGATCAGATCGCACTCCTGCGCGGTCCGCAAGGAACGCTCTTCGGCAAAAACACGACTGCGGGCGTGCTCAGCATCACCACGCGCCAACCGAACCCCGTCCCCGAGCACTCGCTCGAGGCTTCCTCAGGCGACTTTGGCTATTACCAGGTGCGTGGCACCTTGTCGCAGCCGCTCGGCGAAGACGTTTCCGCGCGCGTGTCCTTCGCCCGAACTCAGCAAGGCGGCTTCGTGATCGACCCGACAACGGGGAGAGACCTCAACGGATCAAACCGCATCGGCGGTCGCGGCCAAGTGCTCTGGAAGCCGAGCGATGCTTTCAGTCTCCGGCTGATCGGCGACTACAGCGAGGAGCATGGCGATGAGGGCGTCGGTGTGCTGTACAGCCCTGGCCCCAACGGCGGGGCGAAGTACTACAACGCCATCGCCGCGGCCGGCGCCAGCGTGATCTACAGCCCGAACTTCAACGCAACGACGATAGACGGCCGGCAGCATATGGACGTACGCCAGGGTGGCGGCTCGGGCGAGGTCAATTGGCAACTGGGCGACTACAAGCTCACGTCGATCACGGCGTATCGAAGCTGGTGGTTCGCGCCGTATAACGATGCAGACGGCACAAACGTTGATGCGATCACCGGCGCTGGTCAGCGTGTGGATGACAATCAGTGGACGCAGGAAGTCAGGCTTGCTTCGCCGGGCGACCGCCCGATCAGCTACGTGGTCGGGCTCTACTACTTCAATCAGCATCAGAATAATCTCCTGTATACGCAATACGGCCCGGATGCTCAGGCAATCGGTGCTCTGCAGCTGGGTGCCCCGACATTCGCAAATGGCTACACCCAGACGACACAGCTTCTGTCCACCCATAGCGGCTCGGCTTTTGGCCAGGTGACATGGCGACCCACGGACCCATGGGAGTTCGCACTGGGTCTTCGCGAGACGAAGGAACGTAAAACCGTCTCGCTGAACCGGACGTCAGCGGGTTCGGACGCCTTCGTGTCGAATGCCAACTTTTCCGCATATCAATCGTCGCAGCTTAGACGAGACGACAACAATGTCTCGGGTCTCCTGAGCGCAAGCTACAAGTTCGATACGAACGTACTCGCATACGCGTCGATTTCGCACGGGGCGAAGTCCGGTGGGATCAATCCGCAGGCCCCTGTAACGGGTTTCCCGCTCTCATCGCTCTATGTGAAGCCGGAAACCGCCAATGATGCGGAGCTCGGCATCAAGTCGACGCTGCTCAATCGCCGCCTGCTGCTGAATGCCAACCTCTTCTGGACGAACGTAAGGGACTACCAGGCGACGCTGCTCGAATCACCGACGAACGGCGGTCCTCTGCAGCAGATCCTCTCCAACATCGGCAAAGTGCGGACCCGCGGCGTGGAAGCCGACATCTCATCGGCCCCAATCGGGGGGCTGCTACTGAAGCTCGCCGGGTCCTACAACGAGGCTGTCTATCTGTCGTATCCCAACGCGCCCTGCTCCGCGGAACAGCTCGCGCCCTTGTTGGTTCCAGGTCAGAAGGTTTGCGATCTCACCGGCCAGGCGCTCGTGGGCGCACCGAAATGGATCGCGAACT
>JAQGOC010000336.1 GCA_028293805.1 Gammaproteobacteria bacterium
CAAACGGTAAACCGCTCCGACAGCGACTCGATTATCGACTCACGGTCCGGTCAGTCAATGACCGCGCGGCGGGGAATCGTTGCTTTGCGCGCAACGCTGCGGGCGGGTGGTTACAAGTAGCGGCGCACCCACGGAGGCGAAGATCGCACATGCCGGCATCAATCGTTCAATCCGTATTTCATGATGCGGCCGTGCCGTCCTTCACGATCCCGCTCGAGCATGAATACGTCGCCCGGCGGGCCGGTCCGCAGGGCCAATACGGCCCCGATGGCAGCGTGATCTTCGGGCCCCAGTGCGATGTCTCCAATCCGTACGTTGGCCGCAACGTGCGCGGTATTGGTGGCCCCTACGATGACCGCCGCGACGCCCTGCCTTTCGAGCATGGCGCGTGAGGCGATCGTAGCGATGTCACATCCCCTGCGGTCTGCGATCTCACGTAGCACGGCCAGCAATCTCTGCAGCAGCGCCCAGCCGCCGAAATCGTCGATGATCAGCTTGTATTTGGTCAAAGACCGGTTCTGCAGTGCGGACGCGGGCTCCGGCTGGCCGAGCCAGCGATCGGAAAGAAAGCCGCCGGCGACCGTGCCATAGCACAGCAGGGAGATGCCGTGAGACCGGCACTTCTCGATCATGCCGCCCTCAGGACGACCATCCAGCAGCGAATACTGCAATTGATGAGCGACCACCGGCACGCCGGCGGCCACCACTTCAACCAGGTGCGCGACATCGAAATTAGTGAGTCCGAGGTGAGCGATCTTGCCCTTCGCGCGCAACTGCGCAAGCGCGAGCGCCGCTTCGACATAGCCGGGCACCGCGAAGTCCCACCAGTGAAACTGAACGAGATCGAGCCGATCGGTGCCCAAGCGCTCGAGCGAGCGATCCACGACTCGCTCAACGTATCCGGCATCCACGTGCTGCAGAACGTGCAGATTCGGCACGAACTTCGTGTGAACTTGCGTCCGGGCGGCCAGCTGCGGATATCGTGCCCGAAACGCTCCGATCAGCGACTCGACGCCCGTGTAGATATCGGCACAATCGAATGTCGTGATTCCCGACTCGACGAACACAGCCATGTCGCGAAGCGCCTGCTCCCGATCGACGGCTCCATGATCGCCCGCGAGTTGCCATCCGCCCTTGATGACACGGGAAATGTCATACGCGGGAGCTATTTCGACGCGGGGAATCATCACGGGGCAAGGTTTCCGGCTACAACGATCATTCCTCGAGCATGCGGCGGCGTTCGCGCTGCTTCAATGACACGGCACGCTGAAATGATTGCAGGCTCCGCAATCGAGAGCTTCGCGTCGGCGCCTGCCGAGGAAACCCGGTCGCACGTACGGACGTCAGCGGCGCGGACGGCTAACCGGTGTCGGCACGCGGCGCGCGGCTCAGATCACGCCTCCCAGGATCAGAGATGGCGGCTGTAGACAACGTCGATCGTTCGAGGCAGCGTTCGTACCCATTGAGGTAGGACATCAGATTATTCAATAGTCGCAACGGCGCGGGAGTCAGATGACGCCCGAGACGGCCGATCAGGTGAACTGAAGTGTCCTCGAGGGCCGCGCTCTGTACCGGTATGGCCACGAAAGCCCCGCGCTCGACTTCCTCGCTCACGGCGAGCATGGGGAGCAGAGTCACGAGATCCCCGGACCACAGCAAGGTCTTCAGCAAAGCAAGCGAGTTCGACGTCACGCTAGGCTGCAGAAACACACGCTCGGCCACCTCTGCCACCTTGATGAGCTGGCGAGTTCTGAATGACGATTCAGGCAGACACATGGGGTGCAGCGCCAGCTCCGCGAGCGTCACACGTTGCTGTTTTGCAAGTGGATGCGTTGGCCGCATGATCGCGCACAAGGGATGACGAACGGAGGCGAGCACGCGGATGCGCGGATCATCCGAGGCCTGGAACGCCAAGCCCAGATGAGCTTCGTCCTCCAACACCGACCGGGCAACTTCGCTCGAGGAGGCCATCACTCTGACATCCAACAGAATGCCGCGATGTTTAGCAACGAACCGCGAGACCAGCCCTGCCAGCTGGACACCTATGAAGCCCTCGCCGATCGCCAGGCTGAGGCGACCAGTACGCAGGCCCTTGAGGTCAGCAAGGCGGGCCTCGAAGGACTCGCGATGGGTCAGTTGCTCGCTGTAATAGTCGATCAGAAGCTTTCCCGCTTCGGTGAGTAGCAGACTGCGCCGTCCGTGCTCGATGAGGGCCACTCCCACCTCCGCCTCCAGCTGAGAAATCTGACGGCTGATCGAGGAGACGGCGACGCCCAGTTGATCCGCGGCCGCGCGCATAGAGCCGAGCCGGGCAGCTTCGTATAGGTAACGTACGTTCAGGTCATGCAAGGCAATTTTTCTCGACGCAGGAGGCCCTGCAGGATCCGGTGCAGGCAGGCGCCCCGGTGTTTTTACTTTAAACCTAAAGGCATCCTAGTGCCCGACTGTTCCCGGTGCAAATCCTGTGCCGGTCGCGCGCTGAGCTGTTGATGGGGCGAGCGGATTGCAGTCCAGCGTTTCGAAGCGTGAACGCGGATTCTATTCACGAGAATGGAGGTTCATACGCCGCACCGGCATACAAACGGTGCAATCCGCGACAGACTTGCGCGATAACCGTGCGTCCAAGACTGCCATCGGGCCAACGAGCGAGTATGAGGCAAGCGGGCTCACGGCAGTAACCACCCGCACGCCGCTGCCGCGAAGCTCGTACGCGAGCCCCTCACCGAAGGAGAGCACGAATGCATGTTGCGGCGTCCCACACCGGCGGCAAGGCTTTCAGGCTTCTTTGGGTCCTTGCGCCGACTGTTCATGGACGCCTTCCATGAGCGCCTGTTCACGCGCGGCGGCCGGCCTCTAAGGCGGCTGGCTCATTGGGAGGATGAACGTGAATACGCTTCCGCCGGAGTGTCGCTGCTCCACGTCAATCCTGCCAGCATGTGCGAGCGCTATTTGACGCGCGAGGCTGAGACCAATACCGGAGCCACCGGGTTTGGTGCTAAAAAACGGTACAAAGATCTGATCAATGGACGCCGGCGCCACACCGCAACCATTATCGGTAATGGTGATGCCAATTTGCCGATCGGTAAGGTAACTGCAGTTCATTTCAATGCTCGCCGCCGGCGCCGTTGCGACCGCATCGATCGCGTTGTGCAGCAGATTGAGCAACGCGTGTTCGAGCAGTTCAGGATCAGCGGAAACGATCAGATCAATCGGGTCGATCCTGCTCGAGTATGCAACGCTCTTTTCCAGCAGCGTCGCGATCATCAGCCGCTCGATGCTCCGAATCACCTCGGACAGCCGAACGGGTCGCAACACAGGGCGCGGAAGATCGGCAAATTGCCGATAGCGATCCACGAAATGCATCAGACCGACACTGCGGCGCTTGATCGCATCCACTGCATCGATAATTTCGCGCGCCGTTTCGGCAGAACCCGTTTCCCCGCGATGAGGAGCCCTGCGCAGCAGCTCATCCAGACTTTCGGAAAGCGAAGATATCGGCGTGAGGGAATTCATCATCTCGTGCGCGAGAACCTGCACCATGTCCTGCCAGGCCTTGAGTTCCACGGCATCGAGCTCTCCTGCGAGACGCTGCACGGAGAGCAACCGCTCAGGCTCACGGCCGGGGACGATGTAATACGCGACTGAAATCAGGGCCGACCGCCCGTCCGCAAGCGATACGATCCGTCGTGTGCCGGGCGCGAGCGCCAGGATGGTTTCCGCCGCCGTTGGGCCCACTGATGCCATCTGTGCCAGAGTGTCTACCGGCTCGCCAGCCAACTGATGTGCAGCGCGATTAGCGAGACTGATGTAACCGTTCGAGCGCACGATGATCAGCGACGCTGACACAGTATCCAGGAGCGTTTGTAGGCCATCGATCCGTTGCTGCTGTTCGGCGCGTGCAGCCTGTACGGCGACCACGGCGTCATTGAATGACGCGAGCGTTCGCCTTGGATCGGTAATCCTCTTCAGAGGGACATCGGCGTCGCCCGCCCTGAGACTATCGATAAAACGCTCGACTCGCCTATCAGCGCGGCCTATGCACTGCGCCAGATCGGCAACGACAATGGCGGTTAGGCCAGCCACCACGAAGGAGGTTGCATATAACTGCGTGTGCGCGACGAGCTGGACGAACAGTATTGTCAGAAGGCCCAGCAAGATGGAACGGATAGAGACCCCGAGCACGAACTGACCTGTTCCTGTCAATCTAAAGGCTATGTTTAGCCATCCGGCGATAGAGCGCGGGACGGCTCAGGCCGAGCTCCGAAGCAGCCAGCGAGATGTTACCCTCATGGCGCGCGAGGGCGCGTTCGATGGCGCTCCTTTCTACAGCGTCCAAATGCTGCGTTTCTTTCTCACGGCGTGAGCGGGTAATGTTGGCAGCAGCCGCGACAGCCGCAATAAGTTTGTCATTGCGCCAGGGCTTGAGGATGAAATCCGCGGCGCCTCGCTTGAGTGCCTCTACAGCGAGTGCAACACCCCCATACGCAGTCATCAGCACCACGGCCAGACACGGGTCGAAGGCCCGCGTGCGAGCCAGGGCATTCAAGCCGTCGCCGCCGCTACGTTCTCCAGACACGAAGTTCATATCAAGCAGCACCACATCGAATCGTCCAGACGCGAGGATTTGATCCAATCCGTCGACTGTCGAGATGGTCTCCACGCGCGCGGCATGTGGGGCCAAAGCGATGCGCGCCGCGCGCAGAACATCTGCATCGTCCTCCGCAATAAGGATCGTCGCATCCCCGGTCATGCTTGAGAGCGTACGCGCGGAGCTGGCGAATTCACAAGGGAAAGGCTTTTGCGAATTCGGGGATGTGGAGTACCCGGAAGTGTCCGTTTCCGGACAGTTCCATTTCCAAAGAATCCCGAGATGTCGTGTAACTCGCTGATTCTTCTGTTGTTTTTATCTAGAGAAACCCGCCGTACACTTTGCAACCATGGACAGCGGGATAAATTACATGCGGGGTAAAGTTGTAAAGGCGCTATGCGCTGTGACATGGCTCTGCGTGGCCTGCGCCTGCACGCTCGAACCGCGCTATCGCGCGCCGGCGTTGCCGGTGCTTGACCAGTGGCCAATGCCCACTGCGACATTCGAGCGGCCCGGCGGAAATGTGGCGGCCCGTGACATCGGGTGGCTCGACTTCTTCCTCGATACACGCCTCGAGCAGTTGATCGACCGGGCGCTTGCGAATAATCGGGATCTGAGAGTGGCCGTGCTGAACATCGAGCAGGCCCGCGCTCAGTATCAAATCCAGCGCGCCGCCCTCCTGCCTTCGATCAACGGCGGGGGCAGCTTCACCCGCGAAAAGCTCCCGGCATCTTTGAATTACGGCAGTCCTACCCCGATCAGTGGCTCTTTCGACGTCGGTCTCTCCGTCACCTCCTACGAAGTGGATTTGTTCGGCCGAGTGCGCAGCTTGACGCACGCCGCTCTGGAAAAATACGTGGCGCAGGAGCAGGCGCGCCGCAGCGCGCAGTTGAGCCTGATCGCCGAAGTAGCCCACGCTTATCTAACACTCGCTTCGGATCGTGAGCTCGAGCGCCTGGCACAGGAAACACTCGCGAGTGAGGAGCATTCCTTCACGCTCGAGCAAAGGCGACATGAGACAGGCACGGTATCCGGCCTCGACCTCGCGCAGTCGCAGACCACGGTCGAACTGGCGCGCGCCGACACTGCTCGCTTCGAGGGCCATGTCGCGCAAGACATTGACGCTTTGACGCTCCTGGTTGGAACCTCAATCGAGCCGGCCCTGCTGCCCGCGCAATTCGATTCCAAGACCATGGGGCTCGAGCCGTTGCCTGCCGGTGTGCCGTCAGCCGTACTGTCGCGCCGGTCCGATGTCCTCGAAGCCGAGCACACGCTGCGAGCGGCTAATGCCAATATCGGTGCCGCACGGGCGGCGTTCTTCCCCGACATTACTCTGACCGCGAATCTCGGCTCGGCAAGCAATCAACTGTCGAACCTCTTCAAGTCCGGCACGGGCACCTGGGCTTTCGAGCCGCTGATGTCGTTACCTATCTTCCATGGCCGCGCGCTCATGAGTGGCCTGGATGCCGCGCACGTCAATGAAAAGATCGCGCTCGCGCAGTATGACAAGGCCATTCAGTCCGGTTTTCGCGAAGTGGCCGACGCCCTGGCGTTGACCACGACCTTGAATCGCCAGCGCGCGGCCCAGGAAAGCTTGGTTGAAGCGACTAGCCTGGCTTATAGGCTTTCGCAACGACGCTACAAGGTGGGCCGCGACAGCTATCTCGAGGTGCTCGATTCCCAACGCAGCGACTATGCCGCGCGGCAAGGACTGATCACGACGCGCCTCGCCGAGCAGAGCAATCGGGTGACTTTGTACAAGGTTCTCGGCGGCGGCTGGCGGGAGCAGACCCCATGAGCATGGACCGGCCCATCCGCCTGACCTGGTGGCGCAGGAAACTCTGGTTGCAATGGGGTATTGCATTTCTCGTCGCCGTGCTTTTCATCACGGTGTCTGCCCTTTTTCTTGGAACCCCGGAACGCAGCATCCGTGTTGCTGCCGCAAGCGTCACAGTCGCGCGCGTTTCGCAGGGTACGTTTCATGACTTCATCCCGCTGAGGGGCAAGGTGGTACCGATGAATACGGTCTACCTCGATGCGCTTGAAGGCGGGCGCGTCGATCGCATCCTCGTTCAAGCGGGCGATATGGTGTCGGCGGGGCAGCCGTTGGTCGAGCTGAGCAACACGGAGCTCGAGCTCGATGTGCTCGATCGCGAAGGGCGCTTGGTAGAGTCGATCACCCAGCTGCAGACCTACGAAACCCAGCTCGAACAGAACCGTGTCGCGAATCAGAAGGCGCTCGCGCAACTGGATTACAACGTCACTCGACTGCAGCGCTCGGTCGCCAGGCGAAATATTCTCGTAGCCGACGATGCGGAACCGCTGGAGGTCAAAGACCAAGTACAGGACGAGCTGGATTATGACGTGAAAGTGCGGCCCATGCAGAACGCAAGCAACCGCAAACAGGAACAGCTGCGCGTGCAACAGCTGCCGCAGATTCACAGCCAATTAGCGAAACTGCAACAGGACCTCAGGATCACGCACGGAAAGCTCGACAATCTGACCGTGCGAGCGCCTGTGACGGGCAGACTCACGGCCATGGATCTCAAAGTCGGCGAACACCGCAACCGCGGAGAGCGCTTTGGAGAGATCACCCCGGAGACAGGCGACAAGCTCGCTGCGGAGGTGGACGAGTATTACCTTGGGCGCGTGCAGACAGGGCAGATCGCGGACATTGAGATCGGCAATAAGGCCTGGGCGCTCAAGGTCATCCGCGTATACCCGAAAGTGACGAACGGCACCTTCACGGTCGATTTGGCCTTCCAGGATGCCACCCCCGCGGGTCTGCTCCCCGGCCAGGCTTTGCAGGGTAAATTGGGTCTCGGCGCCGATCGAACGGCGACGATTCTTCCGGGCGGCGCATTCCTAGAGCGGACCGGCGGTGACTGGATCTTCGTACTGGCGAAGGACGGTCAATCGGCGCTCCGCCACACGATCAAGATAGGCCGCCGCAATGACGAGCAGGTGGAAGTCTTGAGCGGCCTCGCCGTCGGCGAACAAGCAATCATTTCGGATTACACGGGCCTTGAACGCATCGATCGCATCGATCTGAAGCAATAGGGGAGCATCGAGATGTTGAAATTGGAGAATGTCAGCAAGATTTACCGCACCACCGAGGTCGAGACGCGCGCACTCGACAGCGTGTCGTTTGCAGTCGGAGCCGGGGAGTTCCTGGCCGTCATGGGGCCCTCTGGGTGTGGAAAATCGACATTGCTCAATATCCTGGGGCTTCTCGACGGCCCGACGAGCGGCGTCTACTCGTTCTTCGGCGAGGATGTCGCTCGCGCCTCCGAGCAGCACCTGACGATTCTGCGCCGAGGCGCGGTCGGATTTGTCTTCCAGAGCTTCAATCTGATCGACGATCTCAACGTCGCCGAGAATGTCGACGTGGCCCTGATATATCGGGGAGTTTCTGCGAGTGAGCGCAAGCGCCGAGTCGCCGAAGCCCTCGAACGCGTAGGGATTGCCCATCGCTCGCGCCATCTACCGCAACAGCTTTCCGGTGGGCAGCAGCAACGGGTCGCCATAGCCAGGGCGCTCGTTTCCAATCCGAAACTGATTCTCGCCGACGAACCCACCGGTAACCTCGATACGGCCAACGGGGAGGCAGTGATGGACCTGCTGACCGGCGTGTCCAAATCGGGCACCACCGTCATCATGGTGACCCATTCGCTGGTGCATGCCGGTCGCGCACAGCGCACGGTAAGGCTCCTGGACGGTCGCGTGGTCAGCCAGACATTGCTGGCAGCTTAAAATGTTTCACAATTATTTGATGGCGGCGCTGCGCAACCTCGCGCGTAATCGACTCTACGCGGGTATCAACATCGGGGGCCTCGCGGTTGGATTCGCCGCGGCGATTTTGATCGGTCTCTTCGTCCGCGACGAATTCAGCTACGACAGCTTCATTCCCGGACACCGGCACGTTTATCGAGTCGCCACGTTTCGCGTTCTGCCAGGCAGAGGCCCGATTTTCGTTCCAGTCGTTCCGCCCGACGTGGCCGCGTGGATCAAGCTCGACTTTCCCAAGGTGCAGAGCGCCGCGCGACTGGCGAGCGAACAGGTCGGATTGCGCCGTGGCAATTTCGAGGCGAGCGAGTACGTTGCCTGGGCGGATCCCAGTATCTTTGAAGTCCTGCCCCTCAAGGTATTTGCGGGGAATCTACGGACGGCTTTGCAGCGGCCGGACGCGATCGTGCTTACCAGGCAAATGGCACGCAAGTATTTCGGCCGGGACAATCCGATCGGAGAAACGATCGAGATCAACCGCCAGCATTCGATGCAGGTGACGGCGGTGCTCATGGATTTGCCGTCGAACACGCACCTCGACGCCAGAATATTTGCATCCGGGCGCGCCGCATACTCGCGCCTTGCAGTGCTCGACGCCATGCCGGGACCGGCGATCCAGAAACCTTGGAATACATTTACCTACATCCGTTTGTCCCCCGCAGCATCGATCGATGAATTGGCTCGTGCGCTGCCCGACTTTGTGGATAGACACCTGCAATTTCCCGGCGCC
>JAQGOC010000096.1 GCA_028293805.1 Gammaproteobacteria bacterium
GTTTGAGATCATCCAGCTGGAAGTAGCCGTCGATCGGAGAGTTGCCGATGTAGGTGCCCACCGGGTTTTGCTCGAAGGTTCGAAAGCCGCGTGTCGCCTCTGCCGTCGCATTGATACCGCGAATGACTGGCGCGGAAGCCGCGCTGAAGCGGGCGCCGTAATCGAACATGCTCAGACCCGGCACAGTGGTCGAGAGAGAGGCCAGATCGGTCACGTTCGATTGTGCGAGCTGATCGGCGCTCACCACCGAGAGGTTATAAGGCACGGCCTCCAGAACCTGCTCACGACGGTTTGCCGTCACGGTCACTTCCTCGATCACCGACCCAGAGGCGGTCGGCTGCGCAGACACCGGTGCATGCTGCGCGCGGGCAGCGCTGGAGAATCCGTAAATGGCCAGAAACACCGCAGCTCCGACGCTCATCCTGCCAGGCACACAACTCTTTCCAGCCGGATTGACACGCGTACTGTGCTGCTTCATGAACGTACCCCAGGAGTTTCTTTTGTCGGATGAGACCAATTCGTTGCGTCAGCGCCACGGCGGCGCGTAACCGGCGTCGTATGCGGAACATACGCGCAGGCTCAGGCGGCAACCTTCGCGGGCAAACGATTTTGTTAGTAGATTGGCCGCAATCGCGGCAGCGCGCGGTTGTGGCGCGTGGCATGCTACCTGCGCACCGATTCAGTGCGCCGATCTAACCAGAGGCGCCGACGAGGACTGCTCGGGCTTGATCAGCCGCACCCGCCGCGTCATCAAACATCCGCTGGCAGCCCGATACCGTAGCGGCGAAGCCCATCCATCAGGCCTTTCAGATACGACTCGTAGTGTCGCCAGCGGCCGGAAGAAGTCCCGTAAATCGGCCGGCGTACCTGTGAGGCGCTCGCCGTCAGTGACACTGCGGCATTCTTCTGAATATCGATCGCCGCATCGGACCATCTCAGGCCGCAATGGCGCGCCATATCTGCACCTGCGCGTTGCGGCTCCCGCACGAGATCTTCATAGGCAATCTCATGAAGCTGCTCCCCAAGGATCGCTCGCGAGTGCCGCATCAGGCGCTCATATGCTGCGTAGTAACGCGCCAGCTCCTCGAAATCGTAAGTGAACGGATACGCCTCGCGGAACAGCGTGCGATACATTGCGAAACAACTATCAAGCGGCGAACGCCGCAGAAGCAGTATTCTCGCGTCCGGAAGGGCGCGTCGAATCGCGCCCAGGTAGAGATAGTTCATGGGCAATTTCTCGACGATCTTACCGCTCGAGACCGGCCCGTCGGCGCGGCGCGCGTACCCTGTTGCAACCTCATCCGGCGCGGCACGCGCCGCCCGCTCAAACACGTCGGCCGATCCTGGCGGAGTGGCATCCAGGAGGCTTCTTGAGAAGTTCTCAGTCTCGCCGTTCGAAGCGACATCGGGCAGGCCGGTCAGAATTCGCTCCACCAAGGTGGTTCCAGAGCGAGGCAGACCGACGATAAAAATGTATCGAGACGAATCGACGCCATCCGCGCCAATGCCACGGAGCGGTGCTGAACGCTCTGCCCCGCTACGGTGATCCGCGGAGTACACCTCCGCTATGCGCCGCAGCTTCACCTCGTCGGCGGCGACGTCGTACTGTAGGCGCGAGCGGCGCATACGCGTCGCCTCCGAAAACCAACGAAAGGCCTCATCGAACCTGTTCAGATCATCGAGCTCCTTGGCCAACGCGTAGCCGACAAACAGCTTGCCCTGATACTCAAGATCGGGACGGGCAAGCAGTGTCTGCAATTCGCTTACGTGGTTCGCATCCGATGCTTGGACGCGCAACTCTGAGCGCAGCAGGTAACTCGGGTACTGTGCCGGATCCAGCGCGATGGCGCGGTCACAGGCCGCCTCGGCTTCCCCGAGCCGCCCGAGACTGCGCTCGCTGCACGCGAGGTTGTACCAAAATCGCGGAGTCCGAGGCGCCAGCTCGGTGGCGCGCCGATAGAAGCGATTGGCGCGTTCGTGTGCTCGCAAGGCCAACGACACAAACGCGAGCCCATCGTAAGCATCCGCGACGCCTGTTTCGAGCTTCTCAACTTGGGAGACCAGGCCTTCCGCATCTACCGCCCGCCCCAGCTGCAAGAGTATCGATGCAAGCATGCCGTGCGCCGGGACACACGTGCGTTTGCCGCTGACGGCGCGCTCAGCAAATGGGAGCGCTGCGCGGAAATTCCCCGCGCGCATCAATCGGTATGCTTCAAGGTCAGCCGTGTCGGACGAAATGGGCATGGTAGTCTGCTGGCGAGCGCCACTGTATACCGAACCCTCGGCCGGGTCGGCAAACTCGGTACCACCATACCCTGCAAAATGGCGAAATTGCTAGGAATTCTCCGCTGCAACCAAAGGCTTTCCCGGGTTGGCGCTGCTACGCTTCCGCGAGTCCCTGGCTACCGTCCCTTACGCCTTCGCCCCCGTCGATCGAGATCAAACACCATGTCCCGCAATGAATCCTCCCGGCCGCAGCCGGTGAAAGAAATCGAAAACGTCTGGATCACGCTGTCAGATGGCTGCC
>JAQGOC010000337.1 GCA_028293805.1 Gammaproteobacteria bacterium
ACGCATGGAACGGCCATCCAGGGGACCCGCTCGCGCCCTGCTCATGCACTCCGATGGCTCATGCGCCTCACTGATGCACATCGAGCGAGCACAGATACGGCCCGGCGCTTACGCGCAGCTGCGGGTCCAGAGGCCGACCCGCCAGCAGCGATCTTCAGATCCGCAAAGCACTCAGGCGCATCGCAAGGACATCCTGAAGAGGACGCCCGGGAGAAGGTCAGTGGCCAATATTCTCGGCCGCACGCTTAGCCGCTTTTGCGTGGTGATGCGCCTTCGCCTTGTGAACCTTTGCTTTGGCTTTTTCATAGCTCTTCTTCGGCTCGGAGGACATCGCGCCCTTTACTTCATCTCCAGCCTGTTTCGCAGTCTCCGCGGTCGCTTTACCCCCCTCCTTCACGGTTGTGCCTACCTGCGCGAGGGCCGCATTCGAGATGACGATGGCTGTCAATAACACTACGATCTGTTTCACTGTTGTTCCCTCCATAAACCTGCACGAGTTTGCGCTCACTCGCCCTGCCTCGCAACTCCGCCCCATGAGACGTGATTTCCGGCGGTGACGCTGTCATGTTCGGCTCACTTCGTGCATCGCAAAAGTCACGATCTCTTCTTGGCAGTCTTCTTCGCAGTCTTCTTCGCAGACCCGCTGTCGGCGGCAGCGGGTCCAAACACAATGTCCTCATCATTGGCACCAGGCAGCACGTCTGCATGAGCTGCTGCAGTCCCAGGGCCAACGCGGCTCGGCCGGCCCTTCAGCACGGACGATCACCCTTGACTCTGGACCTGGGTCCCGGGTTTATGCTGGCGCTGCAAATTTGGAGGACCGAGCGATGGAAGGATTGGGAATCGGCCAGCTGGCCAAGCGCGGCGGCGTCGGCATCGACACGGTGCGCTATTACGAACGCAATGGGCTCCTGGCACCGCGCACGCGGCTCGCGTCCGGCTATCGCCGCTATGGCGAGCTCGAGCTCGCGCGCCTGCGCTTCATCCGACGTGCCCAGGCCTTGGGCTTCACGTTGCGGGAGGTCAAGGCTCTACTTGCGCTCTCGGCGCAGCGTGATGTCGCTCGGGTCAAGCGCTCAGCTCAGGCAAAGCTCGTAGACATCGAAGCGCGCATTGCCGCGTTGGAACGTGTGCGCGACGGACTTACGACGCTCATTGCGGCTTGCCCGGGACACGGTCGCGCAGGAGACTGCCCGATCCTCAAGGCGCTGACCGATGAGGATGTGACATGAACAAATCAGATCAACAGCATTCTCCGGACTGTTGCCAGTCAGCCGCGAGCCCGGCCATTGACCCCGTCTGCGGCATGACGGTTAAGGCCACTTCACCCCATCGGGCCGAGCACGAAGGCCGGCACTTCGGATTCTGCTCCGCGGGTTGCCGCACCCAGTTTGTGTACGACCCGCAGCGTTACCTCGCTCCCACGAGCACAGCGCACCATCCTCACCAGCATGCAACGAATGCGCATCAGCCCTCGACACCGGCGAAGGCTGCCGCCACACCGGATGGCGAAGCGCCTGCCGGCACGATCTACACGTGTCCCATGCACCCCGAAGTCCGGCAGATCGGGCCGGGACATTGTCCCAAGTGTGGCATGGCCCTGGAGCCCTTGGTGCCGACCGAGACTACGGATGACAGCGAAATCCGCGGCGTCCGGCGGCGGTTTTGGATGTCGTTGACGCTGGTCATTCCCGTCATGTTGGTCGCGATGGTGCCGCACCTTTTTGGAACCGTACTCGCGCCCACCACGGCGTGGACGCTCCGGGTGTTGGAGCTGGCTTTGAGCGCTCCTGTAGTGCTGTGGGCCGCCGTTCCGTACTACCGCCGCGGCTGGCTGGGGGTGGTTCACCGCTCGCCCAACATGTACACACTCATTGGCCTCGGGGTAATCGTGGCGTTTACCTACAGTGTCATCGCAACATTTTTTCCGGGCCAGTTCCCCGCGGCCATGCGCGATGAGCACGGCATGGTCGGCGTGTATTTCGAAGTGGCCGCGACCATCGTCGCGCTCGTGCTCTTGGGGGAATGGCTCGAGCTCACGGCGCGAGGTCGCACGGGTGCTGCGATCCGACAGCTCCTGAGCCTGGCGCCCAGGACGGCGCGCCGCATCACCAATGGTGAAGAAGAGGACGTGCCGCTGGAATCGCTCGCTGTGGGCGACCGACTTCGAGTCCGACCGGGGGAAAAGATCCCCGTGGATGGCCGCGTCGTCAGCGGGCAGTCCAGTGTCGATGAGTCGATGCTGACCGGGGAGCCCCTGCCAGTGGAAAAGCGGGCGGGTGATCGCGTCGTGGGCGCCACGATCAATCAGACCGGCGCGCTCATCATCGAGGCGGAGCATGTCGGGGCCGACAGTCTGCTGTCGCAGATCGTGGCCCTCGTGAGTGAAGCGCAGCGCTCGCGCGCACCCCTGCAGAAGCTGGCCGACCGGGTGGCGGCTTGGTTTGTGCCTGCTGTCATCACGCTTGCGATCATGACCTTCATCGGCTGGTGGGTACTCGGCCCTGAGCCGCGACTGGCCTATGCGCTGGTGAACGCCGTGGCCGTACTCATCATCGCGTGTCCGTGTGCGCTGGGGCTTGCGACGCCGATTTCCATCATGGTTGCGAGCGGTCGCGGCGCCCAGCTCGGCGTACTTTTCCGGAACGCCGAGGCGATCGAAACCCTGCGCAGCATCGACACGCTCGTGCTCGACAAAACCGGCACGCTTACGCGGGGACAGCCCACCCTGGGCGAGGTGATCGCGTTCGGGGAGTTCTCGAATGATGTCGTACTCGCGTGCGCCGCAGGACTTGAACGCGCCAGCGAGCATCCTCTCGCGCGAGCGATTGTGGACGGCGCAGTCGCGCGCAACGTCAGCCCTGTAGAGGTCACGAAGTTCGACTCCGTCACCGGTCAGGGTGTGACCGGCATGTGGGGTGGGCGGCGGCTTGCGTTGGGAAATGCCTCATTGATGCGTGCACAGGGTGTAGCCACTGACGCGGCGAACGATCAGAGTGAGGCACTGCGCAAGTCCGGGCAGACGGTCATGTTCCTGGCGATCGATGAGCGTCTGGCTGGACTGCTCGCCGTGGGCGATCCACTCAAAGACAGCACGCTCCCCGCCCTTCAGGCATTGAAGGAGCGCGGCTTGCGGCTCGTAATGCTCACCGGTGACAACCGCACGACGGCGCAGGCCGTAGCGGCCCGCCTACCCATTGACGAGGTCATTGCGGAAGTACGTCCTACGGACAAAGCAGCCGCCATTGCCGCGCTTCAGAAGGGAGGCCATCGCGTCGGAATGGCCGGCGATGGCATCAATGATGCGCCCGCCCTCGCGCAGGCCAATGTCGGTATCGCGATGGGCACAGGTACCGATATCGCCATGGAAAGCGCTCAGATCACACTCGTCGGCGGGGATTTGCGCGGGCTTGTACGCGCGCGCCACTTGAGCGAAGCCACCGTGCGAAACATCCGCCAGAATCTGTTCTTCGCCTTCGCTTACAACGCATTGGGAATTCCGTTGGCGGCGGGAGTGCTTTATCCCCTGACAGGCTGGCTGTTGAGCCCCCTCATCGCGGCGCTCGCCATGAGCTTCTCATCGGTGTCGGTGATCGGCAATGCGCTGCGGCTGAGAACCGGCAACGCGTGATAGGCGGGCAAAGAACAAACCCCTCTCGGGGCCTGATGCGTGCCTATTTGACGATGGCCCGGGTGCTGCCGAATCGCACAAAGACGAGCGCTCCAATCACACTCACGGCGGCCGACAATACAAACGCGGCGGTGTAGGTCCCGGTCGCGTCCACGAGCCACCCGGTGATGCTGACCGCGACGATTCCCGGAATCGTCGCGATCGTATTGCTGAATGCGCCCAGCAGCGCCGAATGTCGGGGCGCGAGATCAATCAAATTCGGTGCGTAGCCCGACCAGGCGAAGCCGAGCGCGCCGGCCGCGCCGCACAGCAGCCCCAAGGCCATCGCGGGCGTGTGCACGTGGCTCGTTAACACGAGCAGCGATGCCGAGCCCAGGAGGCCGATTGCCTGCATCAGCTTGCGCGTGTTGGCAAGACTGACGCTACGGCGGAGCAGCGCACCGGAAATTGCCGCGGCCAGATAGGTCATCCCGCACATCGCGATCCATGGCGCAGCGGAGAAAAAGCCCGACTTGGCGACGGTGAGCCCCTGCACGTCGCTCAAATAGCTCGGCAGCCAAGTCAGAAATACGTACAGACTCCACGTGGTGCTGAAATGCGTGATCACGACTGCACGAAACGCAGGCTCCGCAAACACCTGGCGCCACGGAACCTCACCAGGCGGGGCGCCGCCAGGGGAGATCTCGTCGATGAGCGCACGCTCGCTGGGGGTCAACCGAGGGTCCGCAGCGTGGTCGTTACTCACCGAAACAAACCAGATTGCGACCCACAGCAGACCGAGAATCCCGAATCCGTAGAATGCCATGGGCCAACCGTAGCGAGCGGTGATCCACGCGGTCGCCGCCAATCCGACCACCGTTCCAATGGAAATGCCGCTGAATACGGCCGCGACCGCGCCGGTCCGTTCGACCGGGGGCACCCAACGCCCAAAGAGCTCATACGTTGCGGGAAACATGGCGGCTTCCCCGATGCCCATGGCGATGCGAACGGCGATCAGAAACGACATCGATATCGACGCAGCTATCGGAGTCAGCAGCGTGCAGATCGACCAGATGAGGACTGCAAGCCCGAGAACGCGCTTGCCGCCGAAGCGGGTCGCCAACCATGCCCCGACATAGAGGAAGGAGATGTAGCCCACGAAGAACGCGGACAGGACAAATCCCTTGGTCGTCTGTGTCCAGCCGAACTGCGTCCGCATCGCTACCGATGCGACGGACATATTTACGCGGTCCGTGTAGCCGATAATGATGGCGAGCACGCAGAGCGCGATGAGCAAATGCCGTCTTCCCCATCGCCTGCCGGTTGGTTCCGCAGCACCGGCCGGGCCTGTCGTGTGACTCATCGCGCGAGCCCAGTTCATTGTTATGAGGCCTCGGGTAGTGCGGTAACCGCGGGAATCACGCGCGACGCAGGGACGCTTGCCTGAACTCTACTTCCTCGATCAGCTGGCTTCCTCGATAGCCGCGGCGGTCAGCGTGGAGCGTGCAAAGGCCAGCTCAGGCGTGGCCGACGCCCAGGACTTTCTCAACTGCTGCAATCAAGTCAACGGACTCGAACGGCTTGGTGAGCGCCAGATGCGCTCCGGCGTTCTGCGCGGATGCAAGGTAGGCGGTCGTTGTGATCGCCAGGGGCTTGTACGCCGTGATACCGAAGTTACCGCCGCCGGAGATCGCGATGATGCGTATCGACGGGAACGCCTTGCAGATCAACTCGATCGCCTGCACGCCGTTGATCTTAGGCATGATGATGTCCGTAATGACGACATCCGCAGGGCTGCGCTCGAGCTCGGCCAGTGCTTCCATTGCGGTAGCCGCCGTGCGCACCGAATATCCCGCGCGATCGAGCACGCGTTTGAGTGCGTCGCGCACATCAAGCTCATCGTCAATGATCAGGATGTTCTGCATCTGCATCTCAAGCTACCGGAGCGTCGGCCCCGCCAGCCATTTCCAGCTGGGCCACTGCCGGGAAAAGTATTCTAAAGGTGGTGCCCGCGCCAACCTTGGTCTCCACTGCAATGCTAGCACCGAAGCTTTCAACGATGCCATGGACTACTGAAAGCCCCAGGCCGGTACCCTGACCGACTGAACGCGTGGTAAAGAACGGCTCAAAGATGCGCTCGACCGTCACCGGGTCCATGCCGTGCCCCGTATCGCTGACCCAGAATTCGACGCACGACTGGACGACCCCGCCCTCGTCGGCCTTTTCCTGGTGTCGAAGGCCAACGGTCAACACGCCTTCCGCACCCTCCATTGCCTGGTAGGCGTTGGTACACAGGTTGATAACCAGGTGCAACGCGAGCGTGGCGTCGGCTTTCACCAGGGGAATGGCTGCGTCGATTTCAGTTCGTATCTCGACACTCGGCGGGGCGAGCGCCGCAAAAAGATTCAGCCCTTCGGTGACCACACCGCGCAAATCGATGAGAGCGAGCTTCGCCTCGTCGAGCTCGCGGCTGAACGTCAGAATTTTCTTCACGACATCCTTTGCCCGGCGGGCCGCGGCCAGGACGCGTTCGAGATCCGCCCGCGATGCGCTGGAGAGCGCCAGGTCCTGCAGTACCGTGTCGGTGAAAAGGATGATGGGCACCAGCACGTTGTTGATTTCATGAGCGATACCGCTCGCGAGCGTACCGACCGTCTCCAACCGCTGCCGATGGCGCAACTGCTTCTGGAGTTCCTCGCGCCGCACTTCCGAGATTTCCTTTTCCTTGATCTTGGTCTCGAGCCGGTTATTCACGCCCACCAACTCGCGCCGCATGTCTTCGAGGTCCGTCGCCAGCTCGTGGAGCTCGCGAATACCGGTGCTGACGTTGAGCGCTTGCCCATAGTCGCCGGAGGCGATGGCCCGGGACACATTGCGCAACCGATGGATCGGGCGCGACAGGCGATAACTCAGGATGATGGCGATCCCGACCGCGGCGCTCAAATAACTCGCCAGCAGCCACAACATGCGGGTGAGCGCGAGACGAATCCGATCCAGCGTGGGCTGTTCGTCGAAGCCCAGGCGCAATTCGGCGTTATGCCCGGCATGAACGATGGGCAGGACGATGAAGTAGACGCCGTCGCCTCCCTGTGCAAAGCCCAGATCCGTGTGGCGCGGCGCAACAATATGCGCCGGTCCCAGCTGACTGCGGATGCGGTGGCCGCGGTCGACGAGCTCCGCATAACGAGCCTCTCCATGACTGATGGCGAGATCGAGCAGGTCTTGAGTTCGCTCCTGGGATTCCAGCGCCACCCCGGCCTCGAACTCCTCCGCGAGCACCCGCGTGAAGGTTCTCGCATGCTCGATGAACAGGTCTTCGTGGCTCTTGCGAATCACATAGCCCATCCCGAAGAACAGCGCCGGCAGCAGCAGGAGGTGCAGCAGCACCACCCACACGGTGACGTAATTCGCGAAAGTGGTTCTCAGTCGTACCATAGGACCCGCAGGATTCTGATCCGGGGCTCGTGCGCCACATCCTTCGCCCACGCGTAGCTCACGGCGCTCGGATCGGCTGCGACGGCTTTCAGCAACAGCGCAATGTCCTGGTAAGCGGTCGGCTGGCGTTGCCCTTGAATGAGCGTGAGCCGCAGCAGGCTCCGGTCGTAAGTAATATCCGACATGGAAACGATGTTTTGCAAAAATATTTCTTTGACCCGGGGATCGGTCTCGTTGAGCACGGGTCGCAACCGATTGCCGTTCTGGGTCACCGTCAGTCCGAGAAACAACTTTCTGAGTTGCAGCGAATCGAGCTGCGCAATGCTGCTGTCGGCGCTCACGATGAGCACGAGCTGCTCATCCGCCCACGCCGGCGTCCCTACCGCCAGAAGCGTCAGCAGCACGGCCGTGGCCGCAAGCCTGCTCACGGAATTGCCGCGCTCCACTGCGCACGCACTTCGTTCGATTCCTGCCGCAATGAAACGATATGCGACAGCTCGAGGGTCAATGCCTGCCTGCGGGCATAGTCCCAGCGCACACCGAGCGCCTGGCGGCGCAGTGCAATTTCGAGGTTGTCATCCTCATGATCGAACAGGGCGACATAACGCGACTCCTGCATCCGCGACGAATCTTCGAACCGACCGAACACCGTGAGCCGCCTGGGCAACTGTCGCTCGACCTGCAGATAGCCCGACGTGAAGCTTTCGTTGCGTGTCGTCCGATCCAAGGCCACGTCCACGTAGTAGTCGGCGCCGACGACTCGCCACGGCCCTACCGTCCAATCGATATACGCGCCGTAAATGGTCAGATTCGCGTGGCTCGAGTGCAAAGCCGGCAATGCCAGCCCGCGGCTTGCATCGAGGTCATCATGCCCAAACAGCAACCCCGCGCTGCTGGCGCCGACGTACTCGGGCAGGTAGGCAAGGCGTCCGGTCAGCGACAGCCCATGCTTC
The DNA here is from genome assembly GCA_028293805.1 of Gammaproteobacteria bacterium. Lineage (GTDB taxonomy): Bacteria > Pseudomonadota > Gammaproteobacteria > Steroidobacterales > Steroidobacteraceae > 13-2-20CM-66-19. The sequence goes on from JAQGOC010000337.1 coordinate 7,999, forward strand.
CCGGGATTGCCCCGGATCAGGGAGATGGGTTCCATCGCTGTGTTCGTCAGAGCCGGCGCAGCGCCGACGCCTCCGGATAGCTGAATCGCGCCGTCCCTGCCGATGGACTGGCGGGACTCGAGTAAAGCCCCCGTAATGTGCTGCGGGATGATCCCCTGCTCGTCCTCCCAGCGTTCGATGTACGGACGCGTGATATCCGTTTGCAAGTACTGGCCATGATGATGCTCGGTGTTCCATGCGCTCCCGGGTTCATGGAATCGGCCCAGCCACAGCACCGTTTCGGGGACAAACTCGAAGCCCATTTGAAAGCGCTCGAGGTCGGATTCATCGGGTGTTGCGAAGAACTCGCCGAAGACGCGGAACTGGTGTTCTGTCAGACCCAGGACCACATCGGCGTTGATGCGGGGGTCGGCTTCGTCCCGGTGGGCCTGGCGGGAGCCATGAAAGGCTTCCGCGGCGACAAATACCTCAAATTCCCCCGATGAATGCTCATGTTGCGCGAGGGCCGGGCCTGCCTGAAGGAAGGCCAGGGCCACGCAAGACAGGGGGATGCGCACGGATGGATGGAACATTCCAGGGGCTCCAGCAGAATGCGGATACAGGCGCCGGCTCTTCTACTTGTTATGACGGAAAGATAACGTCTTTGCCGGGCCGGCGCGAGGTCATCCGGCACGGGCGTTCAGGGCGTGGCGGGCCGGCTGACGGAGGGTTTTACGGGCTTGCGGGCCACCGACAATGGACATAAGCTTGAAGAAACCGCCGATCGGCTCTTGACCAACAAGAGGCGATTGAGCCGACAATGCGCGCATAAGAAAACGATGCCAGAGTCGGCGGCGTATCGGGGGGTTGCCTAGATGCCACGCACTTACAAAGGTTTCGCAGGGGAGCTCCCCTATCGGCGCTCACGGCTGCGTGTGGTTTTAGCCGATGACCACACCATCCTGCGTCAGGGCCTGCGTGCCATCCTGAATGCCGAGACCGATTTGGAGGTGATCGGCGAAGCGAGCAACGTGGAGGACTCGGTCGCCCTGGTGCGCCGCATGCAGCCCGATGTGGTGATCACCGATATCTCATTCGAAAATGGCAGCAGAATTCAGGCTATTGCCGAACTGCGCCGCGAGTGTGTCGGGCTGCGCGTGGTGCTGCTGACTGGCCAAAACAGCGAGGAAGCTGTGCGCGCCGCCCTGACGGCGGGTGTGCACGCTTACATCCCGAAGGAGTCGCCGGTCGAGGTTTTGCTCGCCGCAATCCGCTCCGAGAGCGCTGAATTCGAGCGGCCGGCAATGCCGGAACCCGCTTTACAGAATCGACGGCGTTCGGCGATGCCGTCCGCCGAGACACCCGCGGTCACGATGACGGTGCGTGAGCGCGAGGTACTGATTGGCGTTGCGCTGGGTTATTCGAGCAAGTGGATTGCCGGGACTCTGGGGCGCAGCGTGAAGACTATCGAGAAGCATCGTTTCAAGATGATGCATAAGCTGGGCCTGCGCAATGCAGCGGCTGTGACCCGATATGCCATAGACCATGGTTTGCTGGATGTCGCAGGCGAGTCCCCGGAACTGCCCCCGGAGCCTCGTTCGCCCCGAAACTAGCTCTGTTGCGGCTCAGGGCTCGGAAAGAATGGCTTTCTGCCGATCCCTGTAGACATCGTCGGTGACGAGCCCTTCATCGTAAAGACGCTTCAACTCACGCAGCCGCGCCTCCTTTGACGAAACAGCGCGATCGCTGCCGGGCGTGGCTTGCGGTGAAGCGGGCGCAGCTGCGGGCAGCTGCGGTGGCGATACCACCGGGGGTGTTGCGACGGTATGCGCCGCGGGATGACGCGTCGCGCACGAGCGCAGGCAATTATTGTGTTCGGCGGGGCATTCGACGGCGCCGCGTTCCGGAAATCCCGCGAATATCTGCGGACACTGCTCGAAATGCGCATTGCAGGCCGCCGTACACGTCGGTTCGCTGACTTCGGGTCCTTGGCTCCACGGCGGCACAGAGGTGCAGCCACTGAGAACCAGGGCGAACGCTGCGGCTGGATACTTCATTGTCGACTCTCCCGGTCGCGCACCAGGCGGCTGAGGCGCATCGAATTATTCACCACGCACACGCTCGATAGCACCATGGCGGCAGCCGCGAACACCGGTCGCAGCAGGCCCAAAGCAGCGATGACAACCGCAACGACGTTGTAAGCGAA
>JAQGOC010000177.1 GCA_028293805.1 Gammaproteobacteria bacterium
AAGAGAGCAGCGAAATGAAGCTGGCGGTAGGGAAATAGACGTGCCGAATGCAATCTCCCTGCTCATAGAGCACCTCGCCAAATGCCAGTTCGACAGGCTCGCAGCGTGCGATCACCCAACTGCTTTCGTCCGTGGGAAGGGCGGCGAGCAGCAGATTCCCCCCCGAGGCCGCCGTCGCGGCGGCGGCGCGCCGACTCGTTTTCTTCGTTCGAATGCGTGAATGGACCATTCCACAGTAGAGCACTCCAGGGCGTCCTGCGGTCCGTGCGCCGCCACACACAGGCCCGACTTGTTCGCGCTTCGCGGCCGATGCGCCCGCGGCAGTGTCCGCGAGCACGACATTCACGTGGATTACCCCGAATCGATCGGCGCCGCAGATAGCGGCAAGTGAACGGTGAACTCGCTTCCCTGCCGCAGGCCCGCGCTCGCCGCAGTGACGCGGCCACCGTGACTTTCGACCAAACTGCGCACCAATGCGAGCCCGATCCCGAGGCCCGCTTCCCCGCGTTGCGATGAAGGATCCACCTGGACGAACAGGTCGAACAGCTTTGGCAGGATTTCAGGTGCGATGCCGACGCCTGTGTCGCGGACGCGAACGACGGCTTCACTCCCTTTGTGTTCCACCGACAGATCAATCTTGCCACCCGCATCGGTGTACTTCGCTGCGTTGACGAGCAAATTCACGAACACCTGCTCCAGTCTGACGGGGTCAGCGTGCAGCCACATCGGCGCATCAGAGAATGATGTCGTCATCCGATGATTGTGCTGTTGCATGGTGAACTCGACGGACTGGACCGAGTGAGCCACGACGGCGCACAGATCGACTCGTTGGTACTGTAGGCGCAGCTGGCCACTTCGGATCCGTGATACATCGAGCAGGTCTTCGACGAGACGCGTCATCTGGCCGACCTGACGTTCGATCAGCAATCGCGCCTTCACCCCGGCGGGACCCGCGGACTGCTCCACACGCAGAATGCCGGTCGCGCTACGGATCGCACCCAAAGATGTGCGAAGCTCGTGGGAAAACACCGCCAGGAACGCGTTGTTTCCGCAGCTCGCAGTGTCGGGTTCCTGATGGTGCTGCCACCGGGGACGCCACATTCGATGGCGATTCGAAAGCTCGCCGGTAACCCGCTGAAAGATGCCTGGCGAGACGGAGTTAGTCATGTTGTCGATAAGCGCGGTGTCGGTAGCGCACCCGTTGACGTGCTTGACGCTCGCGTCGGTATATTGAGTGAATTCAGGCTGATTATTCATGGTGTCCCCCGACTGATGGGTCTCCATCCGTAGAATCGCGCGAGGCTTTGGCGGACCCCTCACACTGATGAACTCGCCACGCATCCGATCGACCCACCGCAGCCAGCCAGATACTGATATTCACCGGTTGTGTCCTCGAGTCAGTGCCACCGTCGCGCAGCTTAACGGCAGGCTCGGCCGGGTCTGTACGCCACCGTACACACAACAGCTCGGCGCCACGCGGTGTCTCCCGCTTGCTCCGTTGCAATCTTAGAAACGTCGCTGAATTGAATTCGCAAGCGCTTGAATCACTTGCGTTCGTACGCTGGCGCACAGAACCTTTCGAAGGCACTCCGATAGTCTGTGACTGCAGTCCATAATCTCAAGAATCAATACGTCGGTGCGATTGTCCCTGACAACCCTCCGATCCCGCTCGCGAAGCGGGGGGAGGGAAAATGCGCCCAGCCATCGTCGTACCCTGGAGGCTCCTCAGCACGCGTGCTTCCGCCGCGGCTCAGGTCAGCATCGGAATCAACCTTCCCGATCCGGAGCGCGATCGCGATCACTGGTGGGTCCAGTCTTCAGGACTATGGTGATTGCGAGCGGGTGTGGCCCCCGTGCTATAGCGAACCGGATTGCGCGCGTCACGCTCATCGCGGCGCTCCTCGGTGGCTGCGCAGCACTTCCGCCCGGTGCAGATTTTCCCAAGATCGAGTCCGTGGCGCTCGCTCATCCGGAAGGGACCCGCCTCGGCGGGCAGTTTGCGAATGCGGCGCGCGAACACGGCGAAACTTCCGGATTTCGCATAATAACGGTCGGCATCGAGGGGTTCCTGACCCGCGTACAAATGATCGATGCCGCCGAACGCACCCTGGATCTTCAATATTTCATATTCCGCGGCGACGAGACCGGTCGGCTGCTGACTGACGCTCTGCTGCGCGCGGCCAATCGTGGCGTACGTGTGCGCGTGCTGATCGACGACGGGGACACAATCGCCGGCGACGAGCAGATCATCGCGCTGGACGCACATCCGGCCATCGAGATCCGAATCTTCAATCCGTTCGCGTATCGCGGGCATGGCAGCGTGTTGCGAACCGGCGAGTTCCTGTTCAACGCCTCGCGGCTCGACTATCGGATGCACAATAAACTGCTGGTCGTCGACAACGCGGTGGCGCTCATCGGCGGACGCAACATCGGCAATCAATACTTTCAGATGGACCCGGAATCCCAGTTCGCCGATGACGATGTCTTTGTCGCCGGTCCGATCGTCAGGCAGCTCTCAGTGACGTTCGATGAGTATTGGAACAGCCGGTTCGCCATCCCGGCCGAAGCCTTGGGACGCAAGCAGCGAACAGCCGCTGCTTTCGCGGATCATCGCGAGCAACCGAGCGTGCGCCGCGGACAGCCATTGAAGACGGGCGGTATCGACTACGTCAAGCGGATTGCGAGCGGCGAGCCGTATACCGGCATGATCTCCGGCCAGTTGCCGCTCGTGTGGGCGCACGCGCAGGTGGTCTGCGACAGCCCCGACAAGACGCACGTGGAAAGCGGCGTACTGGCGGGCCGGCTGATGACCCGGCCCGTGGGCGATGCCGCCGGCGCGGCGCAGTCCGAGCTGCTGATGGTAACACCGTTTTTCATACCCGCGGACGAGGAAGTGCAGCTGTTGAAAGACTTGCGCCAACGCCAGGTGCGTGTGCGCATTCTGACCAACTCGCTCGAATCGACACCCGGCCTCGCTGCCCAATCCGGCTACCTGCACTATCGAGTCCCGCTGCTCGAGGAAGGCGTAGAGCTCTATGAGGTACGCTCTCTGTTGGGCAACGCCAGGGGCAGCGGCCAGACGGCCAGGCTGTCGCGCTATGGCAACTATGCATTGCATGCGAAGCTGTTTGTCTTCGACCGCCGCAAGGTATTCATAGGCTCTATGAACTTCGATCAGCGCTCGAAGCGAATCAACACAGAGCTCGGTTTGATCATCGACAGCCCGGAGCTTGCACAGCAAACCGCGACACGCTTCGAGTCCATGGCGCAGCCGGAAAATTCCTACGCCCTGGCATTGCGGCCGGGCAGCGCGGGGAGCCGGCCGCGTCTGGTGTGGGACACCCAGGAGGATGGTAAAGCCGTTGAATACGCCCGGGAGCCTGCGCGGAGCCGCTGGCAAAGACTGGAAGTCAAGCTCTTGTCGCTGTTGCCGCTTGCCGGGGAATTATGAGCAGCCGATTACCCGCCGTATTGGGCCTGATGCTTGGGCTTGCACAGCTGCCGGTCGCGCGCGGCCCCACCGGCAATTGCGCAGACGCAGATCAACTATCTGCTTGGGTTTGTCGGGAGTTCCGGAGCGGCGACGATTAACCAATGGCTGCGCGATGAGCTCGCGCGTTATCGCGCACGCTTCGCAAGGCGCACCACGTCTGACGCGTGGTGCGCTTGGGATCGACTATTCGGCGCTACCCGGAACTTCAGTCGTCCTTCTTGATTTTGATGTCGTTATGAACTGCTTTTACGTGCTCGGTGTTACGCGCAATGGACGCGGCCTTGTCGACCGCTTCCTGGGTTCTGGCGCTGCCGGTCAGCCACACGATTCCATCCTTGTCCGTGTCGACATGGATGCGCCCTAGGCTGGTGATATGCTCCGCGGCCAGCTTGGTCTTGATGCTGGTCGTGATTGCCGAATCCTTCACGAATGTCATCGG
>JAQGOC010000185.1 GCA_028293805.1 Gammaproteobacteria bacterium
CGGCATTCACCGGGTGATGGCCGAAGCGCTCACGTTCGTGAACCTCATCGGCAACTCCGTAGCCACGATCGTGGTATCGAAGTGGGAAGGCGCCCTTAACCTCGAGACGCTAAGGGCGCACGTAGGATTGCGATCGCGTTAGACGGCGCTCGTCGCCATCTTTTCCAGCTTGTCGAGGGTTCGCATGGCCGGCAACACCTGCGCCACGCTGGAGTTCGGTTCACGCTTGTCGCGAATGGCGGCGAAGAACTCGCGATCCTGCAACTCGATGCCATTCATCGACACGTCGACCTTCGAGACATCGATAGGCTTGTTGTTGCCGTCGACGAGCTCGTCGTAACGCGCGAGATAGGTGCCGTTGTCGCAGATATAGCGAAAGAACGTCCCCAGCGGTCCATCGTTGTTGAACGACAGCGACAGCGTGCAGATCGCGCCTGAGGGCGTCTTCATGCCGATGCTCATGTCCATGGCGATGCCGAGCTGCGGATGGATCGGCCCCTGCAGCGCATAGCTCTGTGAGGCGGCTTCCCCGACCTGATACTGAAACAGATCGACCGTATGGCAGGCATGGTGCCACAGGAGGTGGTCGGTCCAGCTGCGCGGCTTCCCGAGGGCATTCATGTTGGTGCGGCGGAAGAAATATGTCTGCACGTCCATCTGTTGAATCTTCAGCTCGCCGGCTGCGACGCGCTTGTGGATCCACTGGTGGCTCGGATTGAAGCGGCGCGTGTGTCCGGCCATGGCCACGACGCCGGTCTCCTTCTGTACCTCCACCAGCCGCTGCGAGTCGGCGAGGTTGTCGGCCATGGGGATCTCCACCATGACGTGCTTGCCGGCGCGCATGCACTGCTCCGCCTGATTTGCGTGCATCTGGGTGGGGGTCGCCAGGATGACCGCCTCCACGCCGGGGCGCGCGAGGCTCTCGGCGAGATCCGTGGTCCAGTGAGGGATGCCGAACTTCTTCGCCACCTCCTGCGTCTGTGCGGGGCTGCCGCCGGCGATGGAGGCCACTTCGATCCCGTCGATGTTCCGCACCGCTTCCAGATGTTTGACGCCGAAGGCGCCCTGTCCTGCCAATACGATCTTCATGATTCAAACCTGATGCTGTTCGCCGTAAGACGGCCTGTTGCGCCCGCAGCCGCAGCTAGCGCGGGTTCTCGAGAATGATGTGCCCCACCGCCGTGTTCGACGCCGGCACGTGGTAGAAGCGATAGATCTCCTTCGCATCATCGTCGAGCGCACCACGCATGATCAGCCACATGACCATCTCGATGCCTTCCGATCCCGCCTCACGCACGTACTCGACGTGCTGCATCCTGGCCAGCGCCTGCGGGTCCCTGGTGAGATTGTCGAGGAAGCGGGTGTCGAATTCGCGGTTGATGAGTCCCGCCCGCGGCCCCTGCAGCTGGTGCGACATGCCGCCGGTGCCGAAGATCACGACCTTCAGATCCTTGTCGAAGGATTCCACCGCTTTGCGAATCGCCTTGCCGAAGTTGTAGCAGCGGTTGCCGGTGGGCGGCGGGTACTGCACCACGTTGACGGCCAGCGGGATGACCCTGCATGGCCATTCCTTCGGCTGCCCGAACATCAGCGACAGGGGCACGGTGAGCCCGTGATCGACGGTCATGTTGTTGACGATCGTGAGATCGAATTCGTCGAGGATCACCGACTGTGCGATATGCCAGGCGAGCTCGGGATCACCCTTCACCGCCGGCACCGGCCGCGGCCCCCAGCCCTCGTCGGTCGGCTGGAACTCGGCGGCGCAGCCCAGCGCGAAGGTCGGAATGATCTCCAGCGAGAAGGCGGACGCATGGTCGTTGTAGACGAGGATGACGACATCCGGCTCGACTGCGGCGATCCATTTCTTGGAGGCCTCGTAGCCTTTGAAAAGCGGCTGCCAGTACGGCTCCTGTGTCTTGCCGAGATCGATGGCCGCGCCGATCGCCGGCACGTGCGAGGTGGCCACCCCTGCGATGATATCAGCCACGCTGTTGCCACTCCGACTTGCTGCGGTTGCCGTCGGCGCAACGGCCGCCATTCAACATCATCTGCGCATATTCCGGCTGCGTGGACCCCGTCATGAGCGCGGCGACGTGCTGGAACGACAGCCCGTCGGTGGAAAAGAGCTTCGCGAGAAAATAGATATTCCCGCCAAGTGCGATCATCCCGTTCCAGTCGCGCTTGAGAATCGCGTCCCGCTGCGCGGGAGTCAGGGGGAACTGCTCGAGGAACCCGGCCTCGTTCGCTTTGAACGCGGCGCGGTTCTCGGCCTTCATCAGCGACATGCAGAACATGTTGAGGTGATAGCCCTGCCGGGAGCGCTGCGCGTCGAACAGCGTAGTGCCCGGGATGTCGTCGAATTGTTGCTGAAGTGTCATGGGATTCCTTCTCGCTCAAGCGCCGGCCGGCCGCGCCTGGCCGACCGCGCCGAAGCCGTACAGGCGGTGAGGATTGTCTACGAGTATTTTACGCTGAGTCGCCGCGTCGGGCGCGATGAGCGGGATGAGATCGACCAGATCCCCATCGTTGGGCATGTGCCTGGCGATGTTCGGATGCGGCCAGTCGGTACCCCACAGGATCCGGTCCGGGATCGCCTCGATCAGAGCGCGTGCGAACGGCACGGCATCGGTGAACGGCGGACCGGCACTCGAGATGCGCTCCGAACCGGAGACTTTGACCCAGCAGTCCGGATGCCGGCGCGCGAGCTCGAGCAAGGTGCGGAACGGCGCCTGCCCGAGTCCGGCCTTGGTTGGAATGCGGCCCATGTGATCGATGATGAACGGCACGGGCAGCTTGTGCAGCAGAGCGTCGAATTCCACGAGATCCGCCGCATCGAAGTGCAGGTCGACATGCCACCCGAAAGGCCTGATGCGCGCGAGAATGTGCCAGAACTCGTCCATGTCCGGCATGCCGCCCAGGTGCTTCACGAAGTTGAAACGCACGCCCCGGAAGCCGGCTTCGTGGAGCTTCTCGAAATCGCGTTCGGTGAAGGAGTTATCGGCGTTGGCTACACCGCGATAACGACCTTCGCTTTGTGCGATGGCATCGACGATCACCGTGTTGTCGGACCCGTGGCAGCTCGCGTTGACGAGCACGGCGCGCTCGAGCCCGAGAATCCCCTGCAATTCCTTGAACCGTGCGAGCGGTGCATCGGGCGGTGTATACGTGCGATCCGCCGCGTACGGATAACGGTCACCGGGGCCGAAAATGTGGCAATGAGCGTCGCAGGCGCCCGCGGGCGGCCGGTACCTGGGTCGATGGGTATCGGGATCGGGAGCTTTGCAGGTCGGGATGTTCGTCATGCTGTAATTCAAGGCTTGGCGGGGACCGCCGGTAGTGCCGCGGCGGGTCTCGTTTGTTATCGTAGCGAGCCGGTCCCGCGCACACAATGTGGGCGCGTAAGGACGGTGCGATATTCGCACGAAAACCACTATCGAACCGGCTGGCGGCGCATTGCGACGCGCGCATCCGGACTGCGACAAGACTAGAGGACCTCTACGGCAACTCCAAGCCTCGCGCACACGAGCGACCTCAGGACGGATTTTGCGCTCCTCATCGGCGGCGAGCTGCTCGGCGGCGATCGATCCCTGGAGGTCATCAACCCCGGGACCGGTGCAGTGTTCGCGCGTTGTCCCGCCGCCAGCCGGGTACATCTGGACCGTGCCGTTGCCACCGCCCGTGGCGCATCCGGGGCGTGGAATCGGCAGTCATTCGCCGAAAGAGCTGCGGCGATCAAACACATGGCAGACGTGTTGCGCGCCCGTCAGCACAGCGCTACGTCCCCGCGGACTGCAGAGTCTCCAGCAGTGCCAACCCATATCTCTCGAGCTTCGTAGCTCCGATACCCGAGATCGACCGCAACTCATCCAGCGAGCGCGGCTGCGTTCTCGCCAGCTCGCGTAGCGTGCTGTCATGAAACACCGTGTAAGCCGGCACTCCATGCTCCTTGGACACCTCGCGCCGCCAGGCGCGCAACGCCTCGTACACCGCATCGTTTCCGCCGATTCCCTCGGCGACTTCCGGAGTAACACGGCTCTTGTCGATGAGCCGCCGCTCGGAGCGTTTCGGTATCGCCTTCAGTGTGGGCCGGCGCAGGCGCAATTGGCGCTCGCCTCTTAAAACCTCGCGGCTCGCCTCTGTGAGGCGCAGCGTATTGAAGCGCTCGTGATCCACCTTCACCAGCCGCAACATGACGAGCTGCCGCAGGACCGAGCGCCACTGCGCCACGTCGAGCTCGGTTCCGATGCCGAAGGTACTGAGCCGCTCATGCTGAAACTGCAGGACTTTCTGCGTGCTCTTGCCACGCAGGATGTCGATGATCTGCTGTGCGCCGAACGAGAAGCCGGTCGCCTGCTCGCAACGAAACACGCAGGACATCAACTTGCGCGCCGCCTCGGTGCCGTCCCACTCCTCGGGAGGCGTCAGACAGTTGTCGCAATTGCCGCAAGCCTTGCTCGCCTCGCCGAAGTAATCGAGCAGCCGGACGCGACGACACTCTGTCGTTTCGCACAGCCCAAGGATGGCATCGAGCTTGGCCGTGATGATGCGCTTGTACTCTTCCTCGGCTTCGGACTGATCGATCATCCAGCGCTGCTGCACGACATCCCCGAGTCCATAGATCATCCAGGCGTCGGCGGGCAATCCGTCGCGCCCGGCTCGGCCGGTCTCCTGGTAGTAACCCTCGATGCTTTTCGGCAGATCCAGATGGGCGACGAACCGTACATCGGGCTTGTCGATGCCCATCCCGAACGCAATGGTCGCGACCATGACCACGCCGTCTTCACGGATGAAGCGGCTCTGGTGTACTTCTCGAGTGCCGTTGTCGAGCCCCGCGTGGTAGGGCAAGGCATTCACACCATGGCCGGCCAGGAATGCCGCGGTGTCGTCAACCGTGGCGCGCGCGAGGCAATAGACGATCCCGGATTCGTCGGCATGCTCCGTGCGGATGAAATCGAGGAGTTGTTTCCGTGCCCCCAGCTTCTCGGCAATTCGATAGCGGATGTTCGGCCGGTCGAAGCTCGAAATGAAGATGCGCGCGTCCTGCAGATGCAGTCGCGCCATGATTTCCTTACGCGTCAGCTCATCCGCAGTGGCCGTCAGGGCAACGCGCGGGATTCCCGGGTAGCGCTCCGCCAGCACTGCCAGGCGGATGTACTCGGGGCGGAAGTCATGACCCCATTGCGAGACGCAGTGGGCTTCGTCTATCGCGAACAGCGCAATCTGTGCCGCCGAGTCCAGCAGCTCGAGGCACCGGTCGGTGAGCAGCCGCTCAGGCGCCACGTAGAGAAGATCGAGATCGCCGGTGCGAACCTTTCGTTCCACGGCCTGTACCTGCGGCCAGGTCATTGAGGAGTTGAGCGCCGCCGCGCGGACGCCCGCCTCCTCCAAAGCGGCGACCTGGTCCTGCATGAGTGCGATGAGCGGCGAGACGACGACACCCATGCCCTGCCGCACGAGCGCTGGGATCTGAAAGCAAAGCGACTTACCGCCGCCGGTGGGCATGAGAACGAGCGCATCGCCACCGCTCGCGACGTGAGTGACGATTTCCCTCTGCTCCCCGCGGAATGCGGGATAGCCGAAAACCTCCCGTAGCACCTGCTCCGCACGCGATCCGAGATCTCCCGCCACGAAATCGCCCGACTGAACTTCCCGCATTTGTGCATCCATTGAGACTATCCGTAATCCCCTTCCCTTGCGGGAGCGAGGCTGGGAGCCTGTCTGACGGATGGGCGCCATCACTAGGCGCTCAAGAGTCAAGACTCCCCGGCGAAGGATAGCGGGCGGTATCGCCGCGCGACACCCGCATTTCAGGGTCGCTCGCGGTCTATCACGCCAAATCTGCTGTGGCGTAGCGCATTGACGCAGGGGGAATTTCTAGCTGGCTTACTGCCCGCTGTGCGCGCCCGCCGCTGTTGGAGCGCGCTGAGCAGCGAGGCCGATGCGGTTACGGCCTGCGTCCTTTGCCTTGTACATTGCGGCGTCCGCCCGATGGCGGAGCGATTCCAGGGTGTCATCCTCCTCACCCATGGCCAATCCAATCGAGAGCGAAACCTGTCCGACGTACTCGACGCCGTCGAGACGGGAGATGAGCGTACGCGCGACGGACGTCCGGATTTGTTCCGCAAGCGCCGCGGCCGCGGAGAGAGAGATCCCCGGGAGAAGAACCGCAAACTCGTCACCGCCCAGCCGCGAGGGGGTGTCCTGAGCCCTAATGTGAGTGCGCAGGATCTCCGCGATCTTCAGCAGAACCTTGTCGCCGATCACGTGTCCGTGCGTATCGTTGATCTTTTTGAAATGATCGATATCCGCCGCCAACAGCGCCACGCCGGTGAGGTTGGATAGAGAAGTGCCCAGAGCGTCGGCGGCCCGCTGGAAGCCGTGCCGGTTGTTGATACCCGTAAGAGGATCGCGAAGCGGCTCCGTCTGTGCGCGCTCGAGGCGCTCGATGACGCTCACCACTTCCGCGCGGTTCGTCGCCAGCTTCTCAGAGAATTCCGACGTGACCAGGTGCATGCTTTGCGCCTGACTCAGGAGCTCGGCGACGACGCGCTTGAGCGCGACGGGATCGGCCGGTTGCTCCAATTCCCCGAAAAGACCTTCGAGGGAGCGGGTGAATTGCACCGCCGCCGTCTGCGCGCTGTCCGCGCCCGTAGCGGTATCCTCGAGCAGCGTTCGCAACTGGCTCTGCGCACGTTCGAAAGCTTCGACGTCGCGCGCCGCAATGTGGAGGGCATAGAGCCGCGCGACATCCGTCTCGGCCAGTACCGATTCCGCGGCAATGATTTTTTCGAGATCACGGGAGAGCCCTGGGTTCAGATCGGCGGCGTGCTCGTACCACACTGCGTAGCTCAACGGATGGAAGCCCGCCTCATGGGGGGCCATCATCTGTAGAGCGCGACGGAGGATCTCGGCGCTCTCCTCCTTGTTATGAAAGTAATGCATCTCGAGCGCTCATCACGGTAAGCGGGGGTGTTTGGCGAATGACGCAAGAATTGCGATGAATCACGACACCGCGCGGCGGGGCATCGGCCTGCCGTGGGTGTCGCGCGAGGGGCGGTCCGAGTCGCCCCGGAAAAATCCGCCTCGCCGTCCGATCATCGCGCGCGAGTGGCACTCGGCGCGCACGAAGGACTATCGCTCAGGCCGGCGCGTATTCCGCAGCGTGCTTGGGCTTGTCCCCCGACTCACCCTGCTGCTCGCGCTTGATGCGCTCGTAAATCTCTTCCCGGTGTACGGCAACGCTCTTGGGTGCGTTGATTCCCACCCGCACCTGGTTCCCCTTCACGCCTAGGACAGTGATGGTCACTTCGTCCCCGATCATCACGGTCTCGCCGACCCGTCTTGTAAGAATGAGCATGTTGTACGTCCTCTATAGCCTCAATGCCAGGATCGGAAAAACTGTGCGAATTGAGTTGAATCCGCGCCCGCTCGCTCGAGGAGCGCGAATTCGACTGCACGCAGACGGTGCTCGCACGAAGAAACAGCTAACGCGAAGCGGCCGCAATGCGGCTGGCGCGCGGCTCCAAACCGGATCATGGGTGCCCCGCCGCGCCGGGTTGCTTCGCTGCCGGCGCTTCGGCCTTGTAACTCAGGATGTAGGCGTCCTCGGTGTCCGTGACCACGATGGGGCCGAGATTTTGGATGCGCCTGAGAGCCGCGGGCACATCGTGAACGTTCAGCGTGCCGCCGATATTCATGTTTTCGAGATTCAGGCGCTGGTCCGGCACGAGAATCCGCTTGTTCGAATACCGATTGAGCTCGTTGACGATGGCGGCGAAGGACTGCCCCTCGGTCTCCAGCAAGCCATCACGCCACCTGATTGCCTTGGAAGCGTTGGCCGGGTGGACGTCCGCTATGAGACTGGACGGCGTGTACTCGATCTGCTCATTGGGCTTGAGTTGCCGCTCTGCCCAAGGGGGCTGCGCACCGCCCGTCTCCATCTCCTTGACGGCCACCTGTCCGCTGAGAACCGTGACAACCACGCTGCCGCTGGATTTGCGGTAGACATCGAACTGCGTGCCCACGTCGCGAATCTCGCTGTGGTCCACGCCGACCCGAAAGGGCCGCGCCGCGTTGTGCACGACCTCGAAGAGCACCTCGCCCTGCAGCAGCACGACATGGCGATCACCGACCCACTTGAGCTGACTTTGCGTGTTGAGATAGGCGAGAGTCCCATCCCTCAAAGTGACGGTACGCGTCTCTCCGATTTCGGTCGTATAGGATTGCGTGAAGAGTTCTCTGACCGCACGGGAGGCGAACCACCCGCCGATGGCGACGATGGCGGCCACGGCGGTGACCGTTCCGGTAAGCCATAGAGGGTCGGTAAACAGTCGCCGCAGCGCCGCGAACTTCGCTTCGGAGTCAGCCAGGGTGCGCTCGAGAGCCGCCTTCTGTTCGGAGCGAAAGTCCTGGGCCAGAAAAAGCACGGTCTGGTGATTGGTCAATTCCCTCGCATGGCCCGGATCCTCCAGCCAGGCATGAAACGCCTGCAGCTGCAGTTCCGACATCCCGCCGCAATCCAGCAGTGTGGCCCAGGCGGCGGCTTCGTCGCGGGTGGTCTTGTCCGATTCAGTACGGGCGAACATGAGATTTCTCCTGTTCCTCAATCGACGCGCAGCAGGTCAATGCCGAAGGATTCCATGCGCTCGCGGCAGGCCCGCAGGGCCTTGGTCATGCGCTTGTCCACCCGCTTCAGCGAGATCCCCAGCTGCTCGGCGATGTCCCTACGGGGTTTACCCTGAACGTGAGCCATCACGAATACAGTGCGCAGACTCGGATGCAGCTCCTGGATCGTCTGCACGAGCCGCTCGTTGATTTCATCGGCCATGGCGCGCTTATCGGGCGGCGCCGCCTCGTCGGGGACTCTTTCCATCCCCGCGGAGCCGGTGATGAGGGTGCTTTCCAGGCGCGCGCGGCGCAGGCGCATCAAAGCGAAATTCGTGGCGATCTTGAACAGCATGGCGCGCGGAAACATGACGTCTTCGGGCTTAAAGAGTTTGTGAATCCTTTCGTAAGTGTCCTGTACGACCTCGCGTGCGACATCCGGCCGCCCAAGCATCCGCGTCAGGTACAGCAGCAATTGGGCCTCGTGAGCACGGCACAGGCGCTCGACCAGTTCCTCGCGCCTCCCCGGTGGTGAGCCATCCCCGCTACCCATATCCCCCGTATCCATGTCCCTGTTCCCTAGTACTTAGATGCCCGATCAACGCATACACCCCCCCACCTCAGCAATTAAATCACTCGCTGCAGCGCAAAAGACTCCCCGGCCCCGGGCCAAGTCCCGGGTTATTGTGCTGCGCACCAATCCCATGAATAATGCGTCGGAGCTAGTTACGCGAACAACGTATTGACCGGACCGCGGCTTGAGTGATAAGCGTTCGCTGGCCTGTCTGGAATGTGCGGCAACTCGAGTCGTATTGCCTTGCTTGAACTATTTGGCCAAGAAAAAGCCAGTGGAGAAGTCGACATGAACACTGATCCGAACGAGTCGGTGAGTCTGGAGGAACACACGGAGGTGGTTTATGAGGCGCAGGACGGTCTCGTCGAGGTAGGCGCGGTGTCGGAGACGAAGGGCGGTCTCTACGGCGCTAAAACGGACAACGGGCTGGGACAGCAGATTTTCTAGATCGAGCTGGTGAGAACGGTGCGCAGCGCTGCAACGTTGTGCACCGTTTTTTTTACCAACTCCTGCGCACAGTCAGACTGATCACGCGCCCGAGCGGCTGCGTATTGACGATGTCGAAGCCAAACTGGTTGTCGACGAATGGCGGACTCTGATTCAGGATGTTCACGCCGTTCAGCACCAGCTCGGTATCAGCCCAAATCCCGGCGTCCCGCGGCGTCCGGTAGTGGAGTTGCAGGTCGACCGTGGTCCAAGGAGCCACTCGCGGAATCCGCGAACTGCCGGGATTGTCGTAGCCGTTGGTGTGATTGATCGCCAGATTCAAGCCGAATCCCGGCTCATCGGGCGGGTTCCGGCTCCACTCGGCAGTAGCACGCAAGCGCAGGGCCAGTGGATTACCCACCTTGTTGAGAATGTCCGTGCTGGGCGAGGTGCTGGTTACGGCCTGATCGAAGCGGAAAACATAGCTGCCGTTCAGACCGAAGCCGAATCTGCCCACATCACTGTCGAGCGACTGGCGGGCGTCCAGGTCGAGGCCTTGCACCTTGGTCGCGGCCAGGTTGGCCAGCCGCAGGTCGACGATGGCCGCGGGCGAACTGAGCAGGCAACTGGACCGTGAGCCCTGGAATTCGGGACTGTTGCAGACCTGGGCAATCTGCGTGGCGTTGGGGTTGCGCGTGATGACGGCGGCCCACTCGTTTTCCTGAACGAGAATGTCGGAAGGGTCCACGGAAGCCGGCTGGGCGATCTGGCCCTCATAGTCTATCGAATAGTACGTCACGGACAGTTTCAAGCCGGGAACCGCCACCGGGGCCACATCGAGGCCGGCCGTCCAGGTCCTGGCTGTCTCCTGCTTCAAGTTCGGATTGTCGCCCTGCAGTCCCAGAACCGTCGATCGGCCGGTGGGCGAGCGCGGATCCGGCACCGAAGTGACGAACGCCGCGTTCTGCGATGAATCGTAGAGGTCATTCAGTTTTGGAGCCCGGAACGACGTGCCCCAACTTCCCCGCAACTTCAGCGAGTCGAGCGGAATCCACCCCAGCCGAACCTGAGGATTGAAGGTATGCCCGAAGTCGCTGTAGTTCTCGAAGCGGCCCGCCAACGTGAGCTCCACGCGGGGAGCCGCGCGTGCATTTTCCGAGCTGCCTACCAAAGGCACGGAGAGCTCTGTAAAGGCGGATGAGATATGTCGGGCATACCGTGCAGGGACGGTACGCTCGGCAGGGTCCGTGGGATCCGGAACGTCGTGATCGAGAGTTTCCTGGCGGCGCTCGACGCCGAACGCCAGTTTGGCAGCGCCCGCGGGCAGGTCCAGGATCGGCCCATCGGCGATGAGACTGGTTGTTTCGATGCTGGATGCAGCATGCAGAATATAGTCGCGCCGAATGGCCGCGAGCGTCGCGGGACTCGTAGCGCCCCCGAACGCGTTGAACGCCGTCGCAGGGTCGGTGCCGGCGAGCGCGGCGTTCAAGGCAGCCGGATCCGGCACGTTATATTGATCGTCATATAACGTC
>JAQGOC010000186.1 GCA_028293805.1 Gammaproteobacteria bacterium
CGGCGGGGCGCGAGCCGCATCACTTCACCGAAGTCGATCGCCGGCTATCGCGGGGATAGCAGGCCAAGGCGGATTCACTCGCCACCGTCGTGCGTGGCACAATGTTCGGCCCCGTGCGCCGTTTCACCCGGCTCGTGCGGCTGCCATTTTTTAGGAAATAGAATGACTTTCGTCGTCACCGAAAACTGCATCAAGTGCAAGTACATGGACTGCGTGGAGGTCTGCCCGGTCGACTGCTTCCACGAAGGTCCCAATTTCCTCACCATCGACCCGGACGAGTGCATCGACTGCACGTTGTGCGAGCCGGAATGTCCCGCCGAGGCGATTTTCTCCGAGGAGGAGTTACCCGCCGGGCAGGAGCATTTCAAGCAGCTCAATGCGGAGCTCGCCAAGCAATGGCCGGTGATCACCGAGATGAAGGAGCCGCCGGCCGACGCCAAGGAATGGGACGGCAAGCCGGACAAGCTCAAGCTGCTCGAGACATAGCCGCCTCGACCTTACTGCCGCGGCGTTACCGGCTCACGTTACTGCCTCGCGTTTATTGACCTGGGGCTTTCTTCAGCTGTTGCAGCAGCATTGCCGGTGGCAGATAGCCGGGCAGCATCTCGCCGCTCGCCAGGACGATCGCGGGCGTGCCCTGCAGGCCAAAGTCCCGACCCAGCGCGTAGCCCCGGGCCACCGGGTTACCGGCGCAGGGCTTGGCCTTGAGCTCCTGGCCCAGCTTGGCACGCGTGAGCGCCTCGTTACGGTTGTCGGAGCACCAGACTTCCTCGGCCTTAGCCCAGGACTCGGTATTCGGCCCCGACCGCGGATAGAAGAGATAGCGCACGCGGACGCCCAGGCGGTTGTATTCGGCGATTTGACTGTGGAGCTGCCGGCAGTAAGCACAATCGACGTCCGTGAAAACGGTGACCGTGTATTTCGCGTCCTTCGGCCCGAAAATCAGCATCTCACTTTCAGGAATCGCGCCGATCGCCCGCGTGCGGGTGTCGCGCCGCCGCTCTTCGGTGAGGTTGTCGTTCGCGGCGAGGTCGTATAGATCGCCACTGATGGCGTACTTCCCATCCGCCGTCACATAAGCGATTTCCGAGCCTCGGGTCAGCTCGTAGATCCCCGGGATAGGGGAGGCACGGAATTCATCGGGTCTCGTTCCTGGAATTTTGCTGGCGATTGCCACGCGGGGATCGCTCTTGACCTCCACCTGCTGCGCAGGCGTGGCAGTCGCGGGCGTGGATGACGATTGTGCGGACGCCGCGAACGGGAGCGTAGCGCCAAACACGGCCAGCACTAGCAAATAAAGTCTGGAGACCATGAAACCTTCCGCTGAAGCGCGACGGGCGATGTGGCGTTTGGACCGGCCCTGATTTCGGAGGTTCACCGCCGTGCCCGCATCATCCCCGCGGATGGTGTGTCGAATGCAGTTCCTTCAGACGCTCGCGAGCCACGTGCGTATAGATCTGTGTGGTAGACAGATCGCTGTGTCCGAGCAACATCTGCACGACGCGCAGATCCGCACCGTGATTGAGCAGGTGGGTCGCGAAGGCATGCCGCAACGTATGCGGCGAGAGTTCCTTCGCAATCCCGGCCTTGCGCGCATAGCGCTTGATGATGTGCCAGAACGCCTGGCGCGTCATCCGGTCGCCGCGCCGGGTCGGGAACAAATAGTCGGTCTGGCGCTCGAGCAGAATCTCGCCGCGGGAGCCCTGAGCGAAATCCTTCAGCCAGTGCATCGCCTCTTCGCCGAGAGGGATGAGCCTCTCGCGATTGCCTTTGCCGAGGATGCGGATGACGCTCTGATTGGTGTTCACCTGCCCGTGGCGCAGGTTCACCAGCTCCGATACACGCAAGCCCGTCGCATACAGCACCTCGAGCATGGTGCGGTCGCGATTGCCGAGCGGATCGCTTACGACCGGGGCGCCGAGCAGAGACTCGACTTCCTCTTCCGTCAACGACTTGGGCAGCGAGCGCCCGATCTTGGGCATCGCGATCTGCGCGGTGGGGTCCTCTCGGATCACGCCCTCACGCATGAGATAGCGGAAAAAACGACGGAAGCTCGAAAGCTGCCGCGCGGTGGAACGTGGACGCGCGCCCGCATGGACGCGGTACGCGATGAAATCCTGCAGGTCCGCCCGCGTCGTACGCATGATCGGTACCTGGCGCTCGGCGAGCCAACGCGCAAGCGCAGTCAGGTCGGCCCGGTACGCCGCGAGTGTGTTGGATGAGAGCCCGCGCTCCATCCAAACGGCGTCGAGAAACCGTGACACCGCCGGATCCGAGGAGTCGGCGTTGGGGGTCATGGAAATTGCGGCAGCCTGGTTCGACAAATCCGTCTCACTGGAAGCTCGTGCGCGCCGCCCGGCGCGCTCGATCGTGCGAGCCTCAAAGTCCCCGTAAACTAGCTGCCGCAGTATGGTGAGCACGGCCGAGGGGGGGACGTGATTGTCATCACATCTGCGCCTTGGCGTTAACATAAAGAGAACCAGGTCACATCCCCTGGGGCGGCTGTTCGTCGATACAAGTGGCATGACATCGGAACCGATCGAAGATTCAACGTCCGCAAGGCGCGCCCTGCTGCTCGCACCGCTGCGCTTCGCCTACGGAATTTACGCGATAGCGCTGTTCCTGGCGCTCGGGCTGTGCGGTCTTTTGCTGGTGCTCCTGCTACCCGGCGTTCAGCGGCGGCGGGCGGTGGCGCGGGCGATGTCCCGGGCCTTCCTGTGGCTCGCCGGCATGCCGCTGTCCGTCAAAGCGGCGGAACGGATTCCGGAAGGCCAGTGCGTGGTGGTCTCGAATCACGCAAGTTACCTGGACGGCGTCGTCTTTACGGCGGCGCTACCCGCGCGCTTCAGCTTTGTGATCAAGCGGGAGATGAACGGGGTGCCGCTTGCCGGGCTGATGCTGCGCCGACTGGGCTCGCATTTCGTGGAGCGGTTCAACAGGAATCGCGGCGCCGCCGACGCGCGCCGCGTGCTACGCGACGCGATCAACGGCCATTCGCTCGTCTTTTTCCCCGAAGGCACATTCACTCGCACCCCCGGCCTGCTGAAGTTTCATACAGGAGCGTTCGCCATAGCGGCCCGCGCCGGGTGCCCGGTCGTACCCGCGGTCGTACGAGGAACACGCGTCGCACTATCGCCGCGCGGCGGCTTGCCGCGCCCGGGACGGATCGAAGTGCAGATTCTGCCCCCGATCCTTCAGCAGTCGCAGAGGTCCGATGAAGCGGCCGTCGAGCTTCGTGACCGTGCACGCGAGGCGATTCTGAGCGAGCTCGGAGAGCCCGACCTCACATGTTCCGGCGATACTGCCCGCCCACCTCATATAGCGCATGAGAGATCTGCCCCAGCGAGCAGACCTTGACGCATTCCATGAGCTGCGCGAAGACATTCCCGCCGCTTGCCGCGGCCTGCTGCAAACTCCTCAACGCCGCGGGCGACCGCGCGGCATTCCGGGCCTGAAACGCGCGCACGGCGGCGACCTGATCCTGCTTCTCCTGCTCGGTCGAGCGGATGAGCTCGGCGCCGTGGTGCTCCCCGCTGGCATCCCCTTTCGACAGATAGGTGTTGATTCCGACGATCGGCAGGCTGCCGTCGTGTTTCTTCGTCTCGTAATAGAGCGACTCTTCCTGGATCTTGCCCCGCTGGTACATGGTTTCCATCGCGCCCAGCACGCCGCCGCGCTCCGCTAGCGACTCGAATTCCTTGTACACCGCCTCTTCGACCATGTCGGTGAGGTACTCGATTGCGAACGAGCCCTGCCACGGGTTCTGATTCCTGTTGAGCCCCAACTCGCGGTTGATGATGAGCTGGATCGCCACCGCGCGCCGCACGCTCTCTTCGGTGGGCGTGGTCAGCGCCTCGTCGTAAGCGTTCGTATGCAGGCTGTTGCAGTTGTCGAACAGGGCATAGAGCGCCTGCAAAGTAGTGCGGATGTCGTTGAAGGAGATCTCGCGCGCGTGCAGGCTCCGGCCGGAGGTCTGCACGTGGTACTTCAACATCTGGCTCCTGGGGCCGGCGCGATACAGATCGCGCATGGCGCGTGCCCAGATCCGGCGCGCCACGCGGCCGATCACCGCATATTCCGGATCCATCCCGTTGGAGAAGAAAAACGAGAGGTTCGGCGCGAAGTCATCGATCTTCATGCCCCGCGAGAGATAGTACTCGACGATGGTGAAGCCGTTGGAGAGGGTGAATGCGAGTTGCGAAATCGGGTTCGCGCCGGCTTCCGCGATGTGATAGCCCGAGATGGAGACCGAGTAGAAGTTACTCACCACCTGATCGATGAAGTACTGCTGCACGTCACCCATCATGCGCAGCGCAAACTCCGTCGAGAAGATGCACGTGTTCTGCGCCTGGTCTTCCTTCAGGATATCCGCCTGGACGGTGCCGCGCACCGCTTGCAGCGCTTCCGCCTTGATGCGCGCGTAAACCTCCGGCTCTACGATCTCATCCGCGGTGATGCCGAGCATCGCGAGCCCGGTACCGTCGTGTCCCTTCGGCAGCTCGCCTTTGTAAGTCGGAGTGGGAAATCCGCGCGCGAGCGCGCTCTGTTGAACAGCAGCGATCTTCTGCTGTGCCTCGGCCCAGCGTCCCGCAGCTTTCAGATAACGCTCGACCCGCTGATCGATCGCGGTATTCATGAACATCGCGAGCAGCATCGGAGCCGGACCATTTATGGTCATGGATACCGAGGTCGAGGGCAGGCATAGATCGAAGCCCGAATAGAGCTTCTTCATGTCATCGAGCGTCGCGATCGATACGCCGGAGTTGCCCGTTCGCCCATAGACATCCGGCCGCGTGTCCGGATCCTCTCCGTACAGGGTCGTGGAATCGAATGCGGTCGACAGGCGCGCCGCGTTGTGATCGCCCGCGAGATAGTGGAAACGCCTGTTGGTTCTTTCCGGAGGGCCCTCTCCCGCGAACATGCGCGTCGGATCTTCCTCCTCGCGCCGGTAAGGATAGACGCCCCCGGTGTAGGGATACGCGCCGGGCAGGTTCTCGGTCTGAATGAACTGCAGAATCTCGCCCCAGTCGCGAAACTTCGGCACGGCGAGCTTCGGCACGCGCTGATGCGCCAGAGTCTCGGTGTAGTTCTCACCGGTCACCATCCGGTCCCGAACTTTGTACGAATACGTCTCATCCGTGGCGGATCGCACACGCCCCGGCCAGGCTTTGAGCTCGCCGACCGCGTCGGCGCCGACCTCATCCAACGCCCGGTTGTAGGCGGCTCGCAGCTCGCGCAGCGTCGCGTCGGCGGCTGCCTCGACGAGCGCGGCTTCGGGGAACCGGTCGAGCGGCGCGGGCAGCTGCGCATCGGGCAGTGCCTTGAGAGATTCAAACAGCCCGAACGCACGCCGCGCCGCCTCCGCCTGCTGTTCGATGCCCTCCCGCAAGCGCCGCCCATGTTGTGCGATTTCGGCAAGGTAGCGGGTGCGCGAGCCCGGAATGAGTGGCTCGCGCTTGGTCAACTCCGTGGGTCCGACATCCTCCATGCGCCACGCAGTCGTTCCGATCCGCTTCTCATCCAGACTCCGGCAGAGCGCCGCAAACAGGCAATTGACGCCCGGGTCATTGAACCGGCTCGCGATGGTGGGAAAAACAGGCAGCTGCGCGTCGGAAAGTTTCGCGCTCTCGGGGTGATTGCGCCGCCACTGCTTGCGCACGTCGCGCAGGCTGTCCTCGGCGCCGCGTTTCTCGCTCTTGTTCAGCACGATGAGGTCGGCATAGTCGAGCATGTCGATCTTCTCGAGCTGACTGGCGGCACCGTATTCGCTCGTCATCACGTAAAGCGACAGGTCCACGACATCGACCACTTCCGTGTCCGACTGCCCGATGCCGGCGGTCTCGACAATGACGAGATCGAAACCAGCCGCCTTATACAACTCGATCACATCCTTGAGCACCGCGGAGGTCGCCAGGTGTTGCCGGCGGGTCGCCAGCGAGCGCATGAAGATCGCGTCCGCGCAGAGACTGTTCATACGGATGCGATCACCGAGAAGCGCGCCGCCGCTGCGCCGCCGTGTGGGATCCATCGCTACGACGGCGATCTGCAGCTTCGGGAACGAGCGGACCAGTCGCGACAAAAGCTCGTCCGTGAGACTCGACTTGCCGGCGCCCCCGGTGCCGGTGATGCCGATCACAGGCACCTTGTGCCTCGATCGGGCGACGGCGCGGCGAATCTGCTCTGCGGTGGCTCCAGCCTCTTCCGCTCCCTCCAGCACCGAGATCGCGCGAGCAATACTGCCGTGATCGCGTGCGTTGAGCGGGCCGACCTCGTACTTGGGCTTGGCCACTTTGCCCAATCGCGTGAGGACGTCGTCGATCATGCCGTTGAGGCCCAGCCGCCGCCCGTCCTCGGGGGTATAGATCTTCTCCACCCCGTGCCGCTCCAGTGCGGCGATCTCCTCCGGGGCAATCGTGCCCCCACCGCCCACGATGACCCGGATATGCTCGTAGCCACGCTCACGGAGCATGTCCACCATATAGACGAAGTATTCGTTGTGGCCGCCCTGGTAGGAGCTGACGGCGATCGCATCCGCGTCTTCCTGGATGGCGGCGCGCACGATGTCAGCCACGCTACGGTTATGGCCGAGATGCACCACCTCCGCGCCGTGCGCCTGGAGCAAGCGCCGGATCATGTTGATCGCGGCGTCATGACCGTCGAAGAGGGAGGCCGCGGAAACGAAGCGCAGCGGCGGCTTGGCGGGAAGCTTCTCGAGGGCCGCGCTGCTCTTGAGGCCGGCATTCATATGGGCTCTCGCTTGGGTGCGACGCCGGCCTGAGGAGGCTTGCTTTACGCACCAGTAAGATGACTACTCGCCAGTATGGTCGATGCGCCCTTTACCGGTCAATGCAGGGCCCGGACGGCTGCCCCGCGGCGTGGAATCCGTCACGCAGTGACGGCTGCAGACAGTATACTTGCCGTTTAGAAGCGTCGAGCGTGTCCAATGGCCAAGCGCCGAGCACCACCACCCGCAGAGGGCAGCAAACACAATGCGCCAGCGGTATCGCCCTGGAGGGCGAGTCGCGAGCGGGTGCGCGAACGTGAAGTGAAGCGCGAAGCGGTGATACGGGCCGCCGCCCACGCTTTCAACCGCAAGGGTTATCACAACACCTCCCTCGATGACATCGCAGCCGCGCTGGATGTCACGAAGCCGACGGTCTATTACTACGTCACCAGCAAGGAGCAGCTCCTGTTCGAGTGTTTCGTGGCAGGGGTCGAGCAGATCCGCACGGCCTTCCGAGCGGTGAAACAGCTGAACGTGCCGGCACGCGAGCGGCTGAACGGCGTCCTGCGCCATTACGGCGAGGCCGTTGCCTCCGAGTTCGGCTGGTGCATGGTACGGGCCGAGGAGCAGGACCTGCCTCTGGCCATGAGCAGCCACATCAAGGCACTCAAGTCGGAAATCGACCAGGGGATCCGCCGTCTGATCCGCGAAGGCATCCAGGACCGCTCGATTCATCCCTGCGATCCGAAGATGACCGCCTTCGCCCTCGCCGGTGCCCTGAATTGGATCGCCCACTGGTATCGTGAGAATCAGTCCATGACCGGCGCGGAAATCGCCGGCGCATTCGTTACCATATTCGAAAGCGGGTTGCGGCCGCGCAACGCGGGTGCCGCCGCCGCGGAACCCGCCGACGCGCGCCCGGCTCGTCAGCTCGGCTCCCGCCAGCGTGCAGCAGCCCAGGCAACGCCGCGTCAAGGCAGGCCCCGCTCGCCCGCCCCGCGTCAGACCAGGCCGCGTTCGGCCGGGCCGCGTCGGGCCGGGCCGCGTCAGGCCGCGCCACGTCAGCCGCGACCGCGCCAAACCGGGCCACGCCCGGCGGCAACGCGGGCCGGCCGTTAAGAGAAAGTTAAGAGGTTCAAACATGTCGAATCATGATGTTGTCATCGTCGCCGCCAAACGCACCCCGATCGGCGCGTTCCAGGGCGCGCTCTCGCCAATGACCGCCCCGCAACTCGGCAGCGCCGCGGTCAGGGCGGCCGTCGAGGCCGCGGGCATTCAAGGCACCGACATCCAGGAAGTGATCATGGGATGCGTGCTATCGGCCGGCCTAGGCCAGGCGCCCGCGCGCCAGGCGGCGCTCGGCGGCGGAATCCCGATCGGCACGCCCAGTACCACGATCAACAAAATGTGCGGCTCCGGCCTCAAGGCCGTGATGATGGCCGCGGACCAGATTCGCGCGGGTGAAACCGAGATCGTGCTTGCCGGCGGCCTCGAATCCATGACCAATGCGCCCTACCTGCTGCTGAAGGCTCGTAGCGGCTATCGCATGGGCCATGGCGAGTTGCTCGACCACATGTTCTATGACGGCCTGCAAAGCCCGTTCGACGGCAAGGCCATGGGTGTCTTCGCGGATGCCACCGCGAAAAAATACAACTTCACGCGCGCGGCGCAGGACGCCTTCGCCGCTGAATCGGTACGCCGGGCCATGCGTGCCCTCGAAGCCGGTGAATTTGACGCCGAGATCACGCCGGTAACGGTGAAGACGCGTAAAGGCGAAACGGTCGTAGCGCGGGACGAGACGCCGGGGACGTGCGATTTGAACAAGATTTCCACGCTCAAGCCGGCATTCGGTAAGGAGGGCACCGTGACAGCCGCGAGCTCGTCCTCCATTTCGGATGGCGCCGCGGCTCTGGTGGTGATGAGCGGGGCGGCAGCCAAGGCCCGCGGCCTGAAGCCCATGGCACGAATACTCGCGTACTCCAGCCAGGCCCATGAGCCGGAGTGGTTCACGACGGCTCCCGTCGGCGCGATCAAAAAGACCCTGGATAAGCTCGCCTGGCGTCCGCACGACGCCGATCTCTACGAGGTCAATGAGGCATTTGCCACGGTCGCCATGGCCGTCATGCACGACTTGGATATCGATCACGCGCGGATAAACGTAAACGGCGGAGCCTGCGCGCTGGGGCATCCGATCGGGGCGACCGGAGCCCGCATCCTCACGACGCTTCTGCACGCCCTCCGGCGCCGGGGTGGCAAACGGGGTATCGCTTCGCTGTGTATTGGCGGCGGCGAGGCGGTCGCGCTGGCCGTTGAAATGATAGGCTAACGGGTTTCCAGGGGAGATTGATGAAGATCCAAGAAGCACGCGCCGTCGTAACGGGCGGCGCCTCCGGTCTGGGTAACGCGGTTGCCAGGCACGTCGTAGCGCAAGGCGGCAAGACCGTCATTCTGGACGTGCAGGAAGGACCGGGGCGCGCTGCGGCGAAAGCGCTTGGCGAGAACGCGACGTTCGTCCGGTGCGACGTCACCTCCGAAGCCGAGGTCAATGCGGCTATGGACAGTGCGCGCGACCACATGGACGGGATCAATTTGCTGGTGAACTGCGCCGGCGTCGTTGGCGCGGGGCGCGTGCTGGGCAAGAACGGTCCGATGGCGGGCGACTTCTTCGCCAAAGTCGTGCACATCAACCTCATCGGCACCTTTCTGTGCGATAAGGCCGCTGCGGCAATCATGCAGAACAACACGCCAAACGCCGATGGTGAGCGCGGGTTGCTGATCCACACGTCATCCGTCGCCGCCTTCGAGGGCCAGATCGGGCAGGCGGCCTATTCCGCCACCAAGGCGGGACTCGCCGGCATGACGCTGCCCATCGCGCGGGAATTTGCACGGTTCGGCATCCGTTGCATGTCGATCGCACCGGGCATCTTTCACACTCCCATGATGGACTCGATGTCGCAGGAACTGCAGGACTCGCTCGCAAGTCAGGTCCCTTTCCCCTCGCGACTGGGTAGGCCCGCGGAATTCGCGCAACTCGTCGCCTCCATATTCGAAATCCCGATGTTGAATGGCGAGACGATCCGCCTCGACGGCGCGATCCGGATGCAACCCAAGTAAGGGCGAGGATTCAAATACGTGAGCAGCGTCGCCCCGGAACCGAATGCGGTTGAGCGTGACGTCATGGAATATGACGTCTCGATCGTGGGCGCGGGCCCGGCCGGACTCGCCTGCGCGATCCGGCTCAAGCAGCTGAAACCCGACATCAACGTCTGCGTTCTCGAGAAAGCTTCCGCCGTCGGCGCCCACGCGCTCTCCGGTTGCGTGATGGAGCCGGGCCCTCTCGACGCACTGCTGCCGGAATGGCGGCAGTCGCCCCCCGGGATCTGCGTGCCCGCCAAGCGGGATGAGTTCCGCCTGCTCACCCGCGGCGGCAGTGTCCGCCTGCCCATCCCTCCTCACCTCCATAACCAAGGCAATTTCATCATCTCGCTGGGACAGCTCACCCCCTGGCTGGCGCAGAAGGCCGAGGGGCTCGGCGTCGATGTCTTCCCGGGATTCGCGGCCGCAGAAACCCTTTTCAATCCTGACGAGTCGGTTGCGGGCGTACGTCTCGGCGACATGGGTATCGAGAAGAACGGCGAGCCGGGACCGAACTACGCGCCTGGCCCGGAGATCCGGGCTCGCACGACAGTCATCGCGGAAGGCGCCCGCGGCAGCCTGGCGAAGCAGCTCATCCGCCGCTATGGCCTCGACGCCCGCGCCTGCCCGCAGAACTATGGTCTGGGAATGAAAGAGCTGTGGCAGCTCCCCGCGGGCCGCGTCGAGCCGGGCTTGATCCAGCACTCCCTGGGCTGGCCGCTCGATTCGCGCACCTATGGCGGCAGCTTCATCTACCACCTCGACAATAACCGGGTCTATGTCGGCTTCGTGGTCGGTCTCGACTACGAGGATCCACGCCTTTCGCCGTTCGAAGCGTTTCAGCAGTTCAAGCATCACCCCAGCGTAAAGCCGCTGCTCGAAGGTGGAGAGATCGTCGCCTCCGGCGCGCGCACCATCGCTTCGGGCGGCTGGCAGTCGATCCCGCGCCTGGAGATGCCCGGCGCCGTGCTCATCGGTGATTCCGGCAGCAGCCTGAACCTCCCGAAGATCAAAGGCGTTCACCAGGCGATTCGCTCCGGCATGCTGGCCGCGGAAAATCTGGTGGAGGTGGGATCGCCCGAGGGCTTCGACGCGCGCTGGCGTGCATCGCCCGGCGGCCAGGAGCTCAGGACCGTGCGTAACTTCAAGCCCGCCTTCAAGCGCGGCCTGTGGATAGGCATGGCCAATGCAGCGCTGGAGGTAGTCACCGGCGGGCGGACGCCCTGGACGCTGAAGAGTAGGACGCCAGACTTCGCGCGCCTGAAATATTTGGCCGACTATCCCACCGTGAATCGGGAGTGGGTAGATCGCACGCTGCCGCCGCGTGATCGTCTCGCCTCGGTGTTCTTCGCATCGACAACTCACGATGAGAGTCAGCCGGCGCACCTCAAGGTGCTCGACCCGAGCATCTGCATCGATCGCTGCGCGAAGGAGTTCGGCAACCCATGCCAGCGCTTCTGCCCCGCCAACGTCTATGAGATCGTCGAGGATGCCCAGGCAGGCCCGCGTCTGCAGATCAACGCCGCCAACTGCGTTCATTGCAAGGCGTGCGACATCAAGGACCCCTACGAAATCATCAACTGGACCACGCCCGAGGGCGGCTCCGGACCCAACTACCAGTCGCTGTAGCGACCCCTGACCCACGAGTTGCAGCGAGAGTCTTTCACTCATGTCGGAGATCTGGCGCCCTTCTGCCGCTCGCACCGCCGATGCGAACCTCACGCGCTTCATTGGCTGCCTGAACGCCCGCAGGGGCCTGAAACTGCGCGAGTACAGTGACCTGTACGAGTGGTCGGTGGCTGAGCCCGCGGAATTCTGGGTAGAGCTGGCACGCTTTGCCGATGTACGTGCTGACTGGGGCGCCGGCCCCGCGCTGACGGACGCGACGAGGTTCCCCGGCGCGCAGTTCTTTCCGAACGCACGGCTCAACTTTGCCGAAAATCTTCTGCGCTATCGCGACGAGCAGCCCGCGCTGGTTTTTCGCAATGAGCGTGGTACCCGGCGGGAGATCTCGTACCGGCAAGTGCACGAGGAGGTCGCGCGCATAGCTGATGGCCTCCGCGCAGCTGGTGTCGTTGCCGGAGATCGCGTCGCCGCCTTCATGCCGAACGTTCCGGAGACGATGATTGCCATGCTCGCGGCGGCGAGCCTCGGGGCCACCTGGTCCTCGTGCTCGCCGGACTTCGGCGTACACGGCGTGCTCGACCGGTTTGGGCAGATTGCTCCGAAGGTGCTGTTCACCGCTGACGGCTACTACTACGCAGGCAAAACATTGGACTCACTCGGCCCTATGGCCGCGGTCCTGACCAATCTGCCGAGCGTGGCACGTATCGTCGTCATTCCTTACACCACTCCCGAGCCGAACCTCGAGCGACTAGGCGCCGCCGCTTCAAAGGCGACCGCCTGGGATGCATTCGGCACGCGCGGGCGCGCGCTGCATTTCGAGGCCCTGCCCTTCAATCACCCGCTTTACATCCTCTACTCTTCCGGCACAACGGGAGTACCGAAGTGCATCGTGCACGGCGCCGGCGGTACGTTGCTCCAACACCAGAAAGAGCAGCTGCTCCATACCGACGTGCAGCGCAGCGACCGGCTGTTCTATTTCACGACCTGCGGCTGGATGATGTGGAACTGGCTCGCGAGCGGGCTTGCCACCGGCGCGACACTCGTGCTCTACGATGGCAGCCCGTTTCATCCGGATGCCGGTGTGCTGTGGCGCATGGCGGAGGAAGAGCGACTCACTATCTTCGGTACGAGCGCTAAGTACATCGCCGCGCTGGAGAAGAGTGACTTCGTTCCGGCCGATGCGGTCGATCTCACACCCTTGCGCACCGTACTGTCCACCGGCTCGCCGCTGCTGCCGGATGGATTCGACTACGTTTACCGAGCGGTGAAGTCCGACGTGTTGCTGGCATCGATTTCCGGGGGCACCGACATCGTTTCCTGCTTCGCCCTCGGCTGTCCCACACGGCCCGTGCATCGCGGTGAAATTCAATGTCGCGGCCTCGGCATGCAAGTTGAAATTTTCGATGACGACGGTCGCTCGCTTGGCAGCGCTCGTGGCGAACTCGTTTGCACGGCACCCTTTCCCTCCATGCCGGTCGGCTTCTGGAATGACCCGGACGGGAGCAAATATCGCGCGGCGTACTTCGAGCGCTTCCCGGGTGTTTGGCATCACGGCGATTACGCCGCTCTCACCGAGAACGACGGGCTCGTGATCTACGGGCGCTCCGATGCGGTGCTGAATCCCGGTGGCGTACGCATCGGCACAGCGGAAATCTACGCGGCGGTCGAAGGGCTCGAGGAAGTCATCGAGGCGCTCGCGGTGGGCCAGGACTGGAAGGACGATGTGCGCGTCGTGCTGTTCGTCCGCGTGAAAGCCGGAGTGGCGCTCGACGAGTCGTTGAAAAAGAAGATCCGGGACACGATCCGCGCGAACACGACGCCACGGCACGTGCCGTCCAAAATCATCGCCGTACCGGACATACCGCGTACGTTGTCCGGCAAGCTCACCGAGCTGGCGGTGCGCAATGTGATTCACGGCAAGCCCGTCAAGAACAGGGATGCCCTGGCCAATCCGCAGGCTTTGGAGCACTTCCGCGATATACCGGATCTCGCGATCTGATACCGGCGTGAGCGACGTCAACGAGCCTGCCAATACCGCCGGAAATCTGCGCAGGCTCTACTCACAACAGCTTACAGAACGCGACTTCCGCTCCGACCCGGCACAACTTGCGGCCGTGGAGCAGCTCGACGACCTGCGGCGCCGCCTGGTGACAGCGCGCGCAGCGAGCGCATCGCCCTTGCGACGCTTGCTCGGCCGAAGCTCGGTGCGTGTGCCCGAGCGCGGTGTGTACCTGTGGGGCGGAGTCGGGCGTGGCAAGACGTGGCTCATGGATCTGTTCTTTCAAAGCCTGCCCTTCGCCGAGCGCCGCCGCAGGCACTTCCATCGCTTCATGCACGACGTGCACAGCGAGCTCAAAGGCCTGCGGAATCGCGAGTCGCCCCTGGAGCTCGTAGCCGGGCAAATCGCGCGTGACACGCGCGTGCTGTGCTTCGACGAGCTCTTCGTCACCGACATCGCGGACGCGATGATTCTCGGGACCCTCTTCGAAAACCTGTTCAAACAGGGGGTGACCCTCGTAGCCACCTCGAACGTGCGGCCCGGCGATCTATACAAGGACGGCCTTCAGCGGCAACGCTTTCTGCCGGCTATCGAGCTCATCGAGCGTCACGTTGACGTCCTCGCGGTCGACGGCGGAATCGATTACCGCCTGCGCCAGCTCACGCAGGCGGGCACATACCTCCCTTCCAACGCAGCGGACACGGTGCAGCGCCTCGAAGCGCTATTCGCCGAGCTGTCGTACCACGGCACCTATTCGAGCCGCACCCTCGAGATCGAAGGCCGCCCCATTCCGGTGGTGCGCCAGAGCGGCGGCGCCGTCTGGTTCAATTTTTCCGCCCTGTGCTCCGGTCCTCGCAGTCAGGACGACTACATCGAGATCGCTCGCGAATTCCAGTCCGTGATCGTCTCAGACGTTCCGATCCTCGACACACTTCGCGAGAACGAAGCGCGTCGCTTTATCGCGCTCGTAGACGAGCTATACGACCGCAACGTAAATCTCATCATTTCCGCAGCCGCTACCCCCGCTGAACTCTACCGTGGCGACCGGCTCTCCTTCCAATTCGAACGCACACTGAGCCGGCTGATCGAGATGCAAAGCGAGGAGTACCTCGCACGCGAACACCGTCCGTAACCGCCGCGCCCTGCTTGAACGCATGGCGCATGACGCCCGCCGCTCGGTATTTCCTTATTCTCTCAATTCAGCGACGCGCGCGCGACGCTGAGTTGCTCCGCCAACCGCTTTTCAGACACGCGCAGCATCGTCTTGAGATCCTGTGCAAACAACGACACGCGGAATTCCTCAATCATCCAGCGCAACTGCTCGAGCTCGGGGCGAACACCCGCGAGGGACGGTTGTGCCATGAGAGTGCGCAGTGCGGTAGTGAATGGCTTTACCTTGGCTGTCAGTTCCGCGTCCCGTCGAATGTTGGCTGGCAATCGCTCGATTCGTCGGGTGATTGCTTTGAAGTAGCGCGGCAGATAGTCCAGCCACGGGCGCGGCGTCGACTCGATGAAATCGGGTGGCAACAGCAGACTGAGCTGCGCGTCGATGTCGGCGACAACATCGGCGAATGACGCGGAACGCAAGCTGTCCAAAGCCGCGCGGGCCGTCCGCCACTCCTTTAAAGCCGCTAACGCCGTAACGGCGAGCCGGTCCGCAACCGCACTCAACTCAGCACGCCGGCCCTCGAGAACACGGCTGAAGGCCTGCTGAGTACGCGGCAGCGGTACCTCCGCTGGCAGAAAGCACTCGCGAAACGCACGCTGCGTCAGAGCGTCGGCCAGAGACTGCATCAACGGCAAGCCGCGACTTAGCAAAACGAGCTCGCGATCGTCCGTCACGCGCTTACCCACGTATTTTGCCTGCTGTGGCAGAGCCAACATCGCGAGCCGCACGAGTCCGGCACGCGAGATTGCCTCCGCCGTGGGCGCGTTGCGCGCTTCGATCAGCGCAACACCGGTGCCGTGATCCTCGACCGCGGGATACACGATCAATCGCAACCGATTACGCTCGACTTCCCGGCTCTCCGGAAGCTCGCCGAAATCCCACTGCCGATGAAGGACAACGGGCTCCGGGGAATGCCTCGAAGCTGCCGCCCCGCCATTGCCCGCAAGCCCTTTTCCTTTGACAGGCGCGCCCCTGCGCTTGATAGCGACCAGATCCCGCCCCTCAGCCAGCACACCATCATCCGCATCCACCACACGCACGTTCATGCGCAAGTGATCCGGCAGCGGCAGCGCAGCTAGCTGCGCCGCAGTTACCGGCGCACCGACGCGTTGCGTAACCCATCGGGAGAGCCACTCGTAGAAACCGGGAAGGCGCCCGAGGCGCTCCGCCTCCCTGGACAAGTCATCGAGCGCCATCTTCGCGTGTTCGGGCACCGGCACGAGCAGCTTGCGCTGCGCCTTGGGCAAGGCCCGAAACACCGCGATCACTTTCTCCAAACGCATGCCAGGCACGAGCCAGGCGATCTGATCCGCGTTGACCATCTCGAGCAGCGGCTCCGGCACGGTGAGCGTGACCCCATCGGCTGCCTCGGCAGGCTCGAACTTGTATTGCAGCGGCAGTTGATTCGCTCCAACGGGCAGCTCATCCGGCAGCCGGTCCGGACCCGCCTCCGGTACGTCCCGCTGCACGAGATCCGTACGCGACATATACAGAAGCCGCGGATTGGCGCGCTCGGCCTCTGCGCGCCATTGATTGAATGCCGAGATCGAGTTCACGCGCTCCGGGATGCGGGCCGCGTAAAATGCGAGCTGCTGCTCCTCATCCACGATCACGTCGCGGCGGCGGATCTTGGCCTCCAGGTTTTCGATTTCCTCGCGTAGGCGACGATTGGCGGGAAGAAATTCACCCTGCACGACCGCTCGCGGCCTATGCATCCGGCGCGGATCACCCCTCGCCAACGTGTCCTCGGTAGGTGGTGGCTCGATAAGCGCCTCACGAATAAATATCTCGCGCGCCTCCCGTGGAGCAATCGCGCCGTAATTGATCCGCCGCTTCGACGCGAGCGTCAACCCGTAAAGTGCGACCGACTCGTACGCTGAAACGAACCCGCGCGTCTCCACCCAATGCGGTTCACTATAAGTTCGTTTGAGAAGATGCGCCCCCGCGCCCTCGATCCACTCGGGATCGACAGCAGCAACCATGCGCGCGTATAGACGCGTGGTCTCGAGAAGGCTGCCGGCGACAACCCATTTCGGAGGCTTGGACGCGAGGGGTGTACCGGGTGCGATCACGAAACGCATGCCGCGCGGGCCGTTGTACTCCCGCTTCTCGTCCAGCTCGCCGATCGAGCCCAGAAATCCCGTCAGAATGGCTTGATGCAGATCGGTGTAGCTCGCCGGCACCTGATTGGGGCGGAGCTTGAGATCGCCGAGGCTTTGCGACAGCTGGGTGTGCAGATCCTGCCACTCCCGCATCCGCAGGAACGACAGGAAATTCTCGCGGCACCATTTCCGCAACTGGTTGCGCGACAGCGCCGCGGATTGCTCATTGAAAGCCCGCCACACGTTGAGCACCGTGACGAAATCGGAACGTGGGTCCGCGAACACGGCGTGCTTCTCGCTCGCCTGCTGTTGAGCATCGGTCGGACGCTCGCGCGGATCCTGCCCCTCCAGAAACGACGCGACGACCAGCATCTCGGTGAGACAGTTATGGCGGGAAGCGGCCAGCAACATGCGCCCCAGCCGCGGATCGACGGGCAGACCCGCGATCTGCTGGCCGAGACTCGTCACGCGCCGCTCTTCGTCCATGGCCTTCAGCTCCTGCAGGAGCCGTACGCCGTCGTTTACCAGACGCGTGTCGGGAGGATCCAGAAACGGGAAGCTTTCCGGGTCGCCGAGCCCGAGCGTCGCCATACGCAGGATCACACTCGCCAGATTGGTCCGCAGCACCTCCGGCGGCGTGAAGTCCTCCCGCTGCCCGAAGTCTTCCTCGGAATACAGCCGGATGCAGATCCCTTCCGCCTCGCGACCGCAGCGGCCCTTGCGCTGGTCGGCGCTGGCTTTCGAGACCCGCTCGATCGGCAGCCGCTGCACTTTCGCACGCACGCTGTAGCGGCTGATCCTGGCGAGCCCCGAGTCGATGACGAAGCGTATGCCCGGCACCGTGAGGGAAGTCTCGGCGACGTTGGTTGCGAGCACGACCCGCCTTTGGGCGTGACGCTGGAAAATCCGCTCCTGGTCGCTGCCGGACAAGCGCGCGAACAGCGGCAATACCTCGGTATTCGGCAAACGCGCACGCTCCAGAGCATCCGCCGCCTCCCGAATGTGCTTCTCACCCGGCAGAAAGACGAGGACGTCAGCGCGTGAGGCCTGTCCGGTCCTGCCGGGGGCGTCCAGCTCCCGCACCGCCTCGATGATGCCCTCAGGCAGGGAAAGCTCCGCCGCATCCTCGTCTTCCGCCACGAGGGGCCGATAGCGGATCTCGACGGGATAGCTGCGTCCGGATACCTCGATGACCGGCGCTCCCCCGAAAAAGGTGGAAAACCGGCCGGGATCGATGGTCGCCGACGTCACGATCAACCTCAGGTCCGGACGCTTCGGCATCAGCTGCTTGAGCACGCCGAGCAGCAGATCGATGTTGAGACTGCGCTCGTGCGCCTCGTCGATGATGAGCGTGTCGTAGCGGCGCAGGTGCCGGTCGCTCTCGAGCTCCTTGAGCAGGATGCCATCCGTCATCAGCTTGACGCGGCAATTCGGACCGGTGCGGTCGTTGAAGCGCACCTTGTAGCCGACCGCGCCTCCCACGGTCGTTCCGGTCTCCTCCGCGAGCCGGTTCGCCAGGGCCCGGGCGGCGATTCGTCTGGGCTGCGTGTGACCGATGACCCCTGCCATGCCACGTCCGGCTTCGACGCAGAGCTTGGGCAGCTGCGTCGACTTGCCGGAGCCCGTCGCGCCGCACAATACGATGACGGGATGCCGCTGAATCGCTTCGAGAATCTCGGCCCGATGCGCCGTAATGGGCAGCGCCGGATCGTACTCGAGCTTGAACGGGGATTTGGCCTCTTCCGGGACGCCGCGGGTCTGAACTTGCATGCTGCAAATTGTACCGCGCCCGTGTGACGCGCCTGCACCACCCGCACGGACTGCGCCGCAGCGCAAGGCGCCGCGAAGAGGAGGCGCTCCGGGGCGCTAATGTATAATCCGGCGCCGCTCGCGGGCGGGTGCCTGCGAAATCGCGCGCTGGTGGCCCGTGCGTGCGGACCGCCCTGTCAAGCTCGCCTCGCAGCGTTGTGAAAGCGACTTGCCCTTGAGGCCCCACGACCGAGCGTCCCGAGGGGGATTGATTTGAAGACGGTTGCCGAGTTCGAGATCAAGTACTGCCAGTTTCTCGACGCAGAGGCGCATCTCGCTGCCTCGGCGCCGCCGCTCGCGAGCGACACCGGCGAGCTGCTCAAAATGTACCGCTTCATGACGCTGGTCCGCACATTCGACGCAAAGGCCATTAACCTCCAGCGCACCGGCAAGCTCGGCACCTACGCGTCCTGCCTGGGCCATGAAGCCGCTCACGTGGGGGTCGCCGCGGCGATGCAACCGGATGACGTCCTGGCCCCCGTGTATCGCGAGTTCGGCTCACAAATGTGGCGCGGCGTGAAGATGGCCAGCATCCTGCTCTACTGGGGCGGCGACGAGCGCGGCAGCGACTTCACCGCGGCCCGACAGGACTTCCCCTGGTGTGTCCCTATCGCTTCGCAAATGCTTCACGGCGCCGGCGTCGCAATGGCAATGAAGATTCGGGGCGAGAAGCGTTGCTCCGTGACGTACGTAGGCGATGGCGGTACTTCTGAAGGCGCGTTTTACGAAGGGCTGAATGTTGCTGGCGCCCGCGCTCTTCCGGCGGTCTTCGTCGTCGTCAACAACGGCTGGGCGATCTCCGTTCCGATCGAAAGCCAGACAGCCACGAAAACGCTCGCGCAGAAGGCTATCGCCGCCGGAATCCCTGGAATTCAGGTCGACGGCAACGACGTCATTGCAGTTCGCCACACGGTCGGCGAAGCCCTCGCAAGAGCTCGGCGCGGCGAAGGTCCGACGCTCATCGAAGCAATTACCTATCGCCTCAGTGATCACACCACGGCGGACGACGCGAGCCGTTACCGGGACGCGAGCGAAGTAAAGCAAGCTTGGACCCGGGAACCGCTTACGAGGCTTCGCGCATATCTCACGAAGCTAGGTGTCTGGGACGAGGCGCGCGAAGAAGCGCTAAAGGCCGAATGTGCGCGGGACGTCGAGGCGGCCGTCGATGAATATCTGAGCGCCCCGCTTCCATCGACCGATGCCATGTTCGATCACCTGTTCGCACGCCCGCCGAAAAGCCTGCTGGAGCAGCGCGAGCTGGCCCGCCGTTACGCCGGCTCGGGCAGCCGCTGAGTCGCTCACCCGAACATGGCCAAAGTCACGATGATCGAAGCCATCAACCGCGCGCACGCGTGGGAAATGGCGCACGACCCAACTGTGGTGGTGCTGGGTGAGGATATAGGTATCAACGGAGGTGTCTTTCGAGCGACGGTCGGACTGCAGGAGCAGTTCGGCAAGGATCGCGTGCAGGACACGCCCCTTGCCGAGGGCATGATCGCCGGCCTGGCGATCGGCATGGCGACCCAAGGCCTGCGTCCCGTCGCCGAAATCCAGTTCATGGGTTTCGTCTACCTGCCATGGACCAGATCTGCAGCCACATGGCACGCCTGCGTAACCGCACTCGGGGCCGCCTAACCTG
>JAQGOC010000195.1 GCA_028293805.1 Gammaproteobacteria bacterium
GCACCGACAGCCGATCGACACCGAGCTGCAGCGCCGCTCGGGCCTGCTCGATTGACGGTCCCTCCATGGAGCCGGACGTATCGATGATGAACACGACTTCGCGTCCCTGCGGCTGTTGACTCACCTCCTCGGGTGGGGTGAGCATCAGGAGCGCGTAAGTCTCTTCCCCCACCTGCTCGGCAAAGGCGGCTGCCTGGACATCGGGAAACACGGCGGGGGTCCAGACGAGCTCAAAGTCTCGATCGGCGGGGACCTGCGCTCCCTCCAGCTTGACGTGTCGTCCAAGCGCGTCCTCGCTGCTAGTCACTGTGTGATGCAAGCTCTGCACGGAATTCAGCGGAAAACCCGCTGCTAGCTCAACTTCAATGCTCACATGCTGTTGGTCGCTCGTAACGCGCTCGGGAGTCATCGACGTCCCGAGCGCTGCGTTCACCGCTTGCGTCTCCTCAGCGGCATGCGGCGCCGCCGGATCTGATGTCATACCCGGCGTGTAGCGCGGTGTAATCGCGAGTGGCAGGTGCAAGCTATACCGCCCATCGCGGTACGGGATCGTCTCGAGGTACGCGATCTCGATTGTGATCGAGGACTGCGGTGCGATGTTCGCAACCGACGTCGTGAACATATTGGGCCGCTCCTGATCAACGAGACTTGCGTGCCGGCCCTCAGTGCGAGCCTTTTCGTACATGGCACGTGCGTTTTCGCGCCGCTCGATCTGGCCCCGGATCGTGCGCTCGCCGACGTGCATGAGAAGTTCGTCCACGGCGGCGTTCGTCGCCAAGGGAAGCACGTACAACCCCTCGACCCAATCGGCTGTGGGATTCGTGAACTGCTGGGTGACATACACGCGCGCCACACTCCTCGTAACCTGCGCGCGAATGGTCGTTGCAACGCGAAGCGCCTCCCTTGCTTCCCCATCGGGAGCGCTTTTCAGGAGAAGGCTGCCCGACTTGACCTCGGACACCTGTGCGCCAAAAGCGGGCGGCCACACGATGCCCGCCGATAGCAGCACGAGTACCGCGAGCCAGTTCGTTATCCGCTCGCGCCTTCGTAAGAATTGTGTTCGGGCCCACTCTCCCGAATAGTTGCGCATGATCATCGTGTTGCTCCCGGGTGGCGATTGGGAGCATTTGGCCTGCGGATCCGCGCATCGGATGGGACGGGATTGTGGGGGTCAGGTGATCAATTGTGGCGGAAAAAGGCAGGCCGGCGTCCTGCGCCTCGTAGCGCCCTGTAGGCCATGGCGGGGCCAGACGGCCCAGCTGTTGACCAGGGAAGTGACATTACGGTTCTGTTATCAGCCGGTCAGCCTGCATTCAGCACCTGAAGCCTATTGTCAGTCCTGCAGTGAACTGCCTGCACACACAGGCTAACGAGGTAATCATCATGACCGCAGCTAAGATTCCGGCTCTCGCCGCCCTCGCGTCGCTCCTGGTTTTCGGCTCGTCTTTGGGGCTGGCAAGCGAAGCGTCGCAGGCGAAACTTCAGGCACAAGCCAAGGTCTCCGAAGCGGATGCGCGCACGACGGCGCTGTCCAAGGTTCCCGGAGGAACCGTCTCCAGCTCAGAGCTCGAGAAGGAGCATGGCAAGCTCATCTGGTCTTTCGACATAGCGCAGACCGGCTCGAAGGACGTCACCGAAGTCCAGGTGGACGCAAAGACCGGGAAGGTCGTGTCGACCAAGGTCGAATCGGCAGCCAAGGAACGGAAGGAAGCCATGGCGGAGAAGAAATAAGGTTGTTCAAGTCCGTGACCGAGGCGCCACCGCAGGGTGGCGCCTTTCGGTCGAGTGCGCCGTTTCATCAGACATCGGTTGCCTCCGTGAGTACGCGCGTTTGGACTACATCTGACCGGGTACTCTTGGTTCTCATGTTTCGTTGATTCCAGCGCAGGCTGGCCGGCCTCTCGCGCGCTTTCCAGTCTGCCGGTATCTCGCCCCTTGTTTTGCGAGGCTATACTGACCTCGGTCCGATAAGGACTGTGCGAAAAGCCGGTGAACCACTTGAACGATTGGCAACGCCGCTTGAGCCATGTGGCATGGGCCCTCTTGTGCGTGTCGTGCTGGCAGGTGGCGCAGCTCGGCGCTGCACGAGCCAACTCGGTGGCGCCTCCCACGGCGGATTTCCGCATTGTGGCTTATGTGGCGAGCTGGTCGGTTCCGACAGCTATTCACGCGGAACGGCTGACTCACATCAACTTTGCTTTTGCGCAGATCCTCAACGGCAGGGTCGCGCTCGAGAATGAGGCTGTCGGGGCCAGCCTGAAAGCTATACGTGCGCTCAAGACCCAAAATCCGACCCTGAAAGTCCTTGTCTCTGTCGGCGGATGGACGGCGGAAGGATTTTCCGACGCGGCGCTGACTGATGCGTCGCGAACCACGTTCGCCCGCAGTGCCGTCGAGCTGCTTCGCGAGTATGCGATCGACGGAATTGATCTCGATTGGGAGTATCCGGGCCAGGGCGTTGCGGGCATCAAATCCCGACCCGCAGACAAACAGAATTTCACGCTGCTGCTGAAGACACTCCGACAGCAATTGGATGCGGAGAGCGCTGCGCGCGGGCGGACCGCCGGCGACCGCTACCTCCTCACAATCGCTTCCGCCGATCGCGAGTACTTCGATCACACCGAGATGGACAAGCTCCCTGTCTATGTCGACTGGATCAATATGATGAGCTACGACTTCTTCAACAGCCTGACGTCCACTACGGGACATCACGCCGGCCTGTACCGCTCCGAGTCGGCGGCGCCCAAGGACCGTTACGCCAACGCGGCGGTGCAGCAACATCTTGCGGCAGGCATCCCGGCCGACAAGCTCGTCCTCGGGGTCGCGTTCTACGGTCGCGGCTTCACCGGCGTGACGCCGCTACACAATGGACTCAACCAGCCTTACGAGCGGTACGAAGGCGATCACACCTACGCCGAGCTGGCGGAGCAATTCATCGGGAAACAGGGGTTCGTTCGGTACTGGGACGAGCGCGCACAGGCGCCCTACCTTTGGAACAGCGCCACCAGAACCTTCATTACCTACGACGATCCGCAATCCATCGAGATCAAAACGCGCTACGCCAAAAAGAATCACCTGGGCGGCATCATGTTCTGGGAATCAAGCGAGGATCGCGACGGCGAGCTGCTGGGCGTCATCGCACGCTCAGGGCGTTAACCCTGGATCCTGCCCGGGAACGGGCATTCGCCGAGGTCGATCTCGTGGAGAGATTGGTCGGCGACATGATGTCGTTTATTGCTGTGCGCCCGCGCCTTCTTCGCAAACCCGATTGCCAATGTCGGCAGACCAGGGGTCAGGGCAACTGCGAGCGGGATTGATTTTTGATGCGCACGCCGACCGTACTCAGGATCTGTCCCATGCGCTCGAAATCGACCGGTTTCACCAGATGGTGTTCGAACCCCGCAGCCTGCGATCGTTGCAGGTCTTGCGGCTGGCCAAATCCGCTCAAAGCCACGAGCACGATCTTACGGGTTGCTGCGACGGCGCGCAGCCGCCGCGCAATCTCGAGGCCATCGATGCCAGGCATCGCAATGTCCTGCAGCAGCACGTGAGGCTGAAAACTCGCAACTTGCTCAAGTGTGGTCGCCCCGTCATAACACACGCGAACTTCGTACCCAGTGAGCTGCAGCAGGAGGCACATGGCATCGGCGGCGTCGTGATTGTCATCGGCCACCAGGATGCGCAAGGAGGGCTTGACCGCAGCGTCGTTGGTTTCCGCCTGCTTTCCAGCGGTCTGACTGAAGTGCGCCTCAGCAGCCAAGGGCAACCGGACCGTGAATTCGGTCCCGCGCCCCTCGCCTTCGGTAAACACCTGCACAGAACCGCCGTGCAAATCAGTCAGATGCTTGACGAG
The DNA here is from genome assembly GCA_028293805.1 of Gammaproteobacteria bacterium. Classification (GTDB taxonomy): domain Bacteria; phylum Pseudomonadota; class Gammaproteobacteria; order Steroidobacterales; family Steroidobacteraceae; genus 13-2-20CM-66-19. Next base: position 3,854 of record JAQGOC010000195.1, read on the forward strand.
ACTCAACCCGATACCCAGGCCGCCCTGGGCATGCGCCCGCGCCGTCTCGACTTGCGAAAATGGGTCAAAGATTCTGGACACCATCGAGGGGGATATTCCGAGGCCGTTATCCCGGATGACAATCGCCACATTCCCGGGCTCGAGGCGAGTCTCCAGTTCGATGCGCCCTTGCGGCGGCGTGAATTTCGCAGCGTTGTGCAACAAGTTGGAGAAGATCTGGGCCAAGCGCGTCTCATCTCCATCTATCCAGATAGGCTCGTCAGGTAGATTCAACTTCAGCTCATGCCGTGCCGCCTCGATGGCTACGCGATTCATTTCTATGGCATCGAGGATCACCGACACGAGCTCGACGCGTCCACGCCGTATCTCCAGCCTATTCCGCGAGACGCGCGAGACGTCCATCAAGTCGTCGATCATGCGGCCCATCGCCATCAATTGACGCTGCTGGAGCGCGCTGGCTCGTTGCAGATCGCCAATGGCACCGTGGCTCAAACTCGCATTGAGGAATTGGCCCGCTGTTTGCGCGGCTGCGAGCGGGTTGCGGAGCTCATGGGCAAGGGTCGCGAGAAACTCATCCTTGCGGCGGTCTGAATCCGCCAGCTGCTCGAATGAGGACTTGGCCTGATAGGCCGCCGCGGTGAATTCCCCGAGATTGCTGAGCAGGCGCCCGTCTTCGGCATCGAAGTGACTATCGGGATCGTGCATGACGACCCAGATGGTACCGACCGTCTTCCCGTGTAGTGCAAAAGGCACGAGCAGCGCCTCGAGGATGGCGGGCTTGACGCCGGCGAAGTAGGTGAAGTGACGATCGATGCTCGACATCAGTTGAATGGCATTCGTGTCGACAACCGTGCCGCAGGGACTGAAATTGCGAGGTGTTGTCTCCCACCGATGCTCGGCAAGCGCACCAACGAGCGCGTGCCAGCGGAATATGGCAACGCCCTTCTCCTCTTCGATGATGCTGATTCCGCACGATCCGGCGCGACACAGTCGCAGCGCAGTTTCGGCGAGTGTCGTGAGGATTTCGTCCGCCGGGCGCTGCATATTCTTGGCGAGGTCCGCCAACGCGCGATTCTCCGCCTCGAAGTCCGGCGGGCGGGAAGGCCTGGTGCCAAGCTGGGGCGTCAAGATGACGGCCTCCAGCGGTAGTGGCGAGCTTGACTGCACAATAAGAGATTGCTTTTGCGAAGATGCCGACATTCGATCTCCCGGGCTACTGCCCGTGCGTTCCCCCTCTTCTTCTCGGGTTGACGATCACCCGTGTTTGCAGCGTAGTCGTATTGCGATGCGACTTCCACTTCGACTGCGACGCTGAAGCTCCGCTATCGAAATTTTCCGACCTCAGCCGCGAGGGCCGCTCGCAGCGCGCCTCGGAGTAGCTGCTCAAGGAGTCAGCTACTTACCGGCGTACGTCGCTGAGCGAGCTGTTGCCCGTGCTCGAGTCTGGGTCCCATCCCACGCCGCCCGCAGCGACCTGCAATTGGACCGTATCGAGATAGCGCTGGCTTTCAGCTCTAACGTAGCCCAGCCGCGCCTGTTCATACTGCCGTTGCGCATCGAGCAGGTTGAGAAGACCGGTGCCGCCTTTTTCATAGTTGATGCGTTGCAGGCCCAGGGAACGCGAGGCCGAATCCAGAGCGCGCTTCTGAGCAGCTAGCAAGTTGGTGTCGTGGTTGAGAGCCTGGAGGATGTCCGCGACTTGCCCGAATGCCTGCAACACCGTTTCCTGGTAATCGGCGGCAGATGCTCTGAGCGCCGCCAACGCGGCGCGTCGCTGGGCTCGGCGCATGCCTCCGTTGAAGACGGGCTGGGTCACTCCGGCCGCAACGCTCCATACGAGGCCAGCAGGATCGAACAGGTCGCGGATGTGCAACGACTCGGCGGTGGCGCCTGCCGACAGGGTGATCTCCGGATACAGACGTGCCGTCGCAATGCCTACCTGCGCGCTTGCCGCGTGAAGCTGTGCTTCAGCGGCCAGAATGTCAGGTCGCTGATGGACCAGCGCCGAAGGCAGGCTGAGCGGGAGTTGGCCGGGTAGTGCGAGGGCACCCAGATCGAACT
>JAQGOC010000219.1 GCA_028293805.1 Gammaproteobacteria bacterium
AGGCGCGCCGCGCCCCCGGCCACCTCGGGACTAGCGCAGGTCTTCGGCACGATGGCGGGACAACCGCTGGCGAGCGCTTCGAGGATCGGCAGGCCGAAGCTCTCACACAGTTTGACGAGTACAAAGAATTCGGCCAATTGATACGCCAGGTGCATCTGCGCGTTCGGGACGAGCCCGATGAACCGGACCCCCGCAAAATCCGCGTCCGTGAAGCCCTTCGTTCGCAAGTATTCCTCGATGCGATGGCCGGCAACCACGAGCGGCAGCTGCCCACCACGCCGCCGGTACTGCTGATATGCGTGCAGCAAGCGCTTGTTGTTACCCCCGGATAGGGCGGCGAGCTCTCGTGTCCGGTGTGGTACGCACGGGTGGCCGTGAGGATGAAAGACTCAGGCAGCTCGTATGTAGAGCGAAAGCGGCTCAATGCCGCTTCGTCCCGGATCGGCGTGAAATTCGCGGCGACGGCGGCATGAGTGACTTTGGCCTTGTCGGCGTGGATCACACCGTGGCGTGCGAGGTCGGCGAGCGTCGATTGGGAGATGACCAGCAGGCGCTTCGCCTTGCGACAGTACAGCGGGAGTAACAGCCGGATGTAGATGATGTCCCACCACGGATAGTTTTGGGGATTGACATACCAATCCGAATCCTGCAAGACGAATGCACAGGGACGCCGCGTCAGGAAGGGAATCGAGAACTTCGGATTAAAGATCAGATCGGCGTCGCAGCGCCGGGCGGCTCGGAGCACGGTGACCTGATCCCACCAGAGCTTGCTGCGGGCCGGCAGAACCTGTGTCTCGACATTCGCATCATCGCGGAACAGCGTACTGTGCCCGGGTGTGCGCAAAAAGATGACATAACGGCTGCCGCGATCCAACGCGACCATATGGCGCAACAGATTGATGCAATACAACCCGAGTCCGTCGCGTTGATCGAGCACGCGCCCCATAACTGCTACGGTGCGCCGCGCAGGGTGGCGGTTCTGCCGGGCGCCCGCCTGATGCTGGCGCGCTGCATTTGTTTTCGGAGAGGCTCCCGGCGAAGCCTGGCGCAGGAGAGCTCGCCAAGCACGGTGCCAGCGAGGTTCATCACCCTCTGTTGGACCTGGCGTAGTCACCCGAGCGGTTCCTGTCGCAGGAAGCGAGGCTTAAGTGGTTTCGGGGCAGCGAGAATTCGCAACAATCGTGCCGGAGAGGAGTCCGCGCATGCGGCCGCGCCGTTTCGGGACCGAAACTTGATCGGGGCAAGGCACCACGGGCGGGCTCCGTGCGCGACCACACGGCGGGCTGTGAGAGGGGTATGCCGTGGCTCGACACCGCACCACGGAAGCCGTTCACCGGAGGGCAGGACGGCGGTTTTTGACCTCCGCCAACGCCAACGCCAACGCCCACATCGCCGTCGGGTTTGCTTGTTTACGGCAGTGACCCAAATGGCGTAAACAAGCAAAAAGGCCTACAGAAATAGCTCTGCAGGCCTCGTTGCCAACGAATTTGCCGAAGATTCGACGCTAGAACGGGATATCGTCGTCGAAGTCCTCCTTTTCGCCGCCCGGGGAGCTCGCGGGACCCGCGTACTCGGAATAGGGGTCTTTCGCTGCCGCGGATCCCGCGCTACCGCCACCGCGGGATTCGGATGCCCCACCGCCTCCGGCACCGCCTGCTCCACCGCCACCGCCACCGCCACCGCCGCCGCCACGGCCGCCGAGCATTTGCAGCTCGCTACCGACGATCTCGGTGGAAAAGCGCTCGACGCCCTGTTTGTCCTGCCACTTGCGGGTGCGCAGGCTGCCCTCGATGTAGACCTGCGAGCCTTTTCGCAGGTATTCGCTCGCGATTTCCGCCAAACGACCGAAAAGAGCGACGCGGTGCCACTCGGTGCGCTCCTGCTGCTCGCCGGAGGTTTTGTCCCGCCAGCTTTCGCTCGTGGCGATACGCAGATTGGCCACGCTGCTGCCCGAAGGCATGGCGCGGGTTTCGGGATCGGCGCCGAGGTTGCCGACCAGGATGACTTTGTTGACTCCACGGGCCATGGATGTGTCCTCTCGTGCTGCCAGCCCATGCTTCCTGCCACTGACAGCTTATAAAATCAATGAGTTAAGAATTTCGTGCCGATTCAGTGTCTTCCGGCACATCGATCCGGCGCGGCCTATGGCCCGCGCGTTCGGATGATGCCCTGCGGCGATCACTGCCTAGCCGTGTAGCGAAACGACAAGGGCGTAATTGTAACTCAAGCGATCGGGTCGGCTGAATCCGGAGAATGTCACGTATTGGCCCAATTTAGGCAGCGCGGCGACGTGGCCGGCCAGGCGACCCAACGCCCGAGCCAAGAGGACGCAGGGAAAGTCGTCTTCAGCATCCCTCGACCCGCTGCGCCGCGAATGAATGTTCCCGCCCGCGCAGCCGCATGGCCCGGTCTTTGGAGCGCCAACGGCGCGGGCCCTCTGCAGACACGCGCGGGCGGTTTGCAAAACACAGTCAACCTCTTGCCCTGACCGGCGCTCTTGCAATGACAGGCGCTCGTCGGAGGCTCAGGCACTTAACATGCGTGCTCCCCCTGGCTTCGCGCAGTTCAAGGCGCAGCAGGGCGATCATGGTCAACAACACCCCGGACGGCTCCTCGTCACCCAGGGAGGACGCCACCGCGTCTTCCAACACAGCGCCTCCCGCAAGCCGGTGGCGCCGCAGGCGGGTGTGGATTGCCGCGGCGATTCTGGTGGTCGGGCTTTTTCTGCTGCACCGCTTCACCACGCCGCCGCCAAAGCCGGCGAGCGGCCGCGGACAACAACAAAACGCCGCCATCACGGTGGGAGAATCGAGGGCTGGCGATATCGGTGTCTATGTCAGTGCGCTCGGCACCGTGACACCAACGTACACGGTCACGGTCTATAGCCAGATCACAGGCCGCGTCATGGAGGTGCACTACCGGGAAGGCCAGATGGTGCGCAAGGGCGAGCCTCTGATCGACATCGATCCGCGCCCTTACCAGGCGACTTTGAAGCAGGCTCAGGGCACTCTGCAGCACGATGCGGGTTTGTTGGCGCAGGCCAGAATGGACCTGAAGCGCTACCAGGACGCTTACGCCCGCAACGGCATCGCGAGACAACAGCTCGATGATCAGCAGCAGATCGTGGTGCAGTACGAGGGCAGCGTCAAAGCCGATGAGGGCACCGTGGCCTATGACCAGGTGCAGCTCGAGTACTGCCACATCGTCTCCCCGATCGCGGGCCGGGTCGGTTTGCGCCTCGTGGACCCCGGCAACACCGTATTCGCCGGCAGCAGCGCCACGCTCATCGTCATCACCCAGCTGCAGCCCATCACGGTGGTGTTCAACGTGTCGGAGGACGACCTGCCGCGGGTGCAGGCGCAATTGAAGGGGGACAACAAGCTCCCGGTGGATGTCTTCGACCGCGCCAACGATCATCGGATCGAGTCCGGATCGCTCGCATCCCTCGACAATCAGGTCGACACCCTGACCGGAACCGTTCGCTTTCGCGCCGAGCTTCCCAACCAGGAGCTGGCACTGTTTCCCAACCAGTTCGTCAACGCGCGGCTGCTGGTGGAGATGTTGAAAAACGCGACGCTGGTGCCCACGGTGGCGATCCAGCACAACGGCGCCAGCGACTTCGTGTATGTCGTCAGATCCGACAACACGGTGGCGGTGCAGAATGTGGCCCCGCTGACGTCCAACGAGCAGGACACCGCCGTGAAGGGCTTGAACCCCGGCGTCAGGATCGCGACGAGCGGTTTCGATCGTCTGGAGAACGGCGTGCGCGTGGCGGTGCGCACGCCCGGCCCGCAGCACGCACAGGGTCACGCGCAAGCGCAGCGTGGGCAGCCCGCCGGTGGCACGGCCTCCAAAAGCACCAACGGCGGCACGGCGTCGCAATGAGTCCCTCGCGCCCATTCATCCTCCGCCCCGTCGCGACGGCGCTCCTGATGGTGGCGTTGTTTCTCGCGGGAGCCGTCGCTTACCTGCAGCTACCGGTATCGGCCCTCCCCCAAGTGGATTACCCGACGATCCAGGTGCTCACGTTCTATCCGGGGGCGAGCCCCAGTGTAGTGGCAACATCGGTCACCGCGCCGCTGGAGCGGCAATTCGGGCAGGTTGCCGGACTCAGTCAGATGACGTCGACGAGCGCCGGCGGCGTCTCCGCGATCGTGATGCAATTCCAGCTCAGCCTCAGCATCGATGTCGCGGAGCAGGAAGTCCAAGCGGCGATCAACGCCGCGCAAAGCTATCTGCCGGCCAATCTGCCCACCCCGCCGACCTACAGCAAGTCCAACCCCGCGGACGCTCCGGTGTTGACTCTGGCGCTCACGTCCCGCGAGATGCCGCTCTCACAGGTCGAAGACCTCGCCGACACGCGTCTGGCGCCGAAGATTTCGCAGCTCACGGGCGTGGGCCTGGTGAGCATCTCAGGCGGCCAGAAGCCGGCCGTCCGCATCCAGGCCAACCCCACGGCGCTCGCCGCCTATAAGATCAATCTCGAGGACCTGCGCAACGCCCTGATCGTCAGCAGCCTTAACTCCGCCAAGGGCAATTTCG
>JAQGOC010000256.1 GCA_028293805.1 Gammaproteobacteria bacterium
ACCGGTCGGCAGGTCTGCAGATGTATGGGATCAACGTGGACGACGATCAGAGCCGTGCGCTCGAGTTCGCGCATGGCGGGCAGGCAGTGAGCTTTTCACTGCTGCTGGACCCGCTGAAGGCGGTAAGTCGCCGCTATCAGGTCGACAATCTGCCGATGACCGTGTTGATCGATCGTAACGGTACCGTGCGGTACGTCCTGCGCGATTACAGCGCGAAGAGCGACGATCTTTATCTGCAGCAGCTGCGTACTCTGCTGAACGAATGATCGGAAGAAATATGCTTTACGTCGTCTTGCGTCGTCTGTCGTTTCCGGCCGCGGGTACGGGGTGGGGCCGGTCGCTGGCTGAAGGCCTTGCGGTAGGCGCGCTTGGCCTGCTGCTGGCCGTCGGCCCGGTGACGGCACGAGGCGCCGCGCCACCTGCCGTCAATGCTGCTCCGGGCGGCAGCCCGGCTACCATTCAGGGCAGGAATGCAGGCGCCCCGGCGCGGACAGCCGCGGGCACAGCCGCCGCTCCCGCCGCCGCGACCGCGGAGAAGGATTCCACCGTAGCACCGCCGCCGGCTGCGGACCCCGCTCCCGAGGCTGCTTCGGCCGATGCCGCCGACACACGCGGCCTCGATCAGGAGGTACAGGGGCTGAAGAAAGATGTCGTCGACCTGAACCGCGATCTGTTCGTCCTCGAGGAAGAGCTGCTATTTCCCGCCAACACGCAGGTGGCGGTGTTCCTGTCGATGGACGTAGGGGACTTCTTCGCGCTCGACTCGGTCCAGCTCAAGATCGATCAGAAGGAAGTCATCAACTATCTCTACACGCCGCGCGAAGTCGAAGCCCTTCTCAAAGGCGGCGTCCACCGGCTGTACCTCGGAAACCTGAAGGTGGGCTCGCACGAGCTGGTGGCCTTTTTCAGCGGCAAGGGCCCCAATGACCGCGCTTACAAGCGCGGCGCCACCATCGCGTTCGACAAGGGCATCGGCGCCAAATACCTGGAGCTGAAGATCAACGACCGGCAGCGCAAGCAGCAGCCGGAATTCGAGATCAAGGACTGGGAATAGGCCTTGAGCGGTCGCGTTCTCAAGCGTTTGCTCGTGGTGGCCGCAGCGGTTGCCGCTGTCGCCCTGGCGGCGGCGCCGGCCGGTGCGCGGCGGCATGATCCGGAGAAGCTCCCGGACACGCGCATCCGCGATCTGCATTACGGCGACGTGCTCTTCTATTTCTACCAGGACGAGGATTTCGAGGCGCTGACCCGCCTCACCGCCTACCAGCATTGGAATCTCCTCTCGCATCACGAGGCCGAAGGCCAACTGCTGCTCGGCGGTCTCTACCTCTCGCTCGGCATGCACAACGAGGCCGGCGAGCGTTTTCAGACGTTGCTGACGGATGATGTCCCGACTGGGGTGCGCAACCGGGCGTGGTTCTACCTGGCGGAGATCTGGTACGCGCGCGGCTATCTGGATAAGGCCGAGGCGGCTCTGCGCAAGATCAACGGCAGGATGTCGCCCGAGCTCGAGGCTCAGAGGGAGCATCTGTTCGCCAACGTGCTGATGCACCAGGGCAACTTCGACGAGGCCATCCGGCTGCTCGCCGCCTCGCGTGGCGCCTCGGTCTGGTCGGCCTACGCCCGGTTCAACCTCGGGGTCGCGCTCGTTCGCAAGGACCGGCTCGCGGACGCGGATCCGTTTCTGACTGGCGTCGGCACCCTCTATGCCCAGTCGCAGGAGATGCTGGCGCTGAAGGACCGCGCCAATCTGGCGCTGGGGTTCGCCTATCTGCAGGCGAAGCAGCCGGAAAAGGCGCGTCAGGCGCTCGAGCGGGTGCGGCTCAATGGCCCTTATTCCAACAAGGCGCTGCTCGGCACCGGCTGGGCCGACGCGGCGCTGGGCGACTACCGCTCGGCACTGGCCCCCTGGATGGAGCTGCGCGACCGCAATGTGCTCGATGCAGCCGTGCAGGAGTCGTATCTCGCCGTGCCTTATGCGTTCAGCAAGCTGAACGCCAACGCGCAGTCGGCGGAGTATTACGAGAACGCCGTCGAGTCATTCAACAAGGAGGACACGCAGCTCAACGGCGCGATCGAGCGCATCCGCAACGGCAATCTGCTCGAGCAGGCGCTGGCAACGGATAAAGACGCGCGCTACGGCTGGTTCTGGCAGCTCAAGGAGGTTCCGGAGTCGCCCGAGTCGCGTTACCTGTACACGCTGCTGGCCGGACACGATTTCCAGGAAGGCCTGAAGAACTACCGCGATCTCACGTTCATGAGCCACATGCTCGATCGCTGGGACGACAGCATGGAAGCCTTCGGCGACATGATCGACACGCGCGAGAAAGCCTACGCCGAACGTCTGCCGCGCGCCGATACCTTGTTGGCTTCGGGGGCGGCCGACAAGCTCCAGCAGCGCCGCCTCGACCTCGAAAACCGCGTCAATGCCATCGAGAAGGAAGGGGATGTCGCCGCGCTCGGTACGACCGACGAGAGGGCGCAATGGGCGCGCATCCAGCGGGTCGAGGCCTCGATGGCGGGAGCGCCGGACACTCCCGAAAATGCTGAGTTGCGCGACCGGCTGCGCCTGGTGAAAGGCGTGCTGTTCTTTCGCCTGAACGACTCCTTCAAAGCACGGATGTGGCAACAGCACCGGACCATCAAGGATCTCGATCTCGCCCTGCGTGAGGCGCAGAGCCGCTGGATCCGGGTCGATCGCGCACGCAAAAGCGTGCCGACGAACACCGGGGAATTCGCGGCACGGGTGGCGGCGCTGAAGGGACGGATCGACGCCCTGCAGGTGCGCCTTGCGGCAAGCGAAAAGAAACAGACCGTGTATCTGGCACAGATCGCGATCCAGGAGCTGCAGCAGCAGAAGAGCCGCCTCAGCACCTACCAGGTGCAGGCGCGTTTCGCCCTGGCCACGATGTACGATCGCGCGGCCAACACGGACGCCACCCACACCGACCAGGGCGCTGCTGCACCGAAGGGGGCCGAGGCTCCTGGGCCCAATTCACCGGACGCAAAGCCCGCAGACCAGGACAAGCCGGAGTCCGACGCGCCGCCGCGACCCGACGCACAGCCAACGCCTCCCGGGCCCAAGCCTCCGGAGCCGGAGCGATGAGACGCTCAGTTCCGGGAGCGGTTGCACTCGTTCTGGCCACCTGCGCGGCGTCCCTTTCCCATGCGGACGACTCGAGCAGCCCGCGCACGATCAGGGACCTTCAATCGCACAATGTCGAAGTGCACAAGGACTCCAAGGTCGACGCGAGCGCGTCCAAGGCAATGGAGAACTATCGCCGCTTCCTCGAGCTGCAGAAAACGGATCCGCAGCTGCGGGCCGAAGCGCTGCGCCGCCTCGGCGACCTCAATCTCGATGCCGGCGACATCGAGCGCATGGAGAAGGAGGTCACGACGGTCGATTTGCAAAGCGGCGAGGCCATCAAGCTCTACGGCACGCTGCTGAAGGCTTATCCGGATGACGCACGCAACGACCAGGTGCTCTATCAGCTCGCGCGCGCCTATGAGACCACCGGACAGCCGGAGCAGGCACTCGCGACTCTCGATCGCATCGTGCAGCACTATCCCAACAGCCCGCAGATGGACGAAGTGCAGTTCCGGCGCGGTGAGCTGCTGTTCTCCGCCAAGCGTTACGTCGAGGCGGAGAAGGCGTACGCCGTCGTCATCCAGCGCGGCAGGTCATCGCAGTATTACGAGCAGAGCCTGTACAAGCACGGCTGGTCGATGTTCAAGCAGTCGCTGACCGAGGAAAGCCTCCCGTCGTTCGCCGGGGTGTTGGATCAGAGGCTGGCCGCCGGGCGCAACGGCAAAGTGCCGCGGCTCGAGGACCTCAAGCGAGCGGAGCGCGAGCTCGTGGAGGACACGCTGCGCGTCATGGCGATCACGTTCTCTTATACCGACGGCGCCGCGTCGATTGACCAGTTCCTGAAGAAGCACGGCGAGGCGCCGTATTCGTATCTGCTGTATGCGCGACTCGGCGACCTGTATGTCGAGAAGCAGCGCTACCAGGATGCGGCGGCGACATACCTCGCCTACGTCAAACGCGATCCCTACAGCGATTACGCGCCCCCCATCGCGATGCAGGCGATCGATGCCTACGGGAAGGGTGGTTTTGCGCAGCTCGTGCTCGACGGCAAACACGAGTTCGTGGAGCGCTACAACTTCAGCTCGCCGTTCTGGAAGAACCGCGACCGCGCGCAATATGCGAAGGTCGTGCAGGAGCTGAAGATCAATCTCAAGGACGTCGCAACGTACTTTCACGCGACGGCACAAAAGACCAAGCGCATCGAGGACTACCAGGAGGCCTCCCGCTGGTATCGCGACTATCTGAAGTCGTTTCCGGACGATCCGGACTCCGCGGGGACGAACTACCTTCTCGCCGAGACGCTGTTCGAGAGTCATCAGTACGCCGATGCCGCTGCCGAGTACGAGCGCACGGCATACAGTTATCCGAAGAACGACAAGTCGGCGACGGCCGCCTACGCATCGCTCGTGTCGTACCAGAAAGGCGAGGAGGGCCTGGCCGATACGGCGAAAGGCGAATGGCACAAACGCGCCACCGACGCGGGCGTGAAGTTCGCCCAGACGTTCCCCGAGCATCCGGATAGCGCCGGCGTGCTGACGCGTGCCGCGGAGGAGATTTTCGCGGCCAAGGACCTCCCGCGTGCGACTACGGTTTCGGAGTCGATCCTCGCGCGCCAGCCGCCCGTCGATGCCGCCAAGCAACGCATCGCGTGGACCATCATCGCGCAGTCGCACTTCGACCAGAATGAGTTCGACAAGGCGGAGCCGGCGTTCGTGAAGGCGCGCGATCTTGCCGCCGCGGATGACAAGCTGCGCACGGATCTCACCGAGCGTCTTGCCGCCACCGTGTACAAACAGGGCGAGGCCAAGCAGAAGGCGGGCGATTC
>JAQGOC010000309.1 GCA_028293805.1 Gammaproteobacteria bacterium
CTCGCTGCGGGTTGCCGTGTAGGCCATTTGAAGGAGTTGCTCCGCTGGAATCGAGGCGCTGTGATCGTAGCGCAGCAGCTTGCCGTCCGGCATCGTCATGTAGACCGCGACAATGAGATTGCACTGAGTCACGACGACAGACGTGAGCGGATGTCCGGCCAGCGCCGGCGCTTGTTTCTCCACGGGCACTTCGGTCTTGTGCGCGACGCGCATCATTTCCGCAGCACACTGGGGTCCGACACAGGATCTGCCAGGACTGACAGTGGCGGGTGCTACCAATGCCGCAGTCGCTCCGGCCCTGGCCGGTGTTGTCTGCGCTGTCAGGTGTGAGATTGTGCATCCCTGCGAGAGTGAGGCGGCAGCGAGTGCCGCGACGGACGATGTCAGCCGATTCATCGAAAGCCTCCTTATCCGTGCAGGGGTAGTCCTGCCCTGGATTTGTAGTGCAAAGCGAGTGCCAGCCGGACAAAAGCCCGCCAGAGCTCCCGTGAGCAGCAAGCCCATGATTGTCAAGGCCGTCTGTACAGGCGTGCGCTCACACCCGAGGCGCTGACGTCACCGCTGCACCATTGTCGGGCAGTGCTCCAGCTGCGCCCCGGATGAGGTGCATTTCCCACTGGATCGATTGGGGTTCCCTGTAGGTTGAGTCTGGAGACCCCTCGAACGGGTGGGTAGGCTTGGGCTTGCCAGAAGGTTGTTCGTGCAACGGAACACCTCGCGCCGCGACCGGAACAGAGGCGGAACGCCGATCGGGAGGATTTCCCATACTCGCGCCGGACCGCAGGCGATATGCTCGCGCCCCTTTGCTCCAGCATGGAACACGTCCCGCATGCAATTCACTTTCGTGTCGCTATGTACCCGTCAGCGAGTCTTCGCCTCCCTCGTTTTCGCCAGCGTCAGCGTCGGCGCTGCGGCTCTCCTTCCGCCCGGCGCGCAGGCGGCAGGACGGGCCTATGTGTCGAACGAGGACGGCGAGACCGTCAGTGTGCTGGACACCCAAAAGGCCGAGGTGATTTCCACCATCACCGTAGGCAAGCGGCCCCGTGGTCTGAAGTTGAATCGGGACGGCTCGCTCCTCTATGTCGCGGTCAGCGGCCTGCCGAAGTGTCCGCCGTCGGTGCCGGATGAGGAATGCGCGAAGTTGAAGCGGGATCTCCAGGCCGATGGCATCGCGGTGATCGATACCGCAACGCTGAAGCTGACGAAAGTCCTCAAATCGGGCTCCGATCCCGAGCAGTTCGACATGAGCCGCGACGGCAAACGGCTGTTTATCTCGAACGAAGACTCGGCGCAGACCTCCGTGCTCGACACGACCAGCGGCGCAATCGTTGCCACCATTCCGATCGGCCACGAGCCGGAAGGCGTGCGCCTGTCGCCCAACGGGAAATGGGTTCTCGTCACGAGCGAAACGGATAGCACGGTCTCGATCGTCGACACCACTTCGCTCAAGGTGCTGAAGACAGTTTCCGTGGGCATGCGGCCGCGCGATCTCGCGTTCACGCCCGACAGCAAAACTGCTTATGTTTCAGGAGAATCCGACGCATCGTTGTACCGCATCGCGATCCCCGAAGGCGAGCCGACCACGCGCGTTGTGCAGATGCGCAAAGAGGCCCGCCCGATGGGCGTGGTGCTGGATGCCGCCCGTAAGCGCATCTACGTGAGCACCGGCCGCGGCGGCTTTGTCGCCGTGATTGCGCAGGACACCGAGAAGCTTATCAAGGAAGTCGAAGTCGGCGCCCGTCCCTGGGGGCTCGCTCTGAGCCGTGACGGTCATCGCCTCTACACAGCGAATGGCTCATCGAATGATGTGACCATCGTCGATACCGCAAGCTTGAGCGTGATCAAGAAGGTACCCGTCGGGAAGGGGCCTTGGGGAGTGGCTCTCAGTCCCTGACCCTCGACGCGCTACGCTGCGGCGCTGTCTCGCCGCGGCGTACGCGCTGCCCGATTAAGGGCGGGCGTTCGACGCTATTTTCAAGCCACACGTGTGATACGCCTCGGCCTCCAGGCTCCGATAGAGCTTCGCGCGTTCCTTCGCGCGGTCCGGGTCCCGGAAAATTCCTCCGCCCTCGCCGGGCAGGGTCGAGTACCGGGCGAAGGTGCCGGCCTCCACGAACTCGTCGTACGTCAAACGCTCCGCGATCCGATCGATGGCGCACGAGCACTTGTACATATCGGACAGGACGCCGCCGTTCCTGGTCATGCATTCCTGGACGTACTCGACCCTTGCGACCGTCGGGTAGTCGTTCCGGGGAGCGTCGCCGCGCGCCGGCATTGCGCACCAACACAGCGCTGCCGCCGCGATCACTGTCGAGGTCCGGAACCAGGATTGCACGAATAGCGGGACCATAACGTTCCATCCATGACACACCGCGGTACGCGGCCCGAACGATCCTACGCCGGCACGCTGTATTCCTCCAACGTTTGCGGTTGCAGGCCGGTTACAGCGGGTGTATTGATACCCCCCGAAAATTAGCGTGTGCCGGACATGCGACCCACATCGTGTCTTGCTACGGAGGGCTTCGCTTCCGACAAACTGGTGTTCGCCGAGGAGCGCAGGAAGCGACCGTATTTCCGAGAATCAAGAAGCTGGAGGAGATATGAGCTACGAGTACCGATCAGTCTTAATGAGGGGAGCCGTACTTACCGCAGCCGCGGTGATATCGACCTCCGCCCTGGCAGACGCCGACCTCGACGCGCGGATCGCCGATCCCGCGAACTGGGCCGCACAGGCCGGCGACTACGCCAATCATCGTCACAGTGATTTGAAGCAGGTCACCGCGAGCAACGTGGGCAAGCTGCAGGTTGCGTGGACCATGTCCACGGGCGTGCTGCGCGGCCACGAGGGATCACCGCTCGTCATCGGCGACACGATGTACATGCATACGCCATTCCCCAACAACGTGTATGCAGTCAATCTCAAGGATCAGACCTTCCGCTGGAAGTATGAGCCGAAGCAGGACGCCGACGTCGTACCCGTGATGTGTTGCGATACCGTCAATCGCGGCCTCGCGTACGGCGACGGGAAGATCTTCCTGCAACAGGCCGACACCACCCTCGTGGCGCTCGATGCGAAGACCGGCAAGGTCGTATGGAGCGTGAAGAATGGCAACGCCAAGATCGGCGAAACCAACACCAACGCACCGCACGTCTTCAAGGACAAGATCCTCACCGGCATTTCCGGCGGCGAGTTCGGCGTCCGCGGCCGCATCATTGCCTATGACATCAAGACCGGGAAGAAGGTCTGGACGGGCTGGAGCACGGGACCGGACAACGAGCTGCTGATGGATCCCGCCAAGACCATGACGTGGACCAACGGAAAGATGGCGCCCGTAGGCAAGGACTCCTCGCTCAAGACCTGGAAGGGCGACCAATGGAAGTTGGGCGGCGGCACCACGTGGGGCTGGTACGCGTACGACCCGAAGTTGAACCTCGTGTACTACGGCAGCGGCAATCCGGGCACCTGGAATCCGGCGCAGCGGCCGGGGGACAACAAGTGGTCGATGACCATCTGGGCGCGCGATCTCGACACGGGCATGGCCAAGTGGGTCTACCAGATGACGCCCCACGACGAGTGGGACTTCGACGGTGTCAACGAGATGGTGCTCCTGGACGTCACCAAGGGCGGAGCCAAGGTTCCGGGACTGGCGCACTTCGATCGCAACGGTTTCGGCTACACGCTGAACCGCGTGACCGGCGAGCTGCTGGTCGCGGAAAAGTATGACCCGCAGGTGAACTGGGCGAGCAAGGTCGACATGAAGACCGGGCGTCCGCTGGTGGACAAGAAGTACTCGCCGGGCACGACCGGTCCGGATGTCGATGTGAAGAACATCTGTCCGGCGGCACTGGGCTCGAAGGACCAGCAGCCCTCGAGCTACGACCCGAAGAGCGGATTCGTGCTCGTGCCGACGAACCACGTCTGCATGACATACGAGCCGTTCCAGGTGGAGTACACCGCCGGACAGCCGTACGTCGGTGCGACGCTGACGATGTTCCCCGCACCGAACAGCCATGGCGGCATGGGCAACTTCATCGCCTGGGACCCGTCACAGGGCAAGATCGCGTGGACCAAGCCGGAGCGCTTCTCCGTATGGTCGGGCGCGCTGTCGACGGATGGTGACGTGACGTTCTACGGAACTCTCGAAGGCTATATCAAGGCCGTCAGTACCCGGGACGGCAAGGACCTGTGGAAGTTCAAGATGCCCTCGGGAATCATCGGCAACGTGTTCTCGTACGAGTACAACGGCAAGCAGTACGTCGGCGTGTATTCCGGCATCGGCGGCTGGGCGGGCATCGGCATGGCGGCCGGGCTCACCGAGTCCACTGCGGGCCTGGGCGCGGTCGGCGGCTACAAGGATCTGTCGAGGTTCACGACTCTCGGCGGAACTTTGTTCGTGTTCGCGCTGCCTGAGACCTGATCCGGTCAGGAGGTGGGACGGGCGCGCGAATTGCTGCTGACGCACCGGCCCCGCGATGAGTGTTGAGCTGCGCCACGCCGCGCAAGCGGCGTGGCGCTCGTGTTTAAGCTGAGGGGGAATGATGCGGATGATGAGGACTCCGGGCGTTGTGTTGGTATCGGCCGTGATGATGTTGGTTTCTACGGGTTTTGCCGCTGCGTCCCGCGCGCAGGGCGAACCGGCGCCCGCGGCAGCGGGCGGAAAGTCGGTTTCGACTCCCCTTTACACCGTCAAAGGGGGCAACAAGGTGGATGCGAAGACCCTGGCGGGCTGGAAGACGTGGCGCGCCATGGCCTGCGAGCGCTGCCATGGCGCCGAGCAGGAGGGGCTCGTCGGCCCCGCCCTCGTGAACTCCCTGAAGGTGCTGACCAAGGACCAGTTCCACACGACGGTCACGCAGGGCCGGCCGGAGAAGGGCATGCCCAATTTCGGCGGCGTACAACTGGTGCAGGACAATTGGGAAAACCTGTACGCCTACCTGAAAGGACGCTCCGAAGGCAACATCGCGCCCGGCCATCTGTATCCCCTGGATGACGCGCAGGCTGCAAAGAAATAAAGATGACGAGTATGGACCGAAGTCGGATACGCGCCCCCGGTGTTGCGACGTTGTGTCTATGCGCGATGTTGTCCGGCGCTGCGGCCAGCCCGGCTGCGGGCGCGCAGCCCGGAGCGCCGCCGAACGCGGGACAGAAGCCGGATGCCGTGCTGCGCGTGTGCGCCGACGCCAATGGCCTGCCGCAGTCCAACTCCCGCGGCGAGGGCTATGAGAACAAGATAGCGCAGGCACTTGCGCACGACCTCGGGCGGAAAATCGAATACACGTATTTTCCGCAGCGCATGGGCTTTGTCCGCAACACGCTGCGGGCGCGCGACGAGCAGACTCAACAATTCAAGTGCGATGTCATCATCGGCGTGCCCAAGGGCTACGAGCTCACGGCCACGACCCAACCCTACATGCATTCGGTCTACGCGCTGGTCGTGCCGGCACGCGAGGATCTGAAGGACCTCAGGACCGCCGATGATCTGCTGAAGCTTCCCCCGGCGAAGCTGCACGCGCTGCGCATCGGGCTGTTCGCCAAAACGCCGGCCTCGGACTGGGTGTTGCAAAACGGGCTCCTCGATCACGCGGTGCTCTATGCGACGCAGAGCGGGGATCCGAAGGAAACCGCGGATACGATCGTCGAGCGCGATCTGGCCGCGGGCAATATCGACGTGGCCATCGTCTGGGGCCCCATCGCCGGATACATCGTCAACCGGCACTCCGGGCCCAAGCCCTGGACCGCCGTACCGTTCAAGCCCGACCCGAAAATCAGGTTCGACTACGAGATCTCAATGGGTTTGCGCAACGGCGAGAAGGATTGGCAGGCCACGCTCGATGACTGGATTGCGGGCCATCGACCGCAGATCAATGAGATCCTGACCGCGTATCACATTCCTCTGGTCGAGTCTCCCTGACCGCCTGAAGCCGCCACGACCAGTGCCGCCCCGTCGAGCCTGGGGGCGGCAAGGCCATGCCGTTCTAGCTAATGCTTTGGAGCTTCTTATTGTTTTGGGACCCGTGCTTCCAAACCCGGTGCTTAGAACTTATAGACGCCTTGCAGAGCAACACCCGTCTGGTGATCCTCGAAGGTCTGGGTCGTACCGTGCATCGTATTCACGAAAGTCGCCGCATTCGACTTGTCGTAGCGGAATTCGGCGCGCAGCTCGAAGCTCTTGACCGGCGAGTAGCCGAAGGTCGCCGTTCCTTCCTTCACCTTCTGCGGCGTACCCGTGTTGAAGCCGTCCTTGTCGTCGAGTAGCTCGCCGCGCAGCGACACACGCATTTGATCGTTGATCGCGAAGTTCACGTAGCCGGCGACCCCGTTCCACTTGAGATCGGGGGAGCCGACCCCGCCCACATCGGCCTGCTGCTGCTGGCCCCAGTCGTAGCTTAGGACGAGGGACAGGGCGGAAGTAGCATTGTAAGTCGCTACGAGATCGACCAGCGTCCGGTTCGCGTTGTAAACCGGCACCTTGCCGATGTACGCCTGCGCCGTCAGCGAGAAGATCTTGTTCGGAATGAACCCGACGCCAAGCTCGGCGGTTTTAGAGCCGTATGAGGTGGAAGTCGTGTTCCAACCGTTGTTCATGCCGACGATCAGGGTGACCGTATCGGTCGCCGCATACGACGCGCGGATGCCCGTGTGAGTCAGGGGCTCCGAGAAAAACAGCAGCGAGCGCGAGAAATTCGTGTTGCCCGTGGGAGCAATGACCTCCGCACCCGCCAGCGTCACGAACTTGCCGGCCATCACGGTCAGGGGGCCCGTCGCGTATTGCAGGAACGCCTGGGTCACATTCACGGTGCTATTGGTGCCGTTCTCAGCAGCATTCACGACGCGGGCATCTTCTCCGCCTATGATATTCACCAGCGCGCCGAAGCCCTCTTTCGGCTGGTAGGCGATTGTCACGCCCGCCTGGTCGAGCTGAAATGTGTCGTGCTCGATGTCGAACTGATGGAATGTGCTGTAGCCGGACGAATGATAGTAGGACGCGGCGACATAGCCGGTGATGGCAATGCCCGAGGCGTCCAGGATGTCCGCCAGTTTGGGCACGGCCGGAGCCGCTGCCGCTGCATCCGCGGCGAGAGCATATCCCGGCGCGATACCGGTGATCGCCAGTGCGGTGCAAGTAATGTGGATTTTGTGCAACAGTTGTTTTTGCATTCTAGGCCCCTCCTCGTGCTGACGTGTATTAAGTGCTTGGTCGCACAAGCATCAAGCATGCCAAGTTAATTTCCCGTTAAGAATCCGTGCAGTGCGATGACATAGAGGGCGCGGACTTCCGATGATGCACCAGTTTTGTGCGCGATTTCCGGCGCAAAACCCAAAGGGGTGCGAGCTGCACAGGCTTTGGCCTTGGCTAGAATGCAACGGCTTTTCGTGGTGCAACGGCTGCACTTGGGGCTTTGCGCGGTGGGACCTGTGGTGCGCAGGCAGGCGTTGGATTTTGCCTCGGACAGGCCCTCCGCTCAGGCGCGATCCGACGCTCGTCTGCTAGCCTCCCGGTGCGCGGTCC
Source organism: Gammaproteobacteria bacterium (assembly GCA_028293805.1). Classification (GTDB taxonomy): domain Bacteria; phylum Pseudomonadota; class Gammaproteobacteria; order Steroidobacterales; family Steroidobacteraceae; genus 13-2-20CM-66-19. The sequence goes on from JAQGOC010000309.1 coordinate 7,512, forward strand.
CGGACGGTTTCGGTCGGGGGGCGTTAAAAGAGAAGAATGGCCTCAAATCGTGTAAGACATCGTCTTACACCCTTTTAGGACACGACCCGGGTATTGCGCTGAGACAATCGGCGTCGACTCTAGGTGAGCAGAATTCCGTGATGTCGCCAAACAGCGACGTCGGGGGTTCTATTTGCGCGATGAAGGGCCGGCGCAGTTGAATTGCGCACTGAGGACTGACTTTAGTGATTCTGGTTCAACGAATGCAGCTGCTCGCCGTCGCAGTGCTCATGTCGACCCTGGCGGCTGCTGCCCCGCCTGCCGACCCGTCGCAGCCTTCCCTCGTTCCGGCGGCGCAGCCGCCTAGCCCCGCGCCGCCCGCCAGCGCCCCGCAACCTCCCAGCACTACGCAGCCTCCCAGCACTACGCAACCCGGCAACGTGCCGCAGCCGCCTAAGGCGCCGCGACCTGCCAAAGCACCGCGGGCCGGCGGCGCCAACGCAACAGAGCCCGGGGACGCCGCGCAGCCCGGCAGCTCGCAGCCCGGCAGCGCGCCGCAACGCGCTAAGGCGCCGCACCCTGGTAAGTCGTCGCGGCCTGCCACGACCGGCACGACGGAGCCGGCCGACGACGCGCGAGCTGCAAGCCCCTCGCGCCCTGCCGTGCCCCCACGACCTGCCGCCCCGCCGCGACCGCCGTCGCCCCCATTTACCTTCGCGACTGTCGAACATTTGGCTCAGGACCGCGCGGGCAAGACCTACCGGAATCGCTCGGCGAAGCTGCCGGAGCCCATCGCGAAGCTCACTTACGATCAGTATCGCGACATCCGCTTTCACCGGACCAGTTCGCTCTGGTACGACCGGGCGCTGTTCGAGGTGCAATTCTTCCATCGGGGCTTCAACTTCGACCGGCGCGTCAACATTTCCGAGGTGAGCGGCGGGGTGGCGCGACCCGTGCTCTACAACCCGGCCATGTTCGATTTCGGTCCGCAGGTCCCCAAGCTGCAATTGCCAACGGACCTGGGTTTCGCCGGCTTTCGCGTTCACTACCCGCTCAACCAGCCGACCTACAAGGACGAGCTCATCGTGTTCCTCGGCGCCTCGTACTTCAGGGTATTGGGCCGCAATCAGACCTATGGACTGTCCGCGCGGGGGCTCGCAATCGACACGGCCTCCGCCTCCGGAGAGGAATTCCCGTACTTCACCGATTTCTGGCTCGTGCGGCCGGAGCCGCAGCAGCGCACTCTGACGATCTACGCGCTGCTCGACAGTCCCGGCATCACGGGCGCGTATCAATTCGAGGTGCGCCCGGGCACCAACACCCAGGTGCAGGTGACCGCCGAGCTGTATCCGCGGCGGCAGATCGCGAAGCTGGGTATTGCGCCGATGACTTCAATGTTTCTCTACGGGGAGAACCAGGGTAACCATCGTTTCGACGACTTTCGCCCCGAAGTGCACGACAGCGATGGTCTGATGACCGAGGCGGGAACGGGCGAATGGCTGTGGCGTCCGCTGGTGAATCCGCGTGACCTGCGGGTGAACCGGTTCATGGATGAGCACCCGCGGGGGTTCGGCCTCGTGCAGCGCGACCGCGATTTCAATCACTATCAGGACAACGAGGCGCGCTACGAGCGGCGGCCCAGTTACCGGATCGAGCCGCTCGGGGACTGGGGCAAGGGCGGCGTCGAGCTCGTCGAGATTCCGTCGGACGAAGAGATTCACGACAATATCGTCGCCTTCTGGGTGCCCGATGCGGCGGCGCAGCCCCATAAGCCGATGACGTTCTCGTATCTCCTCTCCGCGTACACGATGACGACGCAGTGGCCGCCGGGTGGAAAGGTTATTGCTACTCACTTCACCCGACTGGTGCGCGGCACGAGCGTAGTGGCGGGAATGCGCCGGGTCGTGGTTGACTTCGCAGGAGGCGATCTCGACAGTCTCGTTGGCACGCAGCCTGTACAGGCTGCCGCGAGCGCGAGCGGAGGCGAAATCGATGCGATCACCGTCGAGCGGCTCGCGGCGAACGGGGTGTGGCGTGTCTCGATGCGTATGAAGCCGAACGGCGACAAGCCAGTCGATCTGCGGTGTTACCTGACCCTGTACGGAGAGGCGTTGACCGAGACCTGGACTTATCAGTGGACCCCATCAGGAGCGTAGCCATGACACCGGATCGCCTGCGACGTGCTGCTCACTGGCGCAGGGCGCTCTTCTTCGGCCTGACGTTTCTGACCGCGGCTTTCGCGAGCGCGTTGATGTTGGACATCCTGCGGACGAATGGCTTTACGAACTGGGAAAAAGCCAGTCTCATCCTGTTCTTCGTGCTGTTCACCTGGATCACGGGCGCCTTCTGGACGGCGTTGGCCGGATTCATCATCCGGCTCGTGGGGCGCGATCCCGCCGCTTTGCATCCCGAGGAGGTGGCGGGACGCGCGCTGACCGGCCGAACCGCGGTGGTCATGCCCATCTACAACGAGGACACGCAGCGAGTGGCGGCCGGGCTCGACGTCGTGTGGTCATCGCTCAAAGCGTGTCCGCAGCAGGCAGCGTTCGACCTTTTCATTCTGTCCGACACGCGCAAAGCGGAGATCGCCGCGAAGGAAGAGCTCGCTTACGCCGCACTCGTCGCCCGGCATGATGGGCAGGGACGCATTTTCTACCGCCGGCGCAAGGAAAATATCGGCCGCAAGGCCGGCAACATCGCGGATTTCGTGCGCTCCTGGGGCGCAGCCTACGACTATGCGGTGGTGCTCGATGCCGACAGCATCATGTCGGGCCATGCTCTCGTGACGCTCGCGCAGATGATGGACGCGCATCCCGAGGCCGGAATCATCCAGGCATTGCCCATGCCGGCCGGGCGCGAGACGCTGTTTGCCCGCCTCATCCAGTTCGCGGCCCGGCTCAACAGCCCCATGCTGGCGAGCGGGTTGGCGTTCTGGCAGCTCGGCGAAGGCAACTATTGGGGCCACAACGCCATCCTGCGCCTGCGTGAGTTCGCGGCCCATTGCGACCTGCCGCGGCTGCCGGGCTCGCCTCCACTGGGCGGAGAGATTCTCAGCCACGATTTCGTGGAGGCCGCGTTCATGCGCCGCGCCGGATTTCAGGTATGGCTGCTGGCCGACCTGGGTGGCAGCTGGGAGGAGGTCCCTTCGAACGTCGTGGACTTCGCCGCTCGCGACCGCCGCTGGGCACAGGGCAACCTGCAGCACCTCGGGCTGTTGCCGATGCGGGGCCTGCATTGGCTCAGCCGGATTCATCTCATCACCGGCGTGCTGTCCTATCTCACTTCACCCATGTGGCTGGCGGTGCTCACGCTGAGCTCGATCGTCGTCTGCCTGGATGCGGTGAACGGCTACCAGTACTTTGCGTCAGGCTCGTACTCGCTGTTTCCCACCTGGCCGCAATACCGTGAAGGCGAAATCGTCATTCTGCTGGCCGGGACGATTGGTGTGCTGCTGGCACCCAAGCTGCTGGGGGCCACACTCGCGCTGGTCGATCGAAAGCTGCGGCGGGGATATGGCGGTGCGTGGCGGCTGCTGGCCAGCCTGCTGGTCGAGCAATTGTTCAGCATGCTGCTCGCGCCTTCGATGATGTTATTTCATACGACGTTCGTGGTGACGACCCTCGCCGGCCGATCGGTGACCTGGAACGCGCAGGATCGCGGCGATCGCGGCATTACCTTTCTCGAGGCACTCAATCGCCACAAGTGGCACGTCCTGCTAGGGTTGGTCTGGGGCAGCGCCATTCTGCTGGTCGCGCCGCGCTACATCTGGTGGATGTCGCCGGTTCTGATAGGGCTGCTACTCTCCGTGCCGCTGACGATGCTGACGAGCCTCTCCAGCGCGGGGCTGTGGGCGCGCAGGCATGGACTGCTGCTGACACCGGAGGAAACGGATCCGCCCAGCGAGTTGGTCGAGCTGGAGCAGCGCCTGGCGTCGGACGATCTCCTCGAGCCACCAGGCCTGACGCCACCGGGGGCAGGATCCGGAGATGGCCGCAGCCTGCTGAGCACTCAGGCGAATACGATCAGAGCGACTCCCGTGACGCAGAGCGTGCCGACGCGCGAGCCGTTGGCCATGGAAGCCACGGCGCCTGTGTACCTGCGTCCGCGCGATGCGCTAGCGATCGTGCACAGACTGGTGAGTACCGCGTCGACGACTCCTTGATGGAGCGTCAAAATCCGCGGTGCATGCCCTCCGAGAGGGGGTCACGTGGAGCATGCACCGCGTTGCTAGCAACCTATCGACCGCCGGCCGGATGCGGTCCTTGGGATCTAGATAAAGCAAATACGATGCCAACGGCCCTCGGTGCCGGAAACCCGCCTAAGTAATTGATTTGTGCGTGAGCGGGGTGTCCCGGCGCGGAGTCCGCTGCACCGCGATCGCTCAGGTTTCCGAACGGAAGGACTGAAACGGAGCACGGCCGGTCACAGGCGCGGGTCTGGTTCAACCGGCAGGCGACGCGGTCGAGAACGTCATGCTGTCGGGAGCCACGCCATACGGACGGGCATCCGCCACGTCGGACTTGAGGGCGTCCTCTTCCGCCTGCTTCGTCATGACGACGATGCTGATGCGCCGGTTGATGGGATTCTGCGGATTCATCTTATCGAACAGCACAGATGACGAGAGTCCCACCACGCGCGCGATCTTCGCATCGGGCAGGCCGGCCGCGGTGAGGGAGCGCCGCGCGGCGTTCGCGCGGTCGGCGGACAACTCCCAATTCGTATAGCCGCCCTGGCCGACATACGCGCGGCTGTCCGTGTGGCCCGTCAGGCTTATGCGATTCGGCACCGAATTCAAATACGGTGTCAGCTCATGCAGGATGTCCTGCGTGTAATCGCGCAGCCGTGCGCTGCCGACGTCGAACATCGGGCGGTTTTGCGCATCGACGATCTGGATGCGGACGCCCTCGGAGGTAATGTCGAGCAGGAGTTGGTCCTTGAAGGGTTCCAACGCCTGGCTCTTGCTGACTGCCTGCTTGAGCTCCTCCATGAGGGACTCGAGCTTCTTGTGCTCCTGACCCTGCAGGACCTGCAGTGCCAATTGTTCGGACTCGCTCTGCGAAGGCTCGTGTGCCCGGCTCTGACTCTGACTGTGGCTCTGGGTCACGGGATCTTCAGTCGGGTCGCGTCGGATCGGCGCGGCGGTCGCGCCGATGTCGGTCGCCGCGCTGATTCGTGAGCGCATCGCATCGAGTCCGCCCCCCAGCTTGATCGGGCTCGTGCTGGCCCCTCCGGGTCCCATCTGTCCGGGGGCCGGCTTGACGCTCTTGCCCTGCTCCATGCTCGGGTTCTTGAAGTATTCGAACACAGCGGCTCGCTGCTCCTTGGAGACCGCGGTCACGAGCCACATCACGAGAAAGAACGCCATCAGTGCGGTCACGAAGTCCGCGTAGGCGACCTTCCAGGCGCCGCCGTGATGTTCCGCGACCCGCTTCTTCCTGCGCTTGACGACGATGATGGGCCGCCCATCTTTCTCTGGTGTCGTCACGCTGGCTCCTTTTCGGCTACGACTGGGGCCGTCCTCACCTTGCCCTTGAGCTGCGCTTCGAGGTCGCCGAACGAGGGACGCACATCGCTCATGAGCAGCTTGCGAGCGAACTCGATCGCAATGGCCGGCACATAGCCGCGCACGCTCGCCACCAGCGCCATCTTCACGACCTCGAACGCTTTGCCTTCGTCGTTCGCGCCGTGGCTCATCAGGGCCGCTATCGGCCCTACGAATCCGTAGGAGACGAGGATTCCGAGAAAGGTGCCAACGAGGGCGGCGCCTACCTTGTGGCCGATAGTGGCCGTGTCCGCCCCATCGAGAGTCGCCATCGTGTTCACGATGCCGAGCACGGCGGCGACGATTCCGAATCCGGGCAGAGCGTCCGCCACCTTCTGCACCGCGATGGCCGGCTCATGAGCCGCCTGGTGATGGGTCTCCAGCTCCATCTCGAGCAGACTCTCCAGCTCATGGGGATCGAGACTGCCGCCGACCATGAGGCGCAGGCAGTCGGTGATGAACTCCATGAGGTGCGGGTCGGCGGCGATCCGTGGATAATTTTTGAACAGCGTGCCGCCGCTCTGGGCATCGAGGTCGGTCTCGATCGACATGAGTCCGTCCTTGCGGATCTTGACGAGCACGTCGTAGAGCAGCTTCAGCAGCGTCGCGTAGTCGTCGCGCTTGTAGCGCGGTCCCCTGATGACCTCGACCGCTCCCTTGAAGGCCGCCTTCACGATTTTGGTGGGGTTGCTGGTGATGAAGGCGCCGAGCGCCGAACCCACGATGATCACCACCTCGGTCGGATGCCACAGGGCGAGAATGTGGCCGCCTTCGAGCACGAAGCCGCCGAAGACGCAGATCAGAACAACGATGGAACCGACGATTTGAATCACGAGCGGTGTTGGCCGTGGCTTGGGGGATGCACGGTCCGTTGTGCTGTCGTGGTCTGTATCGGCTGGTGTGCGCCGCTACTTTAGTCTCGAGCCGGTCCGGGGAACCCCGGGAACTGTGACGCCGCGCTCGTAAGTTCGCGAAACCCAAATCGCCCACCGGGGCGCCGGGAGCGGGGCAATGCGCTGCACCGGAGGCGGGCGGCGCGCCGCTGCCCTGCACCAACGTTGCTCCTCCGGGGCGCCGCAGAAGAGCGGTTCAGGGCCTTATCCGGCGTCTTCGCGCTGGCACGCGCATTGCAAAATGCTTTTGACTGGAGGACCCATGAGCGCGAGCCAAACAGTCAACCCCGCCTCGAGCAGCACGGCCCCGGGCGACCCCGCGTCAGCGGCGGCCGGCTCGCGCCCGGTCACTCGCATGGCGGTGATCGATGCCGCGGCCAGAGTCGTCGCCCGTCGTGGCGATCACCGCATGCGCTGGTCAGCGATCGCCTATGAGGCCGGAAACGAGCAAGCCGTGCTCGCGGCGAGCTGGTTTCAGGATGTGCCGGCGCTCATCGACGAGTGTTACGCGCGCACGGCACAAGCGTTTGCGGAAAGCCTGCTGCGAGGCGAGACCGCGCCGGGCACCGCCCTGGACAAGGTGGCTGCTTTCCTGGTTGCGGCCCTGGAGCTGCGGCGCGAGCGGGGCTCCCTCCTGTCGTTCCGAAGAGGACGCGACCTCCCGACCGCGCTGCAGCGGCGTCTTCATGAATGGGACCAGATGGTTCGCACGCGTCTGAAGCGATTGCTCACCAGGGGACGGCGTGATGGTTCGCTGGCCCTGCGCAACCTCGACAGCGCCTGCGAGCTGATTCTGGCGAGCCTGCAGGTGCCGGACGTGGCCGTCGACGGGCCGGAGCAGCGGATGTGGGACAGCGAGCTGGTCGAGCTGCTGCTGGCCGCGCTATCCGAGCCGCACCCACCCGAGGATGAGCCCCGCAAGAGCGTCGCCGTGGCTCAGGGGGCCTGTCTGTGCGGCACCGTGCGATATGAGCTCGACGGGCCGTTCGAAGTCATGTCGCATTGTCACTGCTCCATGTGCCGCAAGCATCACGGCGCCGCGTTCGCGACGTTCGTGACCGTTTCGCTTACGAGCTTTCGCTGGGTGGCCGGCGAGGATGCGCTCTCGACCTACCAGTCATCGGCCTACGGCAAGCGCACGTTCTGCAGCAAGTGCGGTTCGGTCATGCCGGTGGTCGAGCCCGATACCGGGATCGCGTTCTGCCCGGCCGGCAATCTGGACGGTGAGCTCGGTATTCAGCCGCAGAGTCATCGGTTCGTCGGTTCGAAGGCATCGTGGCACACGATCACCGACGCTCTTCCCCAGCACGAGGAAGTCTGAAGTGACAGCGCATGGGATGGCGCCGAGGAGGCGCCCGGTTGCCTCGCCGGGCAAAATGGCTGGCGGCAGCTGTCTGTGCGCACAGGTGGCCTTCGAGCTCGTCAGATCGGCCGGGCGCATGATGAATTGTCATTGCACCCTCTGCCGTCGCGCACACAGCGCGGCGCATGCTTCGAATATCTTCGTCGATTCCGCCAAGTTCCGCTGGCTCCGCGGCGAGGCGCAGGTATCGAGCTATGGCCCGCCCAAGGACTGGCACTTCGGGACGGCGTTCTGCCGGCTCTGTGGAAGCACCCTGCCACGCGAGGTCCGGTCGGTCGGCATCGTAGTCGTGCCCGCAGGCACGCTCGACAGCGATCCGGGCGTACGGCCCACCGGTCACGGCTTCGCCGGAACCAGGTCGGACTGGTTTCCCATCACGGACGATCTGCCGCAGTACGCAGGCATGCCTCCCGTCGGATAGTCGACCGGGTAGACTTCGGTCTCCCGCGCAGGTCGCGCGGCGTGTGGAGACCCAAGCGATGTTCGAGCGGCTCGATAAACTCCCCCCGGATCCCATTCTCGGCCTCATGGCCGCTTTCCGCGCCGACGCGGACCCCCACAAAGTCGATCTCGGCGTGGGCGTCTATCGCAACGATCAGGGGGAAACGCCCGTTCTGCAGGCCGTGAGGCAGGCGGAACAGGCGATGCTCGCGCGTCAGACCACCAAGGCGTATGTGGGACCGGCTGGGAATCCGGGCTTCAATCAGGCAGTGGAGCGCCTCGTACTCGGCGCAGACCATTCCGCCCTCTCGGGCGGGCGTGTGCGCACGATCCAGGCACCCGGTGGCTGCGGGGCTCTGCGGCTCGGCGCGGAGCTCATTCGAGCGGCATCCCCGGAGTCCGTCGTGCATGTGAGCACGCCCACCTGGGCGAACCATGTCCCGCTGCTATCCGGATGCGGACTGAAGCTCGAACGTTACCCGTATCTCGATCCGGCCACGGGCGGCGTCAATTTCGAGGCCATGCTGGCGGCACTCGACCGCCTGCCGGCGCGCGCGGTGGTGCTGTTGCATGCGTCCTGCCACAACCCGACGGGTGCCGATCTCAGCCAAGCCCAATGGCGGGAACTGCTGGGGCTTTTCAAGCGCCGTGGCCTGCTGCCGTTCATCGATATTGCCTATCAGGGGCTCGGCACCGGAGTGGTGGAGGATGCGTTCGGCATCCGCTTGTTCTGCGCCGAGCTGCCCGAAGTGACCGTCGCGGTGTCCTGCTCGAAGAACTTCGGCCTGTACCGTGAGCGCACGGGCGCCTTGCACGTCATTAACGAAACGCCGGCTGCCGCCGATGCGGTTCTGACACAGCTCGTGCGCATCGCACGCAGCATCTATTCGATGCCGCCGGATCACGGCGCGGCCATCGTGCACGAGATTCTCGCCAACGACGGCTTGCGCAAGCTGTGGGCGGATGAGGTGGGGGTCATGCGCAAGCGCATACAGGGACTGCGCCACGAAGCCGTGAGACATCTCAAGCTGACATGTCCGCGGCGGGATTTCGGCTTCATCGAGACTCAGCGCGGAATGTTCTCGTACCTCGGGGTCAACGTGGAGCAGGTGCGCGAGCTGCAGGCCCGCCATCACGTCTACATGACAGATGACAGCCGCATCAATATCGCCGGCCTGCGCCGCGAGAACCTCGAATACTTCGCGCAAGCGGTCGCGCAGGTGCTGACAGCGCGATGAGTCGATTCCGGGGGGGCGTCGTCATAGCTGTCGCGACGTTAATTCAGACAGCCAGCGCAGGGGCCGCTGCTATACCGGCCACCGCAATTGCAGCAACCGTGGCCGGAATACCCGCGGACGCTTCCAACACCGGAGCGAACGGCGCTGGCGTGTCGGCGCGGGATATCCCTCCCGCGCAGGACACGCCGTATCCCGGTATTCTCGCGCTGAAGGTCGATGTGACTGACATCGAACGGCGCCTGTTCAATGTTCACGAGGTCATTCCGGTCAAACCCGGTCCCTTGACCCTGCTGTATCCGGAGTGGCTGCCCGGCAATCATGCGCCGCGTGGTCCCATCGATGGGCTTGCCGGTCTGCTGATCAATGCCAACGGCCGGCGCGTCGAGTGGACGCGCGATCCCTTGAATGTGTACGCGTTCCATCTGCAGGTTCCGGCGGGTGCCAGCCGCCTCGAGCTGGAATTCCAGTTTGCCTCCCCCCTGGTGAGTGGCGAGGGCCGGGCGATGGTCACGCCGGAAATCGTCGGGCTGCAGTGGAACACGGTCGTGTTGTATCCGGCCGGGTACTACTCGAGCCGCATCATACTTGCGCCGGAACTCTCGTTGCCCGACGGGTGGGACTTCGGTTGCGCACTGGACGTCGACAGCCGCCGCGGCAGCAAAGTGCAATTCAAGCACACGACGCTCGAGGTCCTGGTGGACTCGCCGCTGTTCGCGGGGCGTTATTTCAAGAGCCTCGTGCTGGATCCGGTGCCCGGTAATCCGGCGCCGGGCACGACGGTGGCTGGTGTACCGACGGGCGGCACCTCTGCGTCCAGCGCCACAGTGCGGCTCGACATCGTCGCGGACACCCCAGCCAGTTTCGACATCAGGCCGGAGCAGATCGCGGCCCACCGCAAGCTCGTGCAGGAAGCGTACGCGCTGTTCGGAACGCGGCACTACGATCACTACGACCTGCTGCTGGCCTTGAGCGATCATTTCGGCGACATCGGTCTCGAGCACCAGCGGTCCAGCGAGAACCGGCGCCTGCCGGGCTATTTCGTCGATTGGGACAAGGAGGCGGTGGGCCGCAGCCTGTTGCCGCACGAATTCGCGCACTCCTGGAACGGCAAGTTCCGGCGGCCGGCCGGGCTGGCCACTCCCAACTTCAACGTGCCGATGCAAGACAACCTTCTGTGGGTGTACGAAGGTCTGACCAACTACCTGGAGGGGGTGCTGGCCGCACGCTCCGGTCTGTGGAGCGCGGATTTCACGCGGCAGGCGTGGGCTTATGTCGCCGCTAACATGGATCGCAACCGGCCGGGGCGGGCCTGGCGCGACCTCGAGGACACGACACACCAGCCGATCATCACCGCGCGCCGGCCGCTCTCCTGGCTGTCGTGGCAGCGGACAGAGGACTACTACACGGAAGGGGAGCTCTTGTGGCTCGACGTCGATACGAAAATTCGCGAGCTCAGCGGCGGGAAGCAGTCGCTCGATGACTTCGCCCGCGGATTCTTCGGCGGCGCGGAGGGGATCCCCGGACCGGTCCCTTATACATTCCCCGACGTTGTCCGCGCCCTCAACGGCGTTGCTGCCTTTGACTGGGAGAAGTTTCTTACCCAGCGGTTGCATTCGCACGGGCCGGGCGCGCCGCTCGATGGCCTGACCCGCGGCGGATGGAGGCTCGTGTACACGGACGCGCCTACCGAATACCTGCGGGGGCTCGAGGAGCAGCGCAAGGCGGTCGATTTCACTTTCTCGCTGGGGTTCAATGTCTCCACTCGCGAGTATGGACAGCTCACCGAAGTGCTCTGGGGAGGCCCCGGCTACGACGCCGGCCTCACGATGGGAAACACGCTCATCGCGGTCAACGGTCGTGAGTACCGGCCCGAGCGCCTGCGCGAGGCGATCGCGATCGCCCGCAACACGCACAAGCCAATCGAGTTGATCGTGAAGACTCTCGATCGCTATCGCGTGGTGGGCATTCCTTACTACGAAGGGTTGAAATACCCGCGGCTCGAGCGGGTCGACAAGAGTGAGGACCGGTTGGGGGCGATCATGAAGCCGCGGACGTAGGGCGAGGGGAACGCCGCCAATTCTGCGGCCCAAATGGCCTACTCCGGCACGACAATCCGGTGGGTCGACTTCACTTCTTCCATGACGAAGTAGGTGTGGGTCTGCTGCACGCCGCGCACCGAGGCGATGCGGTCGCCGAGGAAGCGGCGGTAGCTTTCCATGTCGGTGACGCGAACCTTCAGAAGGTAGTCGAAGCCGCCTGCCACCATGTGGCATTCCATGACCTCGTCGTGGGCGAGCATGACCTGCTTGAAGCGCTCGAAGGCATCAGGGGTCGTGCGGTCGAGCGAGACTTCGACGTAGGCCAGGAGGCCGAGACCGAGCTTTCCGGCGTTCAGCCGGGCGAAGTAGCCCTCGATATGTCCCGAAGTCTCGAGGCGGCGCACGCGTTCCAGCGTCGGCGTGACAGTTAAATTCACTTCGCGCGCGAGCTGCGAGACGGAGGCTCGGCCGTCCTGCTGCAGCCGGGCCAGGAGCCTGCGGTCGATGCGGTCGAGGTCACGGTCGCCGTGCGCAGCGCCTGCCATTGAAGAGTTTTTGCGGGTCATGGTAGTCAAATCAGCTTTTTAAACCGCTAAAACGCGAAACTATTCTCTGCAGTCGAGGCTAGCATAAGCATAATTTACTGTGCTTCGACCCCGAAGCAAAGGCAATCGACATGGCGGGCACCGGCGCTGCTCAGCGGCTCAATGACCGGCCAGATGCGGACCGGCTCGGTGAACTCCGCGCGGCTATTCGGGCGGCGACGCTGCGGCCGGAGCCGGACGCCATCAAGGAGATGCTGGACTCGTTAGCCCGGGTAGAGCGCAGGCTCGCAGGAGCAACGGGTCGAGCGATCCGCTGGGTTGAGGCGGCACGAGCGGACAAAAGAGCCAGGCCGTTCGTCGACTCCATGCTCGAGCAGTTCCCGCTGGATAGCGCGCAGGGCAAGGCGCTGATGAGTCTTGCCGAGGCGCTGTTGCGTACACCGGATCCGAAGCGCGCCGATCAGCTCATCGCGGAGCGACTCGCCTCGGTACGCAGGGCAGGGCGGGAGGCCGCGCGTGACGGACAGCGCGCAATGAGTAGTGACGGTCCCGACCGCGGTGACGAAGGTAACACTGCGGGAAGTCGTGATCTGCTGCTGCGAACTGGGTTCGCGTTACTCGGCTCGGCCGGCCGGTTGCTGCCGGACGTGGCGAATGAGCTCTCCGGACGCTTTTCGATCGCGTCAGTGACCAAGCCGCTGCTCGCGCCGGTTGTACGTAAGGCGCTACGCGGTTCCATGCAGATGATGGCACAGGCGTTCATCGTCGGCGAGACCATCGAGGCAGCACTGGGACGGGGCGAGTCCCACGCGAATCTCTCATTATGTTCGTTCGACGTGCTGGGCGAAGGCGCGCGCACGGACGCGGATGCGCAGCGATACTTCGACTCGTACTCGCGGGCGATTGAGGCCTTGCGCGCGCAACCCGAAGGCTCGGTACATAGCCGGTCCAGCATTTCCGTAAAGCTGTCTGCCCTCGAGCCACGCTACACGCTCCTGCAGAACGCGCGAGTGAGCGAGCGCCTGGTACCGCGCATGTTGGACCTCGCACGCAGTGCCGCGAGCGCCGGTATCGGGCTCACGATCGATGCCGAGGAGGCGGATCGGCTTGATCTGTCTCTCGATATCGTAGAAGCGCTCGCTCGAGATGCGCAGACCCGTTCGTGGAGCGGCCTCGGGCTCGCCGTGCAGGCCTATGGACGCCGCTCACCGCTCGTAATCGACTGGATCGCCGAGCTCGCGCGGGAGACTGGCCGTCGAATGACCACTCGCCTGGTGAAAGGGGCGTACTGGGACAGTGAGATCAAGCGAGCGCAGGAGCGTGGGCTTGCGAGCTTCCCGGTCTACACCTCCAAAGCCGCGACAGATGCGAGTTATCTCGTTTGCGCGCAGCGGCTCTTCGGCGCTGGCGACGTCATCTATCCGCAGTTCGCGACGCACAACGCCAACACGATCGCGGCGGTGCTCGATCTCGCCCCGGCCGGCGTCGAGTACGAGTTTCAGCGCCTGCATGGCATGGGCGAGCTGCTTTACGAAGCCGTGCGAGCGGATGCACCCAACTTGCCTCCCGTGCGTGTCTACGCCCCCGTAGGGACGCATGAGGAGCTGTTGCCCTATCTCGTGCGTCGTCTCCTCGAAAACGGCGCGAATACTTCATTTGTCCATCAGTTCCTCAACCCCCGGATTCCCGTGGAGCAGGTCGTGCGCGATCCCATTACCGCTTTGAATCATTCTCCGGAAAGCACGGGGGCACAGGCGCGCATCCGCGAGCCGCACGCCCTTTACGGCGCGGAGCGAACCAACTCCGAGGGGCCCGATTGGGGCGATCCGGCGGAGCTGGCGACGCTGCAGGCCCAATTGCGTGGCACCGCCGCCGACGTTGCCAGCGGTGGCCCGCTAGTGTGCGGCAAGAAAGTGCGCGATGCGGACGCCCCGGTGTTGTCGCCGGCAAATTTTCTCGAGACCGTCGGCATGTCGCGGGATGCGACGGAGGCCGAAATCACGGAGGCAATGGACACCGGGGCGCGCGCGCAACCGGCCTGGGACGCGACGCCCGCCGAAAAGCGCGCGGCGTGTCTGGGTCGCACCGCGGAGCTGCTTGAACAACGGCGTGGGCAGTTCCTGCGCCTGCTCGTAAGAGAGGCTGGCAAGACGCTGCCCGATGCGGTTGCCGAGCTGCGCGAGGCTGTGGATTTCTGCCGCTACTACGCCGCGCGCGGCCGCGAGCTGTTCGCCCAGCCGCAGGAGCTGCGTGGGCCGACAGGTGAACGCAATCTGCTTTCGTTGCAAGGACGCGGCGTGTTTGTGTGCATCAGCCCCTGGAATTTCCCACTGGCGATCTTCACCGGCCAGGTAACTGCGGCACTCATGGCGGGCAACGCCGTCGTAGCCAAGCCGGCGCCTGCTACTCCACTGATCGCGCATGCGATGACTCGTCTTCTGCATGAGGCGGGAGTGCCCACGGACGTCCTGCAGCTCACACCGGCCGACGGGCCCGCGTTCGGTCAGGTCGCGCTCAGTCATCCAGCTCTGGCCGGCGTCGCGTTCACCGGGTCGACCGCAACCGCCGCTACGATCAATCGTGCGCTCGCAAACCGTGAAGGCCCCATCGTACCGCTCATCGCGGAAACCGGCGGCGTGAACGCCATGATTGTCGATGCGACCGCTTTGCCGGAGCAGGTTGTCGATGACGCGATCACGTCCGCCTTCACCAGTGCTGGACAGCGCTGCTCAGCGCTCCGCGTTCTGTATGTGCAGGAGGAAATTGCGGACCGTGTCATCGAGATGCTCATCGGCGCGATGAAATGTCTCGTGATCGGCGATCCGGGGCAACTGGGTACGGACGTGGGTCCGGTCATCTCGGAAGCCGCGCTGCTGCGCCTGCGTAAATACGCCACTCGCATGCGGGGGGAGGCCGATCTGCTGTATGCCTGCGAGCTCGATCGCAAGCACGAGATGGGCTATTTCTTCGCGCCCCATCTGTTCCAGCTCCGCGCGCTCGATCAGCTCAGGACGGAGGAATTCGGTCCCATCCTGCACGTGGCGCGTTACGCTTCCGATCAGCTGCCGCAGGTTCTGGACGCGATCCGCAGAACGGGCTACGGGCTTACGCTCGGTGTCCATAGCCGGCTGGAGAGTGTCGCCGAGCATGTGTTCCGCTCGGTGCCCGTGGGCAACACCTACGTCAATCGGAACATGATCGGCGCCGTGGTCGGCGTCCAGCCTTTCGGCGGACAAGGCCTGTCGGGCACGGGACCCAAGGCCGGCGGACCGCACTACTTGTTGCGCTTTGCGACGGAGCGGACGCTTACGATCAACACGGTGGCCATCGGCGGGAACGTCGAGCTCCTGTCTTGATTCGAGGATTTCGGCGGCGCCTCGCCGATACATCTCACGACGGCGGGTGCGGCGCTGCTTGCTGCAAGTGATTTGCCAGCGCGCTGAAAGACTCGAAAGGAGCGGAGCACACGCTCCCCTTGCACACGTACGCGACTGCGGCGCCGCGCGGCGCCTTATCGGCGAGGGCTGACGGCAAGCCGGTTGCATCGGCAGGAATGGCAAGCACCAGGCGTCGCGGGGCGTAGAGTTTCGCCAACTCGGCTCGCCATTCTTCGATTGCCGCCGGCTCACCGCGCAGGATGACCGTCTCAGGCGGATTCAGCAGCTCTTCGAGCGCCGTGAGCAGGCTCGTGTGCGCATGCGGGTATTTTTCCAACAGGGGTAATCCCGCCCTGACGGTTTGCTCCCCGGCCGCCAGATAGCGCGTGTCGCCGAGCAGATGTCCCATGCGTTGCAGCACGAATGCCGCAATGGCGTTGCCGGCCGGCGTGGCATCGTCGCCGAACGATTTCGATCGATGAATCAGGACCTCGTGGTCGTCTGAGGTGAAGAAGAAGCCGCCCGCGCCGGAGTCGGTGAAATGCTGGAGCATGACGTCCAGCAGCTCACGGACGAAGGCGAATTCGTCACTTCTGAAGCGCACCTGCTGCAGCTCGAGCACGGCATCCGCCAGATAGGCGTAGTCATCGAGGTAGGCGTTGAGATGGGCGCGGCCGTCTTTGTAGGTGGCTAGCAGCCGGCCGTTGCGCCAGAGAGTGGAACGGATGAAGTCGAGTGCCTTGGTAGCTGAGTCAACCAGCAGCTCGTGCGGGGGAATGGGTGTGGCGGACGCGGCGGGTTCGTCTCTCGCCAGGGCTCGTGCGGCGATCGCCATGCCGCGAATCATCAGCGCGTTCCAGGATGTGAGGATTTTGTCGTCGCGCCCGGGCCAGACCCGCTTGGTGCGGATCGCGAGGAGTTTGCGGCGAGCGGACTCGAGCAGCGATTCGGCTTCATCGGGCGTTCGGGCGAGGTTCGTCGCTACCTGCTCGATAGACTGGAACACGTGCAGATGCCACCGGCCTTCGAAGTTAGGCGCACGGTCGAGTCCGAATCGGGGCTCAAATACGGTGTATTCAGCCTCCGTGAGCGCCTGCCGGACTTCGTCGCGATCCCAGACGTAGAACTTGCCTTCGTGGCCCTCGGAGTCGGCATCGAAGCTCGAGTAATAGCCGCCCTCCGGCGACTGCATCTCGCGAATGGTCCACGCAGCAGTTTCGGCGGCGACGCGCGCATAGAACACATCGCCCGTTGCCACGGCGGCGTCCGAGTACACGGCGAGCAGGGCGCCGTTGTCGTACAGCATCTTTTCGAAGTGCGGGATCATCCAGTATTCATCGACCGAATAGCGGGAGAAGCCGCCGCCGAGCTGGTCGTTGATGCCGCCTTCGCCCATCCTGCGCAGAGTCAGGGTCGCCATGTACAACGCATGCAGGTCCGGCTCGGGCGCGTTTGCGCTCGCATGCCAGTCACGCAACAGTCGCTCCAGCGTCTTCGCCTGAGGAAATTTCGGGGCGCCGCCGAAGCTGCCGTAGCGACTGTCGAGCGTCTTTGCGAGCACTGCACGGCATGCCTTCAAGGGTGCGTCCGTGAGTTCGGAATCGTTTGCCGCGACCGGCGGGCTGAGGTCGGCAAAGGCCGACATCAGCGCATCGTTCTGCGCGCGCAGTTCCTCTTCGTGGTCGCGATAGTATTCGGCCACTCGCAGCAGCAGGTCCTTGAACGCAGGCAATCCGAAGCGCGCCTCGTTCGGAAAATAGGTGCCGCCGAAAAACGGCTTCTGATCCGCGGGTGTCAGAAACATCGTGAGCGGCCAGCCTCCCGAGCGCTGCGTCAACATCTGCTGCGCGATCTGGTAGATGCGGTCGATGTCGGGCCGCTCCTCGCGATCAACTTTGATGTTGATGAACAGATCGTTCATGACCTTTGCCGTTTGCGGATCCTCGAATGACTCATGCGCCATATGGTGGCACCAGTGACACGCTGAATAGCCTACCGACAGCAGAATCGGCTTGTGTTCCGCGCGCGCACGCTCGAGGGCCTCCGTGCCCCACGGGTACCAGTCGACGGGGTTATGCGCGTGCTGGCGCAGATACGGGCTCGTTTCGTGCGCCAGACGGTTGCGGGGGCCATTCGCGGCAGAGTGGGGGTCCATGGGAACTCGCACAATTTCGAGTAGAATGCGCGCTCACTATACCCCACGTCTCTCAAGCCACCCGCGCGGCTGCCGCGCAGGGAATCGAGCGCAATGTCATCCGATGTCTCCATCTTGAAGCTCAAGCGCGGCGAGGATCGCCGCATCCGCTCCGGTCATCTGTGGATCTTCAGTAATGAGATCGACAACGCCGCCACGCCGCTCACGGGTTTCGCGGCAGGCTCCCTGGCGCGCGTTTTTTCCGATCGCGATCAGTTTCTCGGCCACGCCTATGTCAATCCCCATGCGTTGATCTGCGCACGGATCATCGGGCGCGACGCCGCCCAGCCGCTCGATCGAGCGCTGCTCGAGCAGCGCCTCAAGGTGGCGCTCGCGTTGCGTCAGCGGTTGAGCAGCGAGCCGTATTACCGGTTGGTATTCGGCGAGTCGGATCAGTTGCCGGGCCTCGTACTGGATCGCTACGGCGATGTGCTGGTGGGACAGATCGCCACCGCGGGGATGGAAGCTCTCAAGGCCGATGTCGAAGCGGCGATTCAGGAGGTGTTGAGCCCAGCCGGCCTGTTCTGGAAGAACGACTCGGGCGCGCGCGATCTCGAGCATCTGACGCAGTCGACTGAAGTTGCTTTCGGAACCGTGCCTGAGCAGATCGAGGTGGTCGAGTCCGGGCTGCGTTTTGCCGCGCCGCTCGCCCAGGGCCAGAAAACGGGTTGGTTCTACGATCAGACGGCGAACCGCCAGCGCCTCATCCGTTATCTCTGGCCGGGAGCGCGCGTGCTCGACGTATGCAGCTATGTCGGAGCGTGGGCGATCACCGCACTCCGCAATGGTGCTGCGTCGGCACGTTGCATTGATTCGTCCGAGGCGGCGCTGGGCTTTGCACGCCGCAACGCGGAGCGGAACGGCGTTGCGCTCGAGACGATGCATGACGATGCGTTCGATGCCTTGAAGGCATTACAGGCGCAGGGCGCACGCTTTGACGTCGTGATCCTCGACCCGCCGGCCTTCATCAAGCGCAAGAAGGATATCCCCCAGGGGCAGGCGGCCTACCGCAAGCTGAACCAGCTCGCTCTCGGCCTCATCGACGGGGACGGCCTGCTGGTGTCCTGCTCGTGCTCCTATCATCTGGCCCCGGACGACCTGGTCACCGCGATCCAGCTGGCCGGGCGCCACTCGGGCCGCTTCATCCAGATCCTCGAGTCGGGCGGACAGTCCCCCGACCATCCAATCCATCCGGCGATCCCCGAAACCCGTTATTTGAAGGCGTTCTTCTGCCGCGTGACCCGTGAGCTCGGCTAAACTGCCCGCCCCATGTTGCAGTACCCCGGTTTCAACCCCATAGCGATCGAAATCGGCCCGGTCAAAGTCCATTGGTACGGGATCATGTACCTGCTTGGCTTTGCCGCCGCCTGGTGGTTGGC
>JAQGOC010000339.1 GCA_028293805.1 Gammaproteobacteria bacterium
ACAGCATCATTTTTTTGGCAAGTCTTGCGCATCGGCGGCTTCGCCTAGAGCATGCGGTCTATGACATTCGAAGAACCCGAAACACGCGTCCAGCGCTACCTGCATCAGTACATCCCCCTCTCCGCCGCCATGGGCGTGCAGGTCAGGACGGCTACTGTCGGTCACGTGCAGCTGGCTGCTCCTCTTGCGCCAAACGTAAATCACACCGAGACGGTCTTTGGCGGCAGTGCCGCAGCGCTTGCGACGCTTTCCGCCTGGACGCTCTTGCATCTGCGGCTCGAGCACGTCGGCCTCGATGCGCGGCTGGTCATTCAGCGCAGCTCGATGGAATACGAGAAGCCGATTCCGGGGGACTTCGAGGCGGTGTGCCGCTTCAACGATGACTTCGTCTGGGAGAAGTTCCAGGCGACCCTCGCCCGGCGCGGCCGCGCACGGATGACGCTTAGGGCGCATCTCGTGCACCTCGCGCAGCGGGTCGCCTCCTTCGAGGGAGATTTCGTCGCTTTACGGTAGATGCCAACCCTCGCGCTGATAGCAGTGCTGCTGGCCGCAGGGACCCATGCCACCTGGAACCTGTTCGCGAAGAAGGCGGCTGCTTCGCGACATTTCGTGTGGCTGTACTCGATCGGCTCCGTCATTCTGTATTTTCCGCTCGTCGCATGGATCGTGGTCGAGCAGCGACCGCATTTCGGCGCGACGCAATGGCTCGCGCTCTCGGCCACGAGCGTGCTGCACCTCGGGTACTCGCTTGCGCTGCAAGCCGGGTATCGAACGTCGGATCTTTCACTCGTCTATCCCATCGCCCGCGGCTCCGGCCCCTTGCTCTCTTTCATCGGCGCGACCGCGATACTAGGAGAGCGGCCGACCCTGCTGTCCGGCCTGGGCCTGGTCTTGATCGTCGCCGGCATCCTGCTCGTTGCGGGCCTCACGCGGGAGCCGCACCGGGCACCGAAGGTCGGCATTTTCTTCGGGCTTCTGACGGGTCTGTTCATCGCCGGATACACAGTGAACGACGGGTGGGCGGTCAAAGTGCTCGCCGTCTCGCCCTTCATCGTCGATTTCACCGGCAATATGGCGCGCGTGCTGGTTCTCTCGCCCATGGCCTGGCGGGATCGGCCGGGTGTGGCCCGGGAGGTACGGGCCTATGTGGTGCCGGCGGCTGTTGTCAGCCTGCTGGGCCCTCTCGGCTACATCCTCGTGCTGTTCGCGATGCGGCTCGCGCCCGTGAGCCACGTTGCGCCGGCACGCGAGGTCGCGACATTGGTCGGGGCTTATTTCGGGTCGCGACTGCTGCGTGAGCAGGCGGCGCCGGCGCGGCTGGCCGGAGCGGGCTGCATTCTGGTCGGAGTGGTCAGTCTCGCGTTTGCCGAGTGAGCGCCGCATCACTGCAACGCGATTTCAACGCAACACTCATGGAAGTGATCGGCATAGCAGTGCAGAATGTCCGCGCGGATGGCGTTGGAGGTCGCGCGCTTCCCGTCCTCCATTGTGGATGATGCAGCTTGCAAACAAGGGGAAAACGCACCATGAGCAACGCGGATATTCGGGGACGGTTCATCTGGCACGAGTTGATGACGACGGATCCGGACGCGGCCGGCGCCTTCTACTCGAAGGTCGTCCCGTGGAAAACACAGCCCTCCGGAATGCCTTCCTACACGCTGTGGATGGCGGGCAAGACACAGATCGGCGGACTGATGGCACTGCCGGACAGCGCGGAGGCGGCCACGCCTCCCCACTGGATCGTGTACATCGCCACGCCCGATGTCGATGCGACTGTGGCACAGGCTGAGCGCCTCGGCGGCAAGGTTTTGAAAGGCGCCTCGGACATTCCGAACATCGGCCGATTCGCGGTGCTGACAGACCCACAAGGGGCGGCTTTCGCGGTTTACACACCGTCACCGTCCGATGCGGCGCAGGAAGCCAACGGCTCGAGCTCGCCGGGCGAATTTACCTGGCACGAGCTCGCGACGACCGATCATGCCGCCGCGTTGGGCTTCTACACTGAGCTCTTCGGCTGGGAAAAGGGCCCCGCTCACGACATGGGCGCCATGGGTGTCTACCAGCTCATCAATCGGGAGGGGGCCAACGTCGGTGGGCTCTACAAGGTGCAAAGTCCGTCCACCCCGCCGCACTGGCTGAGTTATGTCCAGGTGCCGGATTGCGCCAAGGCGACTGCGGCTGCCAAAGCGGCCGGCGGCCGGGTGCTGCACGGGCCCGTCGAAGTCCCGGGAGGCAGCTGGATCACGATGATGATGGATCCGCAGGGCGGCGCGTTTGCCGTGGTGGAGCCGCCCAAAGTCGCGGCCGAGGCACGCAAGCCGGCGGCCAAAGCCAACGGCGCAAAGCCCGCCTCGTCCAGGAAGCCGAAGGCCGTCGCCGGCAAAGCGGAAGCTGCGAAACCGGCCGCGGCGCAGCCGAAGCCCGCAGCGTCTGCACCGTCGCCCAGGACGGCTCCGAAAAAGGCGGGCAAAAAGGCTGTGAAGAAGCCCGCCAAGAAGGCCGCCAAAACCGGAGGCAGACAACCAGCGACTGGCCGGCGAGCCCCTGCCAGGAGCAAGAGCACGGGCGCTAGAACGGCCGCCAAGAAAGCGGTGGGCCGCAAGACGGCGGGCAAAAAGGCCGCTGCGAAAAAGGGGCCAGCCGCGAAGCGCGCCAGTGCGAAGAGCGCCAAGCGGGGCAGGTCGGTAGCGAAGAAGGGCTCGGCAGCCGGCAAGCGCGCCGCTGGCAAGAGCGCGAAACGGCGTTAAACGCTGCTGGAAGATGGGACGCGTGTCCTGCCGGTCGGGCTTGAGCCGATCGGCGGGACCCTCGATGCTTCCTACTGAGAAGCCGCCTCCGCAGCGCCTCTCTGCTGCGCCGCTTGTTGGTATGCGGCGTCGATCTGCTGCTGAATTCGAGCCTCGGTTTGCTTCGCCTGCCGGACCTCCTCGGCCTTGGAGACGCCTCCCGCGGCAGCGGCGGCACCGGTTTCGGCCAGCCCGCAGCCGGCGAGGGCCAGGACGAGAGCCAGCGTAGTGGTCAGCAGCGCGAGGAGTCTGAGCATCTTCAGCCGCACCTTTTCAGTGTGAGCTGCGACTGTACGGGGCCTCGCCGCGCACGCAAAGCACCCATGTTGAAGTTCGTGACGCGCTCCTTATGGTTCGCGGCAACTCGTGGCAGTATCTTCTGCCCGTTCCGGAGCAGAGCATGGTCAAGGGAATCGTCTCGAGCCGTCCCGTCGAAGCCGAGCCGCGCGTCCGCCGCGGTTACTTCGAGAGCCGTTATGGGCAATTGCACGTGCACAATGCCATTCCCCCCGGGGGAGGCTTCGAGGAGGGCACGCCGCTCCTGTGCCTGCACAAGAATCCGCTGTCGGGGCGCCTGTTCGAGCGCTTCCTGGCCCTCGCCGGCCGCGACCGCTCGGTCTATGCCCCCGATATCCCGGGGTTCGGCGAATCGGATCCGCCCCCCTCGCGCCCGACCTTGGTCGAATACGCGGCGGGGATCGGCGATTTCCTGGATGCCATGCGCTTCCGGCAGATCGATGTTCTCGGGTACCACGCTGGAGCGCTTATCGCCGCCGAGCTCGCGATCCTGCGGCCGAAGCAGGTCCGGCGTGTGGTGCTGACATCAGTACCGGTGTTGACCGAAGCCGAGCGCGAATCGATCAAACGCGCGTACGCTCCGACGCAACCCGTGCCGGACGGAAGCCACTTGGCGCTTGAATGGCAGCGCACCGTGGACGCTTACGGTCCTGGCGCGCCTCTGGAGCTCGTGACGCAGTCGTTTGTGGAAAGGCTGCGCAATGGAGTGCATGCAGCGTGGCTCGCACACGCAGCTCTGCAATATCCGGTGCGGGAGCGATTGAGCCTCATCACGCAACCGGTGTTGCTGCTGCGTCCCCGTGACGATCTGTGGGAGGCCACGCTGCGGGCCCGGGAGCTGCTTCCGAAAGCGCGCTGCGTGGATTTCCAGGAGCAGGGCCAGGGCCTGTTCCAGGCTGCTCCGGAACTCGTGGCCGATGCAATCCGCGAGTTCCTGCGTGGCTGACGCTCGTGCTGGCCATTTCGCGATTCCCCTCACACATTTACCCGGGCGCAGGGTTCCCGCCGGGCCCGGAGCGCTACACTTTTAGCCATAAGGATTCCAAGGGGAGCGCGTAATCCCGATGAGTGTGCAGCGCAAATCGCCGCCACCGCCACCGTCACCTGCGGCCGAAAGCGATCTCGAGACCACCGCCGAGCTCCCCGTGCTCGACGTTGCGGCTTATGAGGCCAGTGGAGCGGAGGAGCGTCACGGAAACACCGACACCTGGCTGATGCCGGCGCAGGCGCTGCGCGAGTCACCCGAATCCGGCGGGGCCCCGGCCGACGCCAACCGCGGTCACCTCGAAGTCAACCTCCATGCGCTGGCCGACAACCTCCGGGAAGTGGAGGAGCGACTCACCCGCAAGGGCGAGCGCCTCGCCGAGATCGAGCGAGCACTCGAGCAGTCCAACGCCGAGCGAGCTGCCGCCGAGCAAAGCGCACAACGGCTGGGGGCAGAGCTCGAACAGGTAAGGACGGCCGCGCTGGCAACCGAGGCTCAAATCGCCGGGTTGCAGCGTGGGATCGAGGAGCGGGACGCTGCCAATCACGCATTGCGAGCGCGTGACACAGACTTTGAGGAGCAGCTGGCGCTTCGGGACAAGGCCCTGGCTCTCGTGCAGCGGGATCTCACCCACTCGCAGGCACGTGCCGCGAGTTATATGGAGTCGCTGCAATCGACCGAGGGCCGCAGGAGCGTGTTCGAGGACCTCTCCTCGACGCTGTACGTCGAGCTCGACGAGCGGGATGCCCGCCTCGGCCGGCTGCAGGGCGAGCTGTCCGCCGCCGGCGCGCGCACGAGCCAGCTGGATGCGCAGCTGCGCGAACGGGCCGCTCGCATGGCGAAACTCGACAAAGAAGTGAGCGCGCATGCCGCGACTTTGGCGCAGCGGGACGAGGAGCTGCGCCAGGCGGCGCGGACAGGCGCTGAACTGCGGCGCAATGTTGCCTCCCTGAGCAAGAACCTTGCCACACGCGATGAGCGTGTCCGCGCTCTCGAGTCAACGGCAAACCAACACAGCGCGGCCACTTCGCGGCAACGAAGCGAGCTGACTCGCATCACCGCGGAGCAGGCGCGCCTCGCCACGAGCGTAGCGACGTTGGAATCGAGCCTCGCCGCACGGGATGAGCGCATCCGCATCCTGGAGTCGGCCGCCGCTCAGCACAACACTAGCGTTTCGCAGCAGCAACAGGAGCTCACTCAGCTCGCCGCCGAGCGAACGCGGCTCGCCGCGAGCCTGGCAACGCTGGAAGCGAATCTGGCCACTGCGACTGTGCGCGGTGATGAACGTGACGCCGCGGCCCGCGCGGCGCAGAGTCGCTGCGAGGAGCTCGAAACGGCGACTGCGGGACAGCGCAAGCGTGTCGAGCAACTCGAGGCGGAGCTGACGGCGGTGCGCGCCGAACTGCAGCAGCGGAGCGCTTCCCTCCAGGAGGCGAATGCCGAGCGCAGCGAACACATGGCACGCATTGCTGCCGGCGAGGCGCGCGCTCAGGAGCTCGAGATCCGTATGGCCGAGCAGCAGGACGTCGTGCGTATGCTGCAGGCGGACTCCAATGCAAGTGTCGCACGCACGAAGGAGTTGGAAGGCGATCTGGGTGCCGCCGAGGAGATGCTCCATCGCCTGGAAGCGGACCTGCGCAGCCGCAGCACCCGGCTCGAGGAATTCGAGAAAACCAACCTGGAATGGCGGGCCACCGTGGAGGAGGCGCGCCGCGCCCTCACCGAGCGGGAGTCAGTGATCCGCCGGCTCGAGGACGAAATGGCCCAGAGCTCCGTGTTGCTGGGCTCGATCCAACAGAGTATCACGCGGCTGGATGCCACCGGGACCGGCCACGATCCGGCGCCGGATGGCGACAAGAGACTGTTGATCCGCTCGGAAGGCGAGAGCGACGTCGTGCACGTGCTGGGCCGCAAGACGAGCGTCGGACGCACGCCGGATAACGATCTGCAGATCGACGCGAAGTTCATCAGCCGCCATCATGCGGTGATTCTCGCGGGACCCGCGCACACCATCATCGAAGACCTCAACAGTACCAACGGTGTGCTGGTGAACGGCCGCCGCATCACCCGCCAGACCTTGAAGGATGGCGACTCGGTCGTCATCGGCAAAACGCTGTTCCGTTTCGCGGTGCGGCCGGCCAGGGCGCCGTAACTACTTCTTCTCGTTGATCGCACGCGTCCAGTGCGCGATCTCCTCTTGTGTCATGGCGTGGGTCATCGTGAGCCGCGCGTCCTCGAAGCCCCCCTGCTCGAGGTCCGGGAGATACTGCTCGCGGGAGATGAGCGTTCCCTGACAGATTCGCCCGCTCGAGGGCGGTGCGTTGATTTCCTCCTCGAGCCGCCCGATCAACCCCAGCATCACCCAGGCGGGAATCCGCGCGCGCTCGGAAGGGTAGACGAAACCAAACAGACACAGATACGAGAACAGCACACGCCAGTGAACGTCGAAGCGTTTCAACAGCCGGTCCCAATCGAGCGTCTCGGCGCAGGCGAGCAGTATGTGCATGATATCGGCCCCGTCGTAGCGCTCGCGCTCGGTGATGAAAGCCTTTGACCAGATCATCTCCTCCGCGGGACACAGCCTCACCGGCACATCGAACACATGCCCGCGCACCGAATGCGCGAACCATTCATCGTCGACGAGTGCGACCCCGTTGCCCGAGCTGAATATGACATCGACCAGCGCGTGCTCGCAGGTGGCCTTGCCGAGCCAGTGCGGAAAGGTGAGCTCGGTGGTGCAGCCGGCGGCATCCAGCACGGCCATGACGCTGTCGTAGTCCTCGCGCCGCACGAATATGTCGAAATCCTTGGTATCCCGTTCGACGCCGGTGTAGTGCCGGAGCGCATAGGCTCCGCCAACCAGGAAGGGAGCATCGGCCTTCGTCAACCCGTCCAGTACCCTGAGATAGAACGCACGCACGGGCTCATCGAGCGCTCCCGGGCGGTGCTTGTCATTGGGCATGCATATTGCTCTGCTATTGACCCCGTTGCCTCGAGTGGTGAAGGAAGCAAGCAATGCGCCTGGCTGCCGTCGGCGACCTCCACGTAAAGAAGACATCCCAGGGGCTCTTGCAGCCGCTGCTGGCGCCAGTGAACGAGCACGCGGATGTCCTCCTGCTGTGCGGCGATCTCACCGACTACGGTCTCAAGGAAGAGGCGGTGATCCTCGCCAGGGAGCTCACGGCTGCGGTGCGCATCCCGATTGTCGCGGTACTGGGCAACCACGACTATGAGTCCGGGCAGCAGGTAGAGGTCTGCAGGATTCTCACGGAGGCCGGCGTGAGAATGCTGGACGGCGAAGCCTTCGAAATTCAGGGTGTAGGCATCGCCGGAGCGAAAGGCTTCTCCGGCGGCTACGGCCGCGCGACTCTGGGCGCCTGGGGCGAGCCCGCAACCAAACGCTACGTGCAGGAGGCGATCGACGAGGCCATGAAGCTCGAAGCTGCACTCGCCCGGCTGCGCACCGAGCGCCGTGTCGCGCTCCTGCACTATTCGCCGATCCGCGCCACCGTGGAAGGCGAGCCGCTCGAGATCATGACCTACCTCGGGACCAGCCGCCTCGAAGAGCCGCTCAACCGCCATCCCGTCGATTTCGTATTCCACGGGCACGCGCACCACGGTGCGCTCGAGGGCCGTACGAGCGCCGGAACGCCGGTCTACAACGTGGCGATGCCCTTGCTGCTGCAGAAATTTCCAGACCGGGCTCCGTTCCGCGTCGTGGAAATACCCTCAGCGCCGGCCTCCGAAACCGCAGCCGCTCTCGAGGCTGCCGCGAAGTCGGGCGACAGTCACAAGCCGCCGGTCAGCAGCGGGACCGTCGGCACCCGCTAGGGCCCTTTCCGGTGCGTCGCGGAAGCCGCCAAGCGCCTTCCGAACGCGTTCGCTCGCCGCGACCGAAAATGGTTAAGCTTCGGGCTTCCCTGGCGCTGAAGTGAGAATCCGTGGTGGCGAGTCCCTATATCGAACGAATCCTGAAGGCGCGCGTATACGACGTGGCGATCGAGTCACCGCTGGATGACGCCTCTCGCCTGTCGCGCCGCCTCGGCAACCGTGTGATGTTGAAGCGCGAAGATCTGCAGCCGGTCTTCTCCTTCAAGTTGCGTGGTGCCTATAACCGGATCGCGCACTTGTCGGAAGCCATCGCGAAGCGTGGCGTCGTTTGTGCCTCCGCCGGCAATCACGCACAGGGCGTAGCTCTCGCCGCGAAACGGCGTGGCATCCCCGCGGTGATCGTGATGCCCCAGACGACGCCTCAAATCAAGGTGCAGGCGGTGATTGATCTGGGCGGCGAGGCCGTGCTTCACGGAGACGACTACGACAGCGCATTCGAGCGCGCTCTGACGCTGGCACGGGAGCGCAACCTCGTATTCGTGCATCCGTTCGATGATCCCGATGTGATCGCGGGCCAGGGGACGATCGGAGTGGAGATCCTGCGGCAGACTGGAGGTCACGTCGACGCCATCTTCGTACCGGTCGGTGGCGGTGGGTTGATCTCGGGCATCGCAGTGTATGTGAAGTACCTGTATCCCAACGTGAGGGTGATCGGCGTAGAGCCCGAAGATGCGGCGAGCATGTATGAGTCGCTCAAGGCGGGAAGGCGCGTCACGCTCGATCGCGTCGGCATCTTCGCCGACGGCGTTGCCGTGAAGCGCGTTGGCGAGGAGACCTTCAACCTCTGCCGCGCGCATGTCGATGAAATCATACTTGTCGACACGGACGAAATCTGCGCCGCGATCCAGGACGTGTTCGAAGATACCCGTTCGATCGTCGAAGCGGCTGGCGCGCTCGCTGTTGCCGGGATCAAGAAGTTCATCGCCAGGGAAGGGTGGCGGGACAAGCGGCTCGTGGCCGTCAACAGCGGCGCCAACATGAATTTCGACCGGCTGCGGCACATCGCCGAGCGCGCCGACCTGGGCGGCCAGCGCGAAGCGCTGCTGGCCGTCGTGATTCCGGAGCAACCCGGCAGCTTTCTGCGCTTCTGCGAAACCCTCGGAGCCCGCAGCGTCACGGAGTTCAACTACCGCTACGAAAGCCTGCAGGCGGCGCAGATTTTCGCCGGCTTCAGCCTCTCGCAAGGGCGCCAGGAGCGGGACGCCGTGATCAAGAGCCTGCGCGATGCGCAGTTCACCGTCACCGATGTGACCGACAACGAGATGGCGAAGCTCCACGTGCGTTACATGGTGGGCGGCCATGCGCGCGGCATTCAAAACGAAGTGCTCTATCGCTTCGAATTTCCCGAGCGTCCGGGCGCGTTGGTGCGCTTCCTGCAAGCGGTTGGCTCGCGCTGGAACATCAGCCTCTTCCATTATCGCAACCACGGCTCGGACTATGGCCGCGTGCTCGCGGGCATCCAGGTGCCTCCCGCAGAGCGCCCGGACTTCCTGCAACACCTCAATGACCTGCACTACGCCTACGTGGACGAAACGAGCAATCCGGTGTACCGGATGTTTCTCGGGGCGTGAGGCGTCGCGGAGTCCCCGCCGGCTAGGTATCCCCTGGCGCGGCTTCGGGCTGACGGCTCTCCAACAGCCACTCGCGCCAGATCGCGATCAGCATCGCGAGGATCACCGGCCCGATGAACAACCCCACGAGCCCGAATGCGGCCAGGCCGCCGAGCACGCCGAACATCACCAGCAGGAACGGAATACGGGTTTCGCGGCTGATCACGAAGGGGCGCACGATGTTGTCGATCCAGCTCACTACGATCGTGCCCCACACGAGCAGACCGACGCCGGCGGCCGTGTGTCCGGTGATGATCAGCCAGAAGCCGATGCACCCCCACAGCAAGGGCACGACGAATGGAAGGAGCCCGCACACGGTCGTGAGTACCGCCAGAAACACGGGCGCTCCCACTCCTGCGACCCAGTAGCCGAGCCCTGCCAGAGTGCCCTGCGCGACCGCCGCGAGTACGAGCCCATATACGACAGCCTTCACGGTCGGCCCGATGGCCTCCAGGTAGTTATGAACTCGCGGGCCGAGCACCTGCTCCAGCACTCGTGCGAACTGCCCGGTGAATTTCTGGCCATCGCGATAGACGAAGAACAGACTCAACACCGCTAAAAGCAACTTCACCGCATTACGGCTCACGCCGCCGATGACTTGTACGATTTCACCGAACGAACGATCCGCCAGCTGGCGCAGCTCTATTCCGAGCGCATGCGGGTCTTGCGCCATCCGGGCGCTCAGGTCGCGCAGCTGGTCGCCCACCCAGGGGAGTTTCAACAAGGCCGGCGGCATCTGTGGCCCGCTCAGGAGGAGCGCCTGTACCGCCTCGTAAGCTCGCACGAGCTCGACTCGCAAAATGACGATGAGCCACACGAGGGGAGCGATCACGGCCGCGGTCATGATGAGCGTCATGACCAGGGCAGCGATGGTGCTGCGCCCGTGGAACACGCGGATGAGCCATTTGTAGGCGGGCCAGCTCACATACGCAAGGATGCCCGCCCAGACGATGGGCACGATGAACGGCTCCAGCACCTGGAAGCCGAGCACGACGAGTCCCGCAAGGACCGCGACGGTGATCAACCGCCTGAGCCACGGTGCGGAGACGAAATCTTCCATTACTGTCTTCCTCATGGGCCCGCGCCCAACCATCGCGCCTGTGTGGCCAGGCCGAAACGAATCAGACGAGGCCCGCGCCGTCGCTGAGAATCATGGTAAACGCGAGCAATGTACACACCGCGAGGCTGAGATTGCGCCGCAAGCTCACGTAAGCGGCAGGCAGTTCCGCGCCGACGCTGCGGTGCTCATACAACCAAAACATACCGAAGCCCCCCACCAGGAGAGCCAGTCCCTTCTGCCCACCCACAAGGGTTGCCGCTACACCCAGCAGCGCCGGCACGATGGCGCCCCCGATGCGCAGCGGACTCCAGGCAATCCTCCCCGCCAACGCCAAGCCCCAATGCACGGCTCCCGCAAACGCCAGCACGACGGCCCCGTACGAGATAGCTATCCGCTGCGCCAGCTCGCGCTGCTCGTAAGCCGGCAGCATTGCAACGCCGACCAGGCAAAGCACGAACGGAGCCACGCCCGCGTAGCTGACTATCTCCGCGACGGTGTTGAGACGAGTTGCGGGGGCGTTTTCACCCTTGATACTCATGGGCCGCGATGATGCCACGCACGGCCCGATCATGTGACGAATTGCGCGGCAATAACTGGTTTATGGGGCGCGGTTCCGCAAGACGGCCGTGGGCCGGCGCGCAAGCCCGGTTTTCCTTGACGTCCAGCGAGCTTCGCAGGCAGGCTGCGCCCGCGTGAAGTGCTGGAGCCTGTCTGGCTCATGTTCGCCTGCTGCGGCCGCTCCGGGCGATGGCGTCCATGGGCGAAAGAGGGCTCCCGCCGCTGGTGCGGGTCGCAGGTGCGCGCCCGGGTGAGTGCACCCGATTCCAGCTCCCTCGTGAGGCCACATGGCCACGGTCAGTGCCATTCGGAAGCTGAAAAATGTCCAGAGAAGTACCGGCCGTTGACGCGCATGCGCAGGCCGCCGCGCGAGCCCGTCAACAGCAGCTCACGAAGCCGCCCGGGTCGCTCGGGCGCCTCGAAGACCTCGCCTGTTGGTTCGCCGCGCGCATGGGTGAGCCGGTGCCGGCCATGCCCCGCTGCGAAATCTTTGTTTTCGCGGCGGACCATGGTGTAGCAACCCGGGGCGTATCGGCTTTCCCGCAATCGGTTACCGCGCAGATGGTCAGCAACTTCGCGCACGGCGGCGCTGCCATCAATGTGCTCGCGTCTTTGGAGGATTGTCGCATCGAGGTGGTCGATGTCGGCGTGGCTTCCGAAGAGCCAACACCGCCCGGCGTTCGCAATGAGCGCGTCCGCGCCGGAACGCGTGATCTCGCGGCCGGTCCCGCCATGACTGCGGAGGAGTTGACCGCGGCGCTTGGCGTAGGTGAACGTTGCGCCCGTGAGGCTGTAAATCGTGGGGCGCAGCTTCTCATTGCGGGGGAGATGGGTATCGCCAACAGTACCGCCGCCGCCTGCCTCATCTGCGCGTTCACCGGCGCGACGCCCGACACGGTGGTCGGTCGCGGGACGGGCGTGGATGACGCGGGTCTCGCGCGCAAGCGCGAGGTCGTGCAGATGGCCCTGGCCAGAGTCGGGCCGGAAACGTCACAAGCGGCACGGCGCACCCTCTCGGAGCTTGGGGGCCTCGAAATAGCTGCAATGGCGGGCTTCTACATCGAGTCGGCCAGATCCTCCGTGCCGGTCGTCCTGGACGGCTACATTTCCACGGCGGCTGCTCTTGCGGCAGTTGCCATCGAGCCGGGAGTCCTTGGTTGGATGCTCGCGTCGCACCGGTCGGCGGAACACGGCCACGGCATTGCGCTCGCGAAGCTCGGGCTGGAACCGCTGCTGAATCTTGGACTGCGTCTGGGCGAGGGCACGGGTGCGGCGCTTGCACTGCCCATCGTGCGCGCGGCCCTCGCGTTGCATCGAAAGATGGCGACGTTCGGTGAGGCGGGCGTCTCGGGAGCCCTCGACGAAGCGACATGAGCCGAAAGCGGGCGGGTTGCCGATGAGCTTGCGCGGACTGAAGCTGGCTACGCAGTTTCTCACCCGATTACCGGTGCCTCCGGTCGATGACTTCTCACCGCGGGACCTCTCGCGCTGCGCCGCCTGGTTTCCACTCATCGGTGCGGCGTTGGGTGCCAGCGTGGGACTGGTGGTTTTTGCCTTTAGCCACCGAAGCGCGCCGCTTGCCGCAGTGCTGGGCGTGCTCGCATGGGTATGGCTGACGGGAGCGCTCCATCTTGATGGACTTGCGGATCTCGCCGATGCACTCGGCGCTTCGCACCGCGACCCGCGGCGTTTCTTCCCCGTGCTGGCTGATCCGCATGTCGGAACGTTCGGCGTAGTGAGCGTGGTCCTCCTGTTGATGGTGAAGGTCGCGGCTCTGTCGATGCTGTCGAATGCGACGCTGTTCGCAATGCCACTGATTCTCGCCTGGGCGCGTCTTGGGACGCTGGCCTGGAGCCGCTGGCTCACCCCGTTGAAGGAGGGGGCGGGCGAGCGGTTCGCATGGCAGATTCCCGTCGGGTGGATTGTGTTCTGGACCGCATTGCTGTTGGTTTCGAGCGCCTTGATTGCGCCTGCACTGTGTCTCGCGCCGTTCGTTATTGCGGCCTGGGGCGCATGGCTCAAGGTCCGCCTCGGCGGCATGACCGGCGACTGTCTCGGCGCGGGCGTCGAGATAACGGAAGCCGCGCTGCTGTTGGTCCTCGCGCTTACTTCAGGCGCAGTGCCAGGCCTGCTGTAACCAGGAATACGGCGTCACAGGCCGCTGCGACGCCCTGGTTGAGCCGTCCTTGCTCATCGCGGAACAGCCGTGCGGCGGCGTGCTCGGGCACGAGGCCCGTGCCGACTTCGTTGCTGACGACGATGACCTCATTTGCGACGGCATGCAGGCTTGCGAAAAATTCAGCGCGCTCAGCCTCCCACCCGGACATATCCGGCTGTAGATCGCCAGTGTGCTGAGTGCCGGTGGCCCCGGACGCCGGGTGCGGTGGCCAAAGGCAATTCGCGGTCCACAGCGTCAGGCAATCGACGAGCAGCAGGCCGCCCGTCCGAGCCTCTTCGCGCAGCGCCGCTCCGAGCCGCACCGGCTCCTCACGCACACGCCAGTGCTGCGGCCGTTCCCGCCGATGAGCGGCAATGCGCGCGGACATTTCGTCGTCGGACGCCGTCGCCGTCACGACACAACAGACATCCCCGGAGCGCTCGCCGGCCCAGCGGGCGCTCAACGCGCTTTTTCCCGAGCGCGCGCCACCAATCAACAGCGTTTTCATCGGGCCGATGCCACGCAATCGCGTTCGAACTCGACGATGTAGCTTGCGACAGCCTCCGGTTCATCATGATGCATCATATGACCCGCGCCCGGCACGGTGACGGTGCGCAGGTCCCGAAACAACAGGCGCAACTGCTCGTCCGTGATGCGGGCGCGATGTTCCGACCGCTCGCCCGTAACCAACAGCATGGGAGCATCGAGGCGCGCCCAGCAGGCTTGCGCTTCGTCGCGCCGGTAGAGCACCGGATTGACGAGGCGGTGACTCGGATCGAACCGCAGGCGGACTTCCCCATTTGGGGCGAAACCACTTTCGCGCGGACCGTCCACGAACGGCCGGCTCCACGCGCCGGCAATGAATTCCGCGCGCTCCGGCGTTAGCCGCGGGTTGCGGGCCTTGAGAACGGCGGCGAGCTGCGCGACCGACTCGTAGCGGCCCTCACGTCGCGGCTGCCGAAGCTCATCGAGCCACTGCCCGTAGCGTTTCGGTGCTTCATCGGCCGCAGTAGGCGCGAGGCCCATTCCCTCGAGATTCACGAGCCATTCGAGCCGCCCGGGGCGCACGCCGCCGTACATTTTCGCGACGTTGGCGCCCATGCTGTGGCCGATGATCCTGGCACGGCTTTGGGGCACGAGCGTGTCGAGGAGCACTTCGAGGTCCGCGAGATAGTCGGGAAACCAGTAGCCCCCCGGTGCCCAGTCGCTGTCCCCGAACCCGCGCCAGTCGGGGGCGACGCAGGTCCACGAGGGCGGCAGGCAATCCACCAGAAATTGCCACGTGGCGCCGCAATCCAGAAATCCATGGAGCAGGATGATCGGCGTGCCCGTGCGCTCACCCCACCAGCTCAGGCGGTGCCGCAGGCCACGCACTTCGATGTCTTCGTGCCACGGCCGACGGCGGGGCTCATAACTCATCGCGCTTCTCCGGCCGGGGACGGATCGTCATAATCCGGGCCACGCGCGGCCTGGCAAGATCCCCCATGAACGAGTCAAAACCCGCAACGCCGTCGATTCCCGGCACACCCCCGACACCGGACGAGCGCACGTGGGGAATGATCGCGCATCTCGCGGCGTTCGCCGGCCTGGTGGTGCCCGTTGGCAACATCATCGCACCCCTCGTGATCTGGCTCGCCCGACGCGACACTTCCGCGTTCGTCGCGGGCGAAGCGAAGGAAGCCCTGAATTTCAACATTTCCGTGGCACTCGCAGCGCTCGTCTGCGGCCTGCTCACGCTCGTTTCGGTCGGTGTCCTGCTGGGCCTGGCCCTCTTCATCGCATGGCTTTCGATGACGATCATCGCGGCTATCAAGGCGAGCGAAGGCATCGGGTACCGCTACCCCGTTTCACTGCGGCTCGTGAAGTAACCGGCGCGCGGGCACGCTACTGAATCGGCAGATCCAACGCCAGGTCGCGCACGTACCGCACGGGCGGCGAGCCGAACGATAGCACGGTGTCGTGATAGCGCTTCAGAGTGAAGCTCCTGCCCCATTTCGCCCGAGCCTCCGTGCGCAGGGCCAGATGCTCCTGCACTCCCACGAAGTACGTGGGTAGCTGCGCCGAAGTGAGCTGTGCCCGCACCCATTTCGCGGCGGCCTCGCGCTCCTCCTGAAAAGTATCGTGGGTCATCAGGCGCATCGCCTCATCGCGGGACATGCCATCGACGTGCACCGCCTGGTCGAGAATGGCGTTGCCGATGCTGCGCAGATACCACTTGAGCTGGATGAGGTGCATGAGCGGGTCGCCCTCGAGGAATCCCTGCTCCACCATGAGCCGTTCGGTGTAGACGGCCCAGCCTTCGATGAATGTGCCCGACGCAAGCACCGCACGCAGTGGGGAATGGTAGCGGTTCGAATGCATCAGCTGCAGGTAGTGCCCCGGCATGGCCTCGTGAATCGTGAGGTTGTCGATGGAGCGCGTGTTGTATTCTCGCAGGAACGATGTCACCTGCGCCTCGCTCCAGTCCTGCGGAATGGGCGAGATGTCGTAGAAGGTCTTCTGCCCGCGATCCAGCGGACCGGGCGGATCGCAGTACGCCAGCGCGACGCCGCGCTGAAATTCGGGCATGGGAATGATTTCGAGCGGATCGTCGTACAGGGTCACGAAATCGGCGGCGTGTACGAAGCTCTTCGCCTGCTCGAACGCGTGGCGTGCAGTATCGAACACCTGGTCCCGCGGCGGCCGCTGCTCGTAGGCAAGCTCGAGAGCCGCGGCGATTGCCGCCTGTTGCTCCTCCGCGCTCGGGACTGGCGGTAGAGGCGGCGCGTCGGAGCGGTTCTGAAGCACCCTGCGAGCGATGTCGTACATCTCGGCACGGGTGCGTACGAGCTCGGCTCGTGCGCGGGCAAGGATCTCTTCCCGCGATAATGGCGAGTCGAGCGCGAAGCGCAGCTTGGCGTCGTAAAGGGTCGCGCCCAGGCGAAAGTCGCCCTTCGCTTCCGGCAAGAGTCGTTTTTCCAACCAGATCTGGTGCTGGGCGACGGCCGTGCGCGCGTGTGCGATGGCGGTTTTGACGGCCGCCTGATCCGCTTCCGGCAGGGCACCGAGTTGCGGGACGACCAGCTGATCGAACAGCGACAGCACGCCCGTGTTCTGTTAGACGGCGGTCTCGGCGAGAAATATCGGCACGCGCGGGGGGTCGAGCGCTTCGCGCACTTGCGCGAGGAATCGCGGCAGTTCGGCAAGGCGCGCGCCGACATTGCGGAGCCTGTCCGGCAACGGCGCGAAGTCGCGGGCCATGAGCAGATACACGCTGTTGCCCGTGAGCTCCGTGTAAATGAGCGGATTCCAGCGCCATTCATGCAAGCTATCGACACGCCAGATCTCATAATCGAGCTCGCTCGTCAGCAGACGCACGTCGACCTGATTCGCTCGTGAAAGCTGCTTGTCATCCAGCGCTTGCAGCTGCGCGAGCAGCTCGCGCGCGAGCGCCACACGGCGGGCGTATCCGGAAGCGCTCACATCGTCGAGCGCATTATCGAAGCGATGATCGCCGAGGGCGGTGGCATTAACGGGAGTCAGCGCCACCATCTCATCCAGATAGCGCTTCGAGATGTCCTCAAAGGTCATGTCGGCCGCCGTGGGTGGCAACGGCGCCGGCGGTGCGGACGGCGTCACCGCACACCCCGCAAGACCCACCATTCCGACGGAAAGGATGTAAAACGCGGCGTGTGCAACGGCGTGTGCAACGGCGCGTGCACCGGCGTGTGCAGTTGCCCGCACGCCAGCAACGGGACGGCGCTTACTTCTGACGTTACTCATCCGACAAGTCCCCATTGCAAGGTCGTTCCTTGCAAGGACCCATGATGACCAAGACGGCGGTGCATGGGAAGTCGCCGAGCCGACCCGCGGTATCCGGGTCGGCACCTTCGCGAGCCGCTGCCGAACGTCTGCTAAGCTCTCCGCACGCATGTCGAATCCTCTCGCAGTCCTGCGTTACCGCGGCTACGCGGCATATGCTGCGGCCAGATTTTGCACCACGCTGTCCTGGCAGATGTTGAGCGTCGCCGTTGGCTGGCAGGTGTACGCGCTCACGCGTAATCCGCTGGACCTTGGCTACCTGGGGCTGGTGCAGTTCCTGCCGTTCGTGCTCCTCGTATTGCCGGGAGGTCACGTGGCCGACCACGCCGACCGGCGCCTCATCCTGATCGCGGCTTACGGCGTCGCTGCGTTCTGCGCCGGCACGCTGGCGTGGTTCTCGTTCACGGGCTCGCCGACGGTGTGGCCCATCTTCGTCGCAATGACTGTCTTCGGCGCTGCCCGCGCGTTCTGGATGCCCGCCGGCCAGGCGATGACGCCGAACCTTGTTCCCGTAGAAGCATTTCCAAGCGCCGTGGCGCTCAATTCGATGCTTCTGGAGGCGGCCGTGATCGCTGGGCCTGCGCTCGGGGGTTTGCTATACCTGATTGGCCCTTCGGTCGTGTACTGCACCGTAGTGGCCATGCTTCTCCTGACAGTGGCATTGATCGCCACGATCAGTCCGGTCCGACCCCGGGAAGGGCAGTCCTCACAGCCGGCACAGCTGCTCGACGGATTGCGATTCGTACTGCACCGGCGCGCGTTGCTCGGTGCCATCTCGCTCGATCTGTTCGGCGTGCTGTTTGGCGGTGCGGCGGCATTGCTGCCCGCCTATGCGCGAGACGTGCTGCACGTCGGACCGGCGGGGCTGGGCCTCTTGCGAAGCGCCACCGGGCTGGGTGCCACGGTGACAGCCATCCTGCTGGTGATCTCGCCGATCGAACGCCATGTCGGGCGTTGGATGTTTGCCGGCGTGGCGTTGTTCGGTGCCTCGACTATGGTCTTTGGACTGTCGCGAAGCATTCCCGTGTCGCTGCTCGCGCTGGTTCTGCTCGGCGCGGGCGACATGGTCAGTGTTTACATCAGGCACGTTTTGATCCAACTCGAGACACCCGATTCGATCCGCGGACGCGTGAGCGCCGTGAGCTCGATGTTCATCGGCGCCTCCAACGAGCTCGGCGAATTCGAGTCAGGTGTCACGGCGCGCTGGCTCGGGCTCGTGCCCTCCGTCGTGCTGGGTGGCCTGGCGACACTGGTAGTGGTCGGGTCGTATCTGAAACTGTTTCCGGAGCTGCGGCTCATGGACCGGTTCAAGCGCCACGAGAGTCAGCGATGAGGCGCACGCGTTGCGCGGGTGTCCGCAAGGGGCCGCCCCCAGCCGATGGTTTGCGCGTAGTGCGCGCGTAACAGGACGCCGAAGTAGCCCGCCCGCGGGGCAGGCTTCCGCTCTTTACCTCTCCGGCTGTATGGGCGTACAGTAATGCCGTGAGCCGCACGACCATAGGACGAAAAGCGTTCAAGGGCAGGGGAGCCCTTTCAAACCCTGCGGGCCGCTTCGAGCGCCAGGAACTGGAGGCGGTCGACGACGGCTGGTACGTCGAGGAGCAGCCCGACAGCATCGCGACCACCCTCGAGCCGGACCGCGCCCGGGCCATCATCAGCAAGAACGATTCGCCCGACATCCCTTTCGAGTATTCGATCAACCCCTATCGGGGTTGCGAACATGGCTGCATTTACTGCTATGCCCGGCCAAGCCATGCCTACATGGGGCTGTCGGCCGGCATCGATTTCGAGACCCGGCTTTTCTACAAGGCCGATGCAGGCAAGGTGTTGGAGGAGGAGCTCGCCCGCCCCGGTTACGTCTGCAAGCCCATCACGCTCGGCGCGAACACCGATCCCTACCAGCCGGTCGAGCGCGAGATGAGAGTGACCCGCGAGGTGCTCGAAGTGCTGGCCCGCACCCGGCATCCGGTGTCGATCATCAGCAAAAGTGCCCTCATCCTCCGCGATCTTGATCTTTTGACCGACTTGGCCCGCGACGGTCTCGTGAGCGTCGCGATCAGCATCACGACATTGAGCGCGGAGACGAAGCGGTCCCTCGAGCCCCGGACGGCGTCTCCGCAGGCGCGGCTTAGAGCCGTGCGAGAGCTGAACGCGGCGGGTGTGCCCACCGGAGTGATGGTGGCGCCGGTGATCCCCGCGATTACCGATCACGAGATGGAGCCCATCCTGGAGGCCGCCACCGCCGCTGGCGCCCGCTGGGCGGGCTATGTCCTGCTGAGGTTGCCCTATGAAATCAAAGACCTCTTCCGAGACTGGCTGACGGAGCACTTCCCGGATCGGGCGGCTCACGTGATGTCCTTGATCCGCGATATGCGTGGCGGCCGCGACAACGACCCGCGCTTCGGCACCCGGATGCGAGGCACCGGCCCGATCGCCGAGCTGCTGCGCAACCGCTTCAAGATCGCCTGCCGGCGGCTCGATCTCAATTCCGGCAGCCGTGAGGTCCCTCAGGACACGCACCTCTTCCGCCCACCTCTGCGGGAAGGCTCGCAGCTTCAATTGGGCTTGTAAGCCGCTGAGCCTCGATTGCGGCAGCCCTGAGACGTCTGCTCACGCGACGCTTGCCGGCTACCGTCCGCCCGGGTGACTGTTGCAACCGGATTCTGCCGACCACAGTGCTTCTCACGAGGGTGGGAACCGGAAATGCAAGCTGGAGTCATAACCTCAGGACACGAGCCAGGAACAATGATGCGCGCGCTACTGAGTTTGTCCCCGCTCGTCGCCGCGCTGTTCGCGGCAGCCGGTTGTGTCTCGGCTCCATCAGCGCCTTCGGCCCCGCCGATCTCGACTTCGTCGATCCCTTCGTCGCAGTCAGCCACGTCTCCCGTCCTGCAGCCCTGCACGCCACAGGCATCCGCCGCCGCCTTCTCGTCGGCTACCTCACCGGCCGCGCAGCCCGCCTCTTCGATCTCGGACGGATCGGGGTCGGGCGGATCGGGATCGAGTGCTTCTGCCGCGGCGCGTCGCGCACTTATCGATAAGCGCTTGAACGACTTGCGCCGCTCTTCCGGAGGGCAGCAATCGCTGCAGCCCGCCGTCCTGAAGTCCCGCGAGGCGGCTGCCCCCGCCACCGCCAATCCCGGTAACGGTGCAAGCGCCCGCGAAATGCCCGTCCGTAGCGGCGATGACGTCGTAGCCCGCCGATTGCGGAGGGCGGCCGAGCAGGAGACGAACGCCGGGGTGCGAGAGAAACTGTGGCGGGAATACACTGACTACAGGAAGAACACGCAGGGAAAGTAGGACCGAGCCGGCCCACGCGCCCCCGCTGCGACGAATCGCAAGAGCCGCCGCGCCGTCACTGCACTATCCTGGGGCGATCTGGCTGGGGGCGTGAGCGAGGCCGGCTGACAGGCGCGAAGCTTGCTTGTGTAGAGGGTTGAAAGGGCTCCCCTTAAAATGAAAATGGATGAACGGCTATCGCAACCCCAGTCCCTTACCGGAACCCCGGCACCCATTTTCAGTCCCATGAGGCCATGACAGAAGCCGTTGCTCCTATTCATGGACGCCGCCTGGATGCCCGCTACACGCTTCTCGAAAAGCTCGGTGCGGGTGGCCAGGGAGAGGTGTGGCGTGCGCACGACGAGGCGCGTGGGATCGACATCGCGCTCAAAGTGCTGACCTCGGCGGATGCGCGAGGCGAAGGCATGTGGGCCGCCTTTGAGCATGAATACGCGATCGCGAGCCGCTTGAATCACGCGTCGGTGCTCAAGGTGTTTCCGCCCCAGCGTTCGGGCGAGGTAGTCGTGCTCCCGATGGAACTCGCCACTGGTGGCGATCTGCGGCGTCTGCGCGGCGCCGGATATCTCGACATCGTTCCGGTGCTACTCGATGTCGCGCAGGCGCTCGAGCACGCGCATGAGCGCGGGGTCATTCACCGGGATCTGAAGCCCGGCAACGTTCTGTTCGACGCTCGCGGTCGGGTGAGGCTGGCGGATTTCGGTGCTGCCAGTACAACGACAACTTCCGCGAGTGACGCGCGGCTCCAGGGATTGTCCCCGTTTACCGCGAGCCCCGAGCAATTGCGCGGCGAGCCGCCGACCCCTGCCGACGATATTTATGGGCTCGGGGCGCTCTCGTACGAGCTGCTGTCAGGCTATCCGCCGTACTACCCGCATTTCGATATCAAGCGAGCGCAGGAAGAGCCGGTCCCCAAGCTGGTCCCAACGCGGCAAATTCCGCCCCAGCTCAGTGCGCTCGTCATGCGTATGTTGGCCAAGCGTCCGCGGGAGCGGCCGCGCTCCATGCGCGAGGTCATCGACGAGCTCGACGCCGCCCTCAACGACACACTGGCTTTCGATTTCGAGACGGTCGCCGACCCAACACGCCCGGCGCCGAGCAGTGTCAGGGCCGTTGCACCGGACCGCGCGACACATCTGGCCCCACCGCCACCGCCGTCGCCCGCTGTGCAAACCGCGATTCTCGCCGGCAAAACCATAGCATTCTCCAGCGTCCAATCCGCAAGTCCGGCTCCTAACACGGCAGGACCGCCTGCGCAAAGCGCGCCATCAATCGCTGACACGGCGGTCTGGGCTCACCAACCTGTGCAAAGGGCGGCGCCGCCTCCAAACGCGACGCGATCTCCCCCAAGTGCGGGTTCCACCGCCAGAATCGCGGTGCCAGACCCCAAGACCGAGGCATCAGCCGCGAAAATCGCGACCTCCACCGCCAAGGCGGGAATGCCGGCTTCGCACAGCCCGGTGTCGGCCGCCACAAGTGTCGTGCCACCTGCTCAAAGTTCGGCCCCTGCTGCCCGAACTGCGGTGCGGCATAGCGCGTTCCCCGATAGCACAAGTGCGGCACGCCCTGCTCAAGGCGCCGTGCCCCCTGCTCACACCGTTCCCTCAACCGCGAGAAAGGCAGCACCGTTCATTCAGAACGCGAGCCCGACTGCGAGCGGCGACGAACACGCACCCATAGATGTTCCAGTCATGCGGGCGGAGCCGCCCACGGCACATGCCGTAGAGCCGCCAACGACACGTGACGCTGCGATGTCGGCCCATCGCGGACAGCTACCTGTAGCTGCTCCCTCCTTCAGCGCGCTGCCGCCTGCAGAGACTGAGCAGGCGGCCACGCTGCAACCACCCGCACGCCAGCAACCACAACCGGCGGCGCCCGCACAACCTCAGTTGCAACAGCACGCGACATTGGCGGCGGCTGGATCGGCCGGATCTGCTGGGCCACGCATCTCGAACGAACGGTCGCTGTGGGAGGATCTGAAACTGGAGGCCTTGCCGCGCGCGTCGCGCCTCGAACCGATTCGGACGCGGCGGCGGTGGCCCATCGTTGTGTTAGGTGTACTGGCGGGCGTCGCCATCGCCGTCTTCTATCTCTTGCCCCGTTACGCGCCGCAAGCTCTGCCGATCGATCTGTCCGCGATCTCCCGGGCAACCCGGAATCTTGCGCCGGCACTGCCATCCATAGGTCTTCCCGATACGCGCTCTGCGCCGCCCGCGCCGAACGCGGACGCGGCAGATGAAGCGCAGTTGCAGGCGACACGCGAAAGCTTCGACCGCCGGCTCGCCGGCCTCGAGGCTCGTGGCGCCGGAGTCTGGGGCGGCCCGGAATTCGCCATGGCGAAGATGCGCGCGGCGGAGTCAGTTGGCGCGCACGACGCGGGCAACACCCGCATCGCAGGGCAACGACTGGCCGACGCATCGCACCTGCTGGATCAGGTCGACAGCCGGGCGCCGCAGGTTCTCTCCACACAGCTCGCGGCGGGCCAGAAGGCGCTCGCATCAGGCCAGGAGGAAGTTGCGAGCCAGGCGTTCGATCTCGCGCGGCGCATAGATCCCAGCGATCGGCGCATTGCCGACGGGCAGCGGCGCACTCGCAGCCTGAATGGCGTTCTGCCCCTGCTTGCCGATGGCGAGAACGCGGAAAGCGCACATAACTATTCGCGAGCGGCGCAGGACTACAGCCAGGCCCTGTCACTCGATCCGGGTAACGACAAGGCGCGCGCGGGACTTGCACGCGCGAATGCCGCTTTCGGAGACGATAACTACGCGAAGTCCGTTGGATCGGGTTTCGCGGCACTCGGTGCCGGACGGCTCGATGATGCACACGACGCCTTTGAGAAGGCACGG
Source organism: Gammaproteobacteria bacterium (assembly GCA_028293805.1). GTDB lineage: Bacteria > Pseudomonadota > Gammaproteobacteria > Steroidobacterales > Steroidobacteraceae > 13-2-20CM-66-19. The sequence continues at coordinate 23,290 of JAQGOC010000339.1, forward strand.
GCGCTGCGTCCGAGCGGATCCGAGGCCGCGGAAGGATTGCGGCGAGTTGGCGCCGCCCTCTCGGCAAGGGGCTTCGCATCACTGCGGCAGCGCGCGGCCGCACTCGAGGCACAGGAACGCTGGGACGAGGCGGTGCAGGCCTACAACTCGGCGCTGCAAGCCGATCCGTCGCTCCTCTTCGCGCAGGAAGGAAAAAACCGCGCCGCAGCTCGCGCGGAGCTCGGCGCCTCCCTGCAAGCTCTCATCGATCGTCCGGAGCGGCTCGCGGCGCAATCCGTCCGCGAGCAGGCGCGAGCCCTTCTGCGATCTGCGAATGAGCAATCCCCGTCCGGCCCCGTCTTGCGCTCGCAGATCACACGCCTCGGGCTCCTGCTGCCCGATGACTTCAACAAGCCCGTGCGGCTGTCCCTCGTATCCGACAACGCCACAGCGGTCGCGATCCCCAGCATCGGCCAGTTCGGCACGTTCGGGAAGCGCGACATCGAGCTCAAGCCGGGTCGGTACACTGTAATCGGCACCCGCAACGGCTTCCGCGACGTGCACCGTGACATCACTATTACGCCGGGCCAAGAGAACCAGACGGTCAATGTAAGCTGCTCCGATCCGATCTGAGTGCGGACGCGTTCGTGAACCGGGCATTCTTCAGGGGCACCGTGCGCCCCTACATCAACAGCACCGCTCATCCGAAGAACAATCTGGTCACCGGCCGTGAATGACGCGGCGCGGATGAGGCCCGGTGCGTATGCGCAGGTTCGCGTCCGTGAGCCGGCGGGCGAACGCATCTTCAGCGAAACGATAGGGATTGGCGGCGTGGGCGCGGATGTCGTCGTACCCGGTGTTGAAGCCGGGGCCGTGCTATCGATGGAACGCCATAAAGGTGTCTGGATGGTTGAGCCCGCGGGCACGACCGTACGCTTCAATGGCGGCCTCTTGACGGCTGCACGGGATCTACGCCGGGACGATACACTGGCTTTGGGCGATGCTCAGATCGTCGTGACGGATGTGTCCCGCACGCTATTGCGGCTCGAGGTCTGTCACCTCTCCGACAACGCGACCGTCGCACCAGCGGCCACGTTGGCGACGCTATTCTTCGGTGACGGTGGTGACGAGGATGTCGAGATCCATCCCCTCGGTACGCTGCGGGTGCCACCACTAACCAAAACAGGTAACGCCGCTCCTCCTGCTCCGCCGGACACTGAAGGCGGCCGGCGTTGGTTGATTCCCGCGGCCCTTGCCGCGGCTTTGATTCTGGCGATCGTCCTCGCGTCGCTGCTGCAGACCGTTACTGTCGACGTACGGCCCGGCGATGCGCGAGTGTCCACGCCCGGTACCCTCTTATCGATCCACAGCGGCAATGGTTTGTTACTCTTGCCCGGGAAACATGCAGTGAGAGCGGAGCGCAACGGATACATTGCCGCGCAAACTGACGTCCTGGTACACAGAGATGATCCAAACGATGTGCGTCTGCGGCTCCAGAAGCTTCCTGGCAGGGTGCGCATTGATACGGGCGGCATTGCTGCGACTGTGAGCGTCGATGGTCTCGAAGTGGGTCGTGCGCCCGGCGTCCTGAGCATTCCGGCCGGTCAGCGCACCATCATGATCAGCGCGCCACGTCACCTGGACTACATAACGAGCCTTGCGGTCGCTGGAGCCGACGAGCGCCAGGATTTGAAAGCCGCACTTCAGCCGTCGTGGGGGTTCCTGAAAGTCCTGTCCATTCCCGACGGAGCGCATGTTAGTGTCGATGGAACGCAATCCGGCGCTGCGCCCGTGACGATCGAGGCTCCTTCGGGTGTTCGCCGCATCCAGATTGCGGCGCCCGGCTGGAAGACATGGGAGAGCAGTGTGGTGCTCAAGGCGGGCGAAACGCTTGACGTGGGTCCGGTCACGCTTGGTCAACCCGACGCTCACCTTACCGTGCGCTCTGTCCCGTCGGGTGCCGATGCAACTGTTGCGGGCACTCACCTTGGCCGCACCCCCACCGAAATCGATTTGCCGGCGGGCATCGCTCACCAGGTGGTCCTGAGCGCACCGGGTTATAAGAATTGGACGCGAGCGGTATTTGCCGATGCGGGGCGGAAGCTCGCGGTGGTTGCACATCTCGAGCCCGTACTCGCGCGGGTGAGCGTCGAGGGGTATCCGTTGGACGCAGAGTTGGTCATCGACGGAGTGGTGCGCGGGAATGCCCCCCAGTCCTTCAACCTCTCTGCGACCGAGCATCGTATAGAGGTGCGTAAGGAAGGGTTTCTGCCGTTTAAAGTCACCGTGACGCCCGCCGTCGAACTTGACCGCACGGTCCGATATCACCTCGTGTCGGCCCAGGCACAGTGATGCAGCAAAGGAAGTCATGAAGAAGCCGCGGCGTTCGACTTGGATACCGATATCGATTGCGCTTCTGTCCGTGGGTGCGGCCGTCGTCACGGCGGCAACTCCACCTTCGCCCGCGGCACCTGAGCCGGCCTCGCCTGGGCCAGCCGCACCTAAAGCGGCCCCGCCTGAGCCGGCCGCGTCTAAGGCGGCCCCACCTGGGCCGTCCGCGCCTAAGGCGGCCCCGCCTGGGCCGGCCGCACCTAAGGCGGCCCCGTCCAAACCGGCAGCGTCGACCCCGGCGGCCTCGAGGACGGCCACGCCAGCGCCCGGCGCTCCGGGCGCGCCCTCGACGCCGGAAGAATCCGCAACAATCCGCGATGATCCGACCGTTGCACCCGATCCGAAGCAGTCCGCAGACAACAACGTCAGCTTCCCCAACGACATCTGACACGGATGCAACCGTTCGCAATAGAGCTCGACGATCGCGCCGTCTCCTTCGCACGAGAGGGCCACGTCCTGTCGAGCGCGCCGAGCGCGGTATGGGACGGCAGCACCGGTGAGCTCGTAGGTGCGAACGCCTGGAACGCCCTTCGTCGCCATCCAACCGCGACATCCACGCGACATCTGGGTGGGGTGCTCAGCGAGCCCGATCCAACCAACCGAGCTATCCGACTCGTGGCAGCTGAGCTAGTTAAACGGCTCGCCATACAAGCTCCTTCTCCCGGCGAGAGCGTATGGATTGCGGCTCCGGCCCGCGCGGCTGCGCACAGCCTGGGAGCGATGCTCGCGATCGCGCGCTCACTCTCGCTGCCTGTCGACGGCTTCGTGGATTCCGCGGTTGCCTCGGCTGCGGCGCTGGGACTCGAACGTAGCGCGATCATTCTCGAACTCGGCTTGCACCACGCGGCAGCGACCTCTGTCGATCGTGATGGCGGGCAGGTGCGCCGCCGACGTACGGTGTTGAGCGAGCGGAGCGGGCTCATGGGCTTCTGCCATGCATGGCTGGAACTCGTCAGCACCACGATGATCAAGCGCACTCGCTTTGATCCGTTGCATGACGCAACTGTCGAGCAACGGCTTTTCGGCTTGCTGATGACCTGGGCACACGAAGCAGGTGCAAAAGGCTCCACGACTGCCACGCTTACTCAAGGAGACGACCGCTTTGAAATAACGCTCACCCGCGATCAGTTCGTGGAGGCAGCGCGGCCGCTTCAACATGAGATTCTGCGTCTCGTGCACGAGTTACGTCCGGCGGGAGCCCCGATAACTCTGGTGGTCCCGGCGATGGTGGCCCGCCTGCCGGGACTTCGAGATGAGTTGGAGCAGTTCGTCGGCTGCGAGCTGGTGAGCCTGCCTGACGGCTTCGCCGGAGCCGCGACCTCGCTCCTCGACTTGCCCGAGCGGGCGAGCGGCGACCCGGTCCGTCTGCTGCGCCGATTGCCGTTGTACGGGCAGAGAATTCCCGCCGATTCCGGTGTACGTGAGTTGCTCGGCCAGCGCCGCGACCGCGCCTCGCCCCCATCGCACTTGCTGTTCAGCGGGCAGGTGTACACGTTGGGAAATGATCCGCTCGTGGTTGGCCGTGTACCCGGGGGGGCGCGCGCAATAACGCTGCCAGACGGTCTTGCGGGGGTCTCGAGACGCCATTGCACTTTCATTCGCGAAGGTGACGAGCTCATAGTGCTCGATCACAGCAGCTTTGGTACGTTCGTCAACGGTGAGCGCGTGGCGGAGCGTGTCCGAGTGCGCGCGGGCGATCGCGTGCGGCTCGGCGATCCAGGAATAGAGCTCGCTCTCCTAACTGTGGACGAGGTCCCGACGGTGCAGGTGAAGACGCCAACGTGACGAAGCGGCGCCGCACGACCGAGGTCTTTACGCTCTCGTTCCTGGACTGCATCTGCTGCGGATTCGGAGCCGTTATCCTGTTCTACACCATTGTGAGCGCGCAGAGCGGCGTTGTGCGTATAAGCAAGACGGACAACCTGACTGCTGAGGTCAATCGACTGGACGAACAGGTGCTCACTGGCTCCCGCAACCTCGCTGCGCTTCGTGACACGCTGGAGAAGACCAGGAACGAGATCGCCAGTGCTGCCGCAGAAAGCAACATCGTAACTGCGGAGCTTGCGGACCGAAGAATGCGCGTCTCGACGTACGACGCCGCGAGCCTCGCGAGACGCACGCATATCGAGAAGCTGAAGGCGGACATCCGGGCTTTGCAGGAAGGCACGAAGCGGCTCGAGGCCGGCGGCGATGAGCGCGCTCCCACGGGTCAAGACGTAAGCAGCTTCCGCAAAACCGGGGGCGACCGCCGCTACATCACGGGCCTGAGGATGCACGGGCGGCGTATTCTCATTCTGCTCGACGTCTCGGCAAGCATGCTGCACGAAGATATCGTGAGCGTCCTGCGGCTGCGAAACTCGGACGATGCGCAAAAACGGGCTGCTGCCAAGTGGCGTCGCGCCGTCGAAACGGTGCACTGGCTGTTGACGCAGGTACCGCCGGGAAGCGCATACCAGATCTATACCTTCAACACCAAGGCGCAGCCGCTATTGCCGGACTTAGGCGGGAAATGGATCCCGGGCGCGGACCTGCCGCAGCTTGCTCGTGGCCTGCAGGCATTGGAGATGATCGTCCCCGCCGACGGGACGAGCCTCTATAACGCATTCGCGGCGACGAAGACCCTGACGCCGCTCCCGGACCAGATCGTCCTCATCACCGACGGGTTGCCAACTCAGGGAAAGAGCGCGGGATCGCGCAAGTACGTGGACTCCGCGGCACGCATGCGTTTTTTCGACGAAGCGGTGGGCCAGCTTCCCGACCGGGTCCCGATCGACAGCGTGTTACTGCCGATGCAAGGCGACTCCGAGGCGGCGCACCGCTTCTGGCGGCTCGCGCGCCTGAGCGACGGCACATTGCTCATGCCCGCGAAGGACTGGCCGTGACGAGACTGTCCACAAACCCGCCACCGGCCTGTTCGCGGCCCGCTGTCAGATTATGAGCAGGCGCCGCCAGGTCGAGGTCTTCAGCCTGTCGTTTCTCGAATGCATCTGCTGCGGCTTCGGGGCGATCATCCTGCTGCTGGTGCTGACGGAGGTCAATCAGCCGGTGGAGTTGGAGAAAAGTCGCAAGAATCTCAATGGCGAGCTGCGCGCCCTCACGCAGCAGGCCTACGCCCTCCGCGGCGAGACCGATGAGGTCAATCGCGAGCTCCAGGGCAGCCGCCAGACGCTCGAGCGCGAGCGGCGTAAGCTCGCCCGCCTGTCCGGGGATCTCACCCATGTTGAGGGGCACTACGCCAGCAGCCGCCAGGACGCTTCCGTCTCGAACACCAGCGAAGGAGAGTTGGTCGCCGCTTATCAGAAGCTCAGCGCGGAGATGCAGCGACTGCTCAAGCAGCAGGCGAAGCGGCCGGCCGCGGCGGCGATCGGGGGAATCCCGGTCGACAGCGAATACATCATATTCGTCATCGATACGTCCGACAGCATGACGAATAACCACTGGGACGCCAATGTCGCGATCATCGACGAGATCCTGAATCTCTACCCGCACGTGTTGGGGATGCAGGTCATGAATGACCAGGGCACCTACATGTTCGAGAGCACGAAAGGCCAGTGGCTCAGCGACTCGAAAGAGCAGCGCACCGAGATCCACCGGCGCGCCAAGCGCTGGCCCGCGTTCAGCGAATCGAACCCCGTGCCGGGAATGCAGGAGGCCATCCGCTCCTACTGGGCGGCCGACAAGCGGATCAGCATCTTCGTTCTGGGCGACGAGTTCACCGGGAGCTCCATCCAGGCGGCACTGGACTCGATCAGCGCGCTGAACAAGCCGGCTCCGGACGGGCGCCGGCCGGTGCGTATCCACGCCATCGGCTTTCCCGAAGGCGCCGACATGTCGCCGCTCACGAATATCCGCTTTTCGGCGCTCATGCGGCTGGTCTGTGCGCAGAACAATGGAACGTTCGTCGGGTTGAAGGACTAGGAGGAGCCTGTTTGGATAGCCGGCGGCCAGCCCGCTGGCCATGGCACCGCGCATGTG
>JAQGOC010000385.1 GCA_028293805.1 Gammaproteobacteria bacterium
GAACTGGCGATGCTCGAGGTGCCCGCGCGCGTGGGCGATCCGCTCGAGCGCGCCATCCATCAGCATCTGAATGAGGCGGCGCGGATCGGCGGCGGCGACGCCACCATGGGCCGAAATGGAGCTGTAAGCGGCCGATGCTCGGGACTGGGCGGCTGGTGGCATAGTGTCTCGCGATTGCTGCAGTGGCTGTTGGCTGCTGTAGCGGCGTCACTGTTTGCAACTTTAGAGTGTGCCACAGCGGGAACGGGCGGACCGCGGGTCCGGCGAGCGCGCATCGGAGGGTATCGGCCGGGAGCCGCGGATCTTTAATCCGGCCGGAGACAGTGGACCGTGCAGGCACAGCCCGCGGCCGGAGCGGCGCGCCGGAACGCCCGGCCGGCGCCGTCAGCTCGTCGTGGCGAGCGGCGCTACGTTGTTCGCGATTTCGTCGAGGAAGAAACGGCGGACCATCATCGCCTGCTGCAGCTTGCCTTTGCGCACGTACGCCTCGTAGAGCAGGTCCTTGACCACTTCGAGCGCGATGCCGGCTTCATAGCCGTCGAGCAGCGGCATGTTCGGACGCGGATCGGATTCGGCGCCGAAGAGAATGCCCCGCAGTTTGCCGAACACCTCGGGCGCGATTCCGGCGAGCTCGCGCACGTTGTTCAATTCATCGAAGAGCCGCATTTTCCCTGGTTCGCCCAAGTCCACGAAGACCGCGTGCGCGGTGCGGCGACACATGGAAGCAAACGCGTTGTAGGCGCCGCTCGAGAAGCACAGGAGCGCCTCCCTGAAGAGGATTTCGATGTCCTCAGGGAGATAGGTGTACGTGAACTTCTCCCTTGCGCGTTCGACTTCGCTGAACTGCGGCGAGAGCTCGATGCGTGCCGCGCCGTAGCTGCGCACAGTGAAGCGCAGGAAGATCGGGGCGTGACAGTTGTCGCACAAGTAAACGACGCCCACCTGCTTTGGCTTGTGCGCCGACAGGTCCTCGAAGCGGGGTACCGCGGTCGCGGTGACGTGCGCGACCACCTGACAATGCGGGCAGGTGAGGACGAGGTTTTCGGCCTGGTCGTGATTCAGACGGCTGGATAGATCGATGTGCATCGACATTATGTTGTACTGGCAGCTCTTCTTGTTGGGTCTGCTACGTTGCGGGATTCTAACCTATCACGGGGCGCAATAGCGCCGTTTTCCGCGAGCGCATTCGCGCCATGAGAATTCACGACTCCGTATACGCCTACGTTATGTAAGACGAGCATCGGGCGTGCGCCAGGATGCGCCAACACCGGGCGCCACTAGCGGGCAAGCAACTCCTTCATTCCACCCGCAATCAGTACCGAGACATCCACGAGCACGCGCGGCAGAGAGATGCCGCCGCGTGCGACCAGGTACTTGGCTTCCCACACGGGGTCGAACTTGGCTTTGTAACGCCGCAAGCCGTCGAAGTTATAGAAGTGCTCACCGTGGCGGAACACGAAGTTTCCCACGCGGTGCCAGGCGGGAGCGAGTGGGTGGGTCTCGAGACCGGCCAAGGGCGCCATGCCGAGATTGAACCAGCGGTAACCCTCGGCGCGGCCCCATTTCATCAGCTCGATGAACAGGTAGTCCATGGCGCCGCGCGGCGCATCCGGCCCAAAACGCATCAGGTCCACCGACAGTTCCTCCCTGGTGCCGGTGGTCCACAGGTTGGCGAACGCCGCGGGAGCGCCGTCGCAATAAACCAGTGCGATGGGGAAGTTGCGCAGATATTCGGGCGAGAACGCTCCCACGGAGAAGCGCTTTTCGCCCGTGGATTTGTTCGCGAGCCAGGCGTCCGAGAGTTGCCGCAGTGTCGGCAGGATCTCCTCCACACGTTCGGGAGGCACGACCTCGAAGCTCGCGCCATCCCGCTCGGCGCGCCGGTGGGCCTGACGGAGGTCCGCACGGGCCGGGCCCTCGAGGCAGAAGTCAGGCAATGCGACCCGCGCTTCCTCGCCGATCTTGAGCGCGGCCAGGCCAAGGTCCACGTAAAGAGCCAGACGCTCGGCGCTTGCCTGATAAAACACCGTCGCGCCTCCGTGGTAGTCGGAAATCTCCCGGAAGCGCCACACCAGCTCCTCGGCGCCCTCTGCCGGGCCGATGGGATCCCCGAGGGCGACCCAGCTGCGGCCGGCGATCTGGTACATCACGAAGGTGTCGCCGGACTCGCTGAACAACAGGCGCTTGTCGCCCGCCAGCGCCGCGTTGGCGATCGTGAGATCCGACTTCGCGATGATTCTGCGGACGCGCTCGATGTCCTCCGGCCCGGCGACCGCCGGCTCCGGCCGCGCCGGACGCAGCATATTCATCAACAGGTATGCCGCCCCCAGCACAATAACCGCCAGCGACGCCCGCAACATGCGAGGGGTGTGGCCGTTGAGCGCGAACGTCCACCAGAGCTCTTGCGAATAGATGGCACGTCGATGCGTCATGTAGCCGATCCATACCGCCATGACGATCACGCCGACGATGCTCACGATCCACACAGGAGTGAACCGTTCGGAAAGGATGGCCGTGGGCCGGTAGAAGGCGCGGCGCCCCAGTCCGAGCACGCTCAGCACCAGCGCCAGAATGAGCGCCTCCTCGAAGTCGAGGCCCTTCAGGAGTGAGGCGAACATGCCCGCAACGAGCAGCCAGAACGAGATGTGATAAGCAGCCTGCACGCGCCGGTAGAGCGCGCGTGCCAGCACGATCAGGCCGAGGCCAATCATGCTTCCCGCCAGGTGCGATACCTCCAGGACGGTCAGCGGCAGAAAGCGGTTCAGAAAGGCAAGCCGCTCGGTAACCCCTGGCGTGGCGCCCGAGATGAGAAGTACGGCACCGGCGAGAAAGGTCAGGGCGCTCGCGACCTGTGGAACCACTGGTGCGATATATGCGGAAGCCAACTCGTGCGCGCGTACCAGGCGGGAGCGCTGGGCGCCCAGCTCCTTCGCGCCGAAGAGGATCGCGCCAAACAAGATGGGTACCAGGTAGTACACCGCGCGATAAGCCAGGAGGGAACCGAGGAGGGCATCCGGCGGAACGTTGGGCAGGGCAAGCAGCATCACGGTCTCGAATACACCGATACCGCCGGGCACGTGGCTGATGATTCCGGCGATGACGGCGGCGGCGTACGCGCCGAGGAAGGTGACAAAAGGGACGTTGGCGTCGGGGGGCAACAACCACCAGAGCACCGCACCCGCCAGGGTCAGATCGATCATGGCGAGCGCGATCTGCGGCAATCCTATGGATGGACCGGGCGCTCGCAGCGCCCAGCCACGGTATTCCAAGGTGGTGCGCGATGTCGAAGCCCACCAGCCGTAAGCGGCTACAGCGGCAAGCAGTAGTGTCCCGACAAGTACCGACCAGCCGCGGTTCAGATGCAACACCATCGCCGCCTGCTCGGGTGCCAAGAACAGGGACAGCCCCGCGATTGTCGCCAGCCCGATACCGATGGAGAGGCTGCAGAACGCCGAGATGGTCGCGACCTCGATCGCCGTGATGCCCGCCGTCGAATACAGGCGGAAGCGGATCGCGGCTCCCGTGAACGCAGCGAACCCCAACGTGTGGCCGAACGAGTACGCGATGAACGATGTGAAGACGACCCGCCCGTAAGCAATCTTCCGGCCGAGATAGCGCAGAGCGAGCAACTCGTAGGTGCTCAAGAGCCAGTAGCTCAGTGCGGTGAAGCCAAGCGCGGCTACTATATGAGTGCGCGCAATCCCATGCAGATGAGCGAAGACGCTCCGCATGTGCAGATGGGCCATTTCGCGGTGCAGGACATAGACGACACCCGAAAACACCAGCAGGGCCAGGAGCGGTCCGAGCCAGCGGTAGGCGCTGCGATCCGGGCTGCTTTGGCCTACAGCGGGAGTCACTGACACGGTCGAGGCTTCGAGACTGCGCTCAACGCGTGAGCGGCTTGTACTTGATGCGGTGAGGCTGCGAAGCGTCGTCTCCCGTGCGTCGCTTGTAGTCCTCGACGTACTCCTGATAGTTCCCCTCGAACCACACCACCTGCGACTCGCCTTCGAACGCGAGGATGTGGGTGGCGATGCGATCAAGGAACCAGCGGTCGTGCGAGATCACGACGGCGCAGCCGGGAAAGTTCAGCAGAGCATCCTCGAGGGCGCGCAGCGTCTCGATATCGAGATCGTTGGTGGGCTCATCGAGCAGGAGCACGTTGCCGCCCTGTTTCAACACTTTCGCCAGGTGCACCCGGTTGCGCTCGCCCCCGGACAGAGCGCCGATCGACTGCTGCTGCTGCGTGCCCTTGAAGTTGAATCGCCCGACGTAGCCGCGGGAGGGCGTCTCGTAATTGCCGACCTTGATGATGTCGAGGCCGCCGGAGATTTCCTGCCAGACGGTTTTGCTATCGTCGAGCGCCTGGCGCGACTGGTCGACGTAGGCGAGCTTCACCGACGGCCCGGTGCGGACCGCACCGGAATCCGGCTGTTCCGCGCCGGTGAGCATTCTGAAGAGGGTCGTCTTGCCGGCGCCATTCGGGCCGATGATGCCGACGATCCCGCCGGGCGGAAGACTGAATGTCAGGTCATCGATGAGCAGCCGCTCACCGTACGCCTTGCGCAGGTGCTGCACCTCGACGACCAGATCGCCCAGACGCTCGCCGGGCGGGATGTAGATCTCGTTCGTCTCGTTGCGCTCCTGGTACTCCTTCGAGGCGAGCTCCTCGTAGCGCTGCAGCCGGGCCTTGCTCTTGGCCTGGCGGGCCTTGGGGTTCTGGCGCACCCACTCGAGCTCGCGCTCGAGTGTCTTGCGAAGCGCTTCGCGCTCGCGCTCCTCCAGGCCGAGGCGTTTCTCCTTCTGCTCGAGCCAGGAGGAGTAGTTGCCCTGGTACGGAATGCCATGGCCGCGGTCGAGCTCGAGGATCCACTCGGCGACGTTGTCGAGGAAGTAGCGGTCGTGGGTCACCGCGATGACGGTGCTCGGATATTCCTCGAGGTAGCGCTCGAGCCACGCGATCGACTGCGCGTCGAGGTGGTTGGTCGGCTCGTCGAGCAGCAGCATGTCGGGAGCGGAGAGCAGCAGTCGGCACAGCGCTACGCGGCGCCGTTCGCCGCCGGACAAGGGACCGATTTTGGTCTCCCACGGCGGGAGGCGCAGCGCATCCGCAGCAATCTCGAGCTTGCGCTCGAGCTCCCAGCCCCCGGCCGCCTCGATGGCGTCCTGTAGCTTCGCCTGTTTTTCGAGGAGGGCGGTCATCGCGTCGTCGTCCATTGGCTCGGCGAACTTGTCGCTGATCTGGTTGAACTGCTCCAACAGGCTGAAGGTCGCGCCGACGCCTTCCATCACCGTGGTACGCACGTCCTTGGCATCGTCGAGCTCCGGCTCCTGCGGGAGGAAGCCGACGCGGATGCCGCTCTGGGGACGGGCCTCGCCGTCAAAGCTGGCGTCGGTGCCGGCCATGATGCGCAGAAGGGAGGACTTACCGGAGCCGTTCAGGCCGAGCACGCCGATCTTGGCGCCGGGGAAAAAGGAGAGACTGATGTCGCGCAGGATGGTCCGCTTGGGCGGCACCACTTTCGACACCCGGTTCATCGTGTAGATATATTGAGCCATAGACTCGACTGTAAAGGATTGGGTTCGCCTCAAGGCGCAGGTGCGCATTATCGTCGAGCGACCCTCGATTGGCGATGGTTGCGCGGGCTCTTCGGTGTTAGGCTCGGCGCCGGAATTCAGCTGCACCAGCTCGAGCGCCCCCATGAAATCCCCCGTGGCAGTGGTCTTGAGTGAGCGTTTGGCTCGTTACGGTTTCGGTGACGGCCACCCCTTCGGTCCGGATCGGCACGCTGCCTTCGTACGTGAGTTCGAGGCGCGCGGCCTGGACAAGCGGGTCGAGGTCCTCGAGCCGCGCACCGCCTCCGAAGATGAGCTGAGAGCCTTCCACACACAGGTCTATGTGGATTTTGTGCGGGAACGCTCGGCGAGCGGGCAAGGGTTTCTGGACGCGGGTGATACGCCGGCGTTTCGAGGCGTTTATGAGGCGGCTGCGTGCGTCGTGGGCGCCACTCTGAACGCGGCCCAAGCCATCATGCAAGGGGACTGCCGCCGTGCATTTGTCCCAATCGCGGGCCTTCACCATGCCGCGCGGGATCATGCGGCAGGGTTCTGCGTATTCAACGACTGCGGCGTCGCTATCGAGCTTTTGCGTAAAAACTCAGGCCTCGAGCGCGTCGCTTACGTCGATATCGACGCGCACCACGGCGACGGGGTGTTCTACGCCTTCGAGGACGATGCCGCTGTCATTTTCGCGGACGTCCATGAGGATGGCCGTTATCTCTATCCCGGCACCGGCAAGGCCGAGGAAACCGGCCGTGGCGCCGCGCAGGGAACGAAGCTCAACCTGCCAATGCCTCCGGGGTCCGACGACGCCGCTTTCGCGCGCGTGTGGCCGCAGGTGATCGCTCATCTAGAGCGTTTCAAGCCTGAGTTCGTCATGCTTCAGTGTGGCGCCGACAGCCTGGAAGGCGATCCGATTACTCATCTGCGCTTTTCGCCGAAGACGCATGGTCGGGCGGCCCGTGAGCTGACGGAGCTTGCGGAACGTCTTGGCCACGGGCGCGTGCTGGCGCTTGGTGGCGGCGGGTATAACCGCGCGAATCTCGCCCACGCCTGGACTGCGGTGGTGGAAAACCTCCTATAGCTCGTAGCGAGCTCGACGTTGCGCTGCGCAAACTCCATTGCCGGCGCCTGACGGTACCCAGAGTGCGACGTACGGCCGCGGCGGTGTTCCGGTACAATTCCGGCCTCCCTTTCGCACTTAAAAAGGCTCCGCGCATGTTCCGGACGACGATGAATATCGAGAGTTTCGACCCGGAGCTCTCCAAGGCGCTCAAGGGCGAGCGGCAGCGCCAGGAAGACCACGTCGAGCTCATCGCCTCCGAGAATTACACCAGTCCGCGCGTGCTCGAGGCCCAGGGCTCGGTGCTGACCAATAAGTACGCCGAAGGCTATCCCGGCAAGCGCTATTACGGCGGGTGCGAGTACGTCGATATCGCAGAGCAGCTCGCCATCGACCGCGCGAAGCAACTTTTCGGCGCCGCCTACGCCAACGTCCAGCCGCACTCGGGCTCGCAGGCCAACGCCGCGGCCTACTTCGCGCTGGTGCAGCCGGGGGATGCCATTCTCGGGATGAGCCTCGACCACGGGGGCCACCTGACGCACGGCGCGAAGGTCAACTTCTCCGGCAAGTTTTTCAAGGCGGCGCAGTACGGCATCCGGCCCGACACCGGCGAGATCGACTACGCGCAGGTGGAGCGCCTCGCCGCGGAGCACCGGCCGAAGATGATCATCGCGGGGTTCTCCGCCTACTCGCGGCTCATCGACTGGGCGCGCTTCGCCGCTATTGCGAAAAGTGTGGGCGCTTACTTCGTCGTCGATATGGCGCACGTCGCCGGCCTCGTCGCGACGGGTTTTTATCCCAACCCCATACCGCACGCGGACGTCGTGACCACGACGACGCACAAGACTCTGCGGGGTCCGCGCGGCGGCCTGATTCTCGCGCGTGCGAATGATGAGATCACCAAGAAGCTCAATTCGCTCGTGTTCCCCGGCACGCAGGGCGGTCCCCTGATGCACGTCATCGCCGCGAAGGCGGTCGCGTTGCTGGAAGCACTGCAGCCGGAGTTCAAGGAATACCAGCGGCAGGTGTTGGCGAACTCGCGTGCGATGGCGGCGCGGCTCGCGACGAACGGCTACCAGATCGTTTCGGGCGGCACGGACAATCACCTGTTCCTGATGAGTCTGGCGGACAAGAACATCACCGGTAAGGAAGCCGATGCGGCGCTCGGTCAAGCCAACATCACCGTGAACAAGAACGCCGTGCCGAACGACCCGCGCCCGCCGATGGTGACGAGCGGACTGCGCATCGGCTCGCCGGCGTCCACGACCCGCGGCTTCAAGGAGCGCGAGGTGGAGCAGGTGGCGGATTTCATCACGGAAATCCTGAATGCCGAAGGCGCTGCGGATGCGATCGCGCGAGTGCGCCCGCAGGTTCTGGAGCTGTGTCACCGCTTTCCTGTTTACGGCACCTGAAGCACCCACGGAATCCGCCGCATGTACTGCCCCTTCTGCGGCCACATCGAGACGAAAGTCACCGATTCACGTCTCGCGGGCGAGGGGCGGCAGATTCGCCGCCGCAGGGAGTGCCTGTCCTGCGAGGAGCGGTTCACGACGTTCGAGAGCGCCGAGCTCGTCATGCCGGTCGTGGTCAAGGGCGACCGCAACCGCGAGTCGTTCGACGAAGCGAAGCTGCGCGCCGGCATGGAGAAGGCGCTCGAAAAGCGGCCGGTACCCCGGGAGCAGCTGGATGAGGCCCTGAGCCGCATCACTCACAAGGTGCGCAGCCTCGGCGACCGCGAGGTACAGTCGCGCGCCATCGGCGAGCTCGTCATGGACGAGTTGCGGCAACTCGACGAGGTCGCGTATGTGCGCTTCGCGTCCGTCTACCGGCATTTCGAGGACGTCGAGGCGTTTCACGACGAGATCCAGCGTCTGCGCAGCCATCGCTCGCCGCCGCAACCGGCTCGTGACATCAAGCGCGCGCTGAAGCGAGAGCCGGAGGCGAACCGGGATCAGTTGCCATTGCTTCCGGTGGAGGCTGCGGGTAAGACTGAAAACTCTGGCGCCGTTCCGGGCGCAACTGAAGGTGCAGGTGACGTCGCAGCGGAGAACAAGTAGCACGGGCCTATGATCACCGACTTCGATCGCTTCGCCATGAACCGCGCTTTGGCGCTAGCGGCGCGTGGCCTCGAGACAACGCATCCCAATCCGCGGGTGGGATGCGTAATTGCGCAGGGACAGAAAATCGTCGGAGAGGGCTGGCACGAGCGCGCTGGCGAGGCGCATGCCGAAATCGCCGCATTACGCGCTACCGACGGCCAGGCCGCCGGCACCACAGTCTACGTCACCCTCGAGCCGTGCTCTCATTTCGGTCGCACTCCACCGTGTGTCGAAGCACTTATTGCGGCGCGCGTTGCGCGTGTCGTGTTCGCTGTCCAGGATCCCAATCCCGAAGTCAGGGGCCGGGGCGCCGATGCGCTGCGCGAGGCCGGGATCGCTGTCGAGTCGGGCCTGATGGAAGCCGAAGCGGTGGATCTGAACATCGGCTTCATGAAACGCATGACCTACGGTCGGCCCTGGGTGCGGGTGAAGCTGGCGATGAGCCTGGATGGCCGCACGGCACTGTCGAACGGCTCGAGCCAGTGGATCACGGGGGAAGCCGCGCGACGAGACGTACAACACTGGCGTGCGCGCAGCTCAGCAGTCATGACCGGCGTGGGCACAGTTATCGCCGACGACCCGCGGCTCAACGTGCGGTTGGCTAGTGAGGGGCTGGAGCAGAAGGATACGTGGCAATGGCAGCCCTTGCGCGTTGTGCTCGATACGCGGCTGCGAACGCCGACTGACGCCCGGATGTTCACCACGGGCGGTGACGTGTTGATTCTCACGGCCGATGCGTCTCGCGGTGCCGCCTTTGCTGAGATGGGCGTTAGCATCGAAGGAATTCCGACATCGTTCGGGCGGCTCGATCTCGCTGCCGTGATTGACCGCCTGGGAGAGTTGGATGTGAACGAGCTCCTGGTGGAGGCGGGTCCAACCCTTTCGGGCGAGCTGTTACGGCAAGGTCTGGCGGATGAGTTGCTGGTGTATGTGGCTCCGAAGCTGCTCGGGCCTCATGGGCTGCCGCTGGTCGTTCTTCCCGAGCTGACCGATCTGCAGGAGTCTCTCGGCTTCACCGTCGCGGGTGTGCAGCGGCTCGATGACGATATCCGTTTACGACTGCGACCGCGCTGATACGCGGCGTCGCACTGAGGGAGACTACTGTGTTTACCGGTATCGTCCAGGATGTGGGGAAAGTGCGGGCCCGCGAAACTCGTGGCGGCGACGCCCGTATAGTGATTGCGTTCGATCGTTTCGATCCTGCCAGCATCCGCATTGGTGACAGCATTTGCGTGCAGGGGTGCTGTCTCACAGCTACGGAGCTCTTGGGCCGTGCTTTTGCAGCCGATGTCTCGCGCGAGACTCTTTCCCTGACTACGCTCGGTGATCTCGCCGTCGGCTCCCCGGTAAATCTGGAGCCGTCTCTCAAGGCCGGCGACGCTCTCGGCGGCCACCTCGTCTCCGGCCACATCGATGGAGTCGCGGAGGTTATTTCGATCAGTGGTGACGCTCGCTCGCAGCGCCTCAAGTTCGGCGTGCCCGCGGACCTGGCGCGTTACATCGCTCGCAAAGGATCCGTCGCCGTGGATGGCGTAAGCCTCACCATCAACGAAGTCGAGGACGCCACCTTCGGCGTCAACATCATTCCTCACACTCAGATCGTAACGACGCTTGGAAAACTCACGGCCGGCGCCCGCGTGAATCTCGAAGTCGATCAGGTGGCCCGGTACGTCGAGCGCCTGCTCGGCTCGCGGCAGTATTGAGTCCTGAACAACCGCGCCAGGGCACGACGTTTCTGGCAACATCGCCGGATGAAACGCCACCTTGCGCTTTTTGCGACTTGTTCGCTCGGCTTGTCGGGTCCCGCAACGCAGGCCGATACGCCAGTGTCGGGAGCGACAACGAAGGCGCAAACGGCGGGTCCGGTTTACACCGCGCAGGGGCGGTTGATTTGGCCCGAGCGCTATCGGGAGTGGATTTTCCTCAGCTCAGGCATCGACATGAGCTACCGGGACGGCGGCGCGATGGCTCGTTCGGCGTTCGATAACGTGTTTGCCGAGCCCACGGCGTACCGGGAGTTCGTGCGGACCGGGACGTGGCCCGACAGGACGGCGCTCGTCCTCGAGGTACGGGGCGCGACCGGGACGGGCTCCATCAACAAACAGGGAAAATTCCAGACCGGGAACGTGACGGCCGTGGAGGTTCACGTCAAGGATACGAAGCGGTTCCCGGGCGGATGGGCGTTCTTCGCGTTCCAGGGGACTGCCCCGGCCCAGCAGATTCCGAAGAGCGCCGACTGTTATTCCTGCCATCAGCAGCACGCCGCGGTCGATACGACCTTCGTGCAGTTCTATCCAACATTGCTGGGCATCGCTACGCAAAAGGGGACGCTTAGCCCGGCGTACCAGCCATAGAACGGGCCCGCTGGAACGGGGCAATAGGGGTCCATGGATGGGGCCCGGGAGAGGCGCTGAGACTGCCAGGACGGGCTGAGGGCTGGGGCCTTGGGAACGCGCACCTGATAGGTGCCATATCCGGCCGCGGAACGCGTTTCAGGGGGTCTCACGGGCGCGCCCGACGCAGGCCACGGAGCGCCTCGGGTATACTCCGGCGATCTCCACCTGGCGGCCCCTCATGTCCAACGTATTCTCACTGCCCGGCAAGGTCGCGCCCGCGTCGAGCCTGAATTCCGTGGAAGAAATCCTCGCGGATCTGCGCGCCGGCCGCATGGTCATTGTGATGGACGACGAGGATCGCGAGAACGAAGGCGACCTCATCATGGCCGCCGAGCGTGTGACCCCCGAGGCCGTAGCGTTCATGATCCGCCACACGAGCGGCATCATCTGCGTGCCAATGGAAGAGGAAGGCCTCATACGCCTCGATCTTCCGCAGATGGTCCAGGCCAACAGCGAATCGCATCGGACCGCCTTCACCGTTTCGGTGGATCTGAAAGTCGGTACGACGACGGGCGTCTCGTCCGGGGATCGCGCGGCGACGATCCGCACGCTCGCGGACTCCAGCGCAACCGCCGCGGATTTCGCGCGGCCGGGACACATCTTCCCGCTCCGCTCCCGCAAAGGCGGCGTCCTCGTTAGGGCCGGGCACACGGAGGCTTCCGTGGACCTTTGCCGGCTGGCCGGGTTGCAGCCTGTCGGCGTGTTGTGCGAGGTCATGAACGACGACGGCACGATGGCGCGCCGCCCGCAGCTCGAGGCTTTCGCCAAACGGCACAACCTCAAGATTGGCACGATCGCGGATCTCATCCGGCACCGGCTGCGCAACGAGCGCTCCGTCGAGCGCATTTCCGAGCAGACGGTGCAGACCGACCTCGGCGAATTCCGGCTCTATGCTTACGAGGACCGCGTCAATCACGACGTTCACCTCGCATTGGCTCGCGGACGGCTCGATGGGCCGGATGTGCCGTTGGTGCGTGTGCACTTACCCGACACCTTGCGCGATCTGGTCGGTGTCCGCGGGGGGCAGCGAGCGTGGACGCTGCGGGCGGCCCTGCAACGCGTTGCCGAAGCAGGCAATGGCGTCATCGTGATCCTGCGCCAGCAGGAATCCCCCGTGGATCTCATGGAGTCGGTGCGTTTCTTCGCGTCCGCTACGCAGTCGACAGAACGCGCTCCGAAGACGGAAGGCGAAGGCGCGGTACTGCGGACCTTCGGCGTCGGCGCGCAGATACTGAAAGATCTCGGGGTACGGCGGATGCGGGTGCTGTCCGCACCTAAGCAGATGCACGGCATTTCGGCGTTCGATCTGGAAATCGAAGCCTACGTCGGCGAAGAAGGGTGACATGGACAATCCCCGCGTCATCGAAGGCGAAGTCACCGCTCGCGGCCGCAAGGTCGCGATCGTGGCGGCGCGCTTCAACGAATTCATCGTCTCGAGCCTGCTGAAGGGTGCCACCGCCGCTTGGTTGGAGCGTGGCGGCGGTGTCGAGGATCTGCTGGTTGCCCGGGTGCCGGGCGCCTTCGAGCTGCCCGTGGTGGCCCGCAAGCTCGCCGCAAGCGGGCGCTGGGACGCCATCGTTGCCCTGGGCTGCGTGATCCGCGGGGACACCCCCCACTTTGACTACGTGGCCGGCGAGTGCGCCCGCGGATTGAATCTCGCGAGCCTCGAAACCGGGGTACCCATCGTGTTTGGCGTGCTCACGGTCGAAACTGTCGACCAGGCGCTCGAGCGTGCCGCGACGACCGCCGGCAATAAAGGTGGCGAGTCGCTGGAGACCGCGCTCGAGATGGCCAGCCTCATGGCGCGCCTGTGACCCAAGGAAGACGGCCCCGATGACAACCGAGCCCGCCCATTATTTCGCCGGCACCCGCTCGGTGGCGCGCAAGCTCGCGCTCCAGGCGCTGTATCGCTGGCAGCTCAATGCCGGTCCGTGGCAGGACCTCATTCTCGAGTTTGGCGACGCGGAGGACATGCCGCGCGCCGATCGCGACTATTTTCGGGAGCTCGTGGAGGGCGTCTGGCACTCGCGCGAGGCGCTCGACACGCAACTGGCCTCCTGGATGGACCGCAAGCCCGAGCTGCTCGATCCGGTCGAGCACGCCGTGTTGCTGATCGGCCTTTATGAGCTGACGACGAAGCCCGAGATCCCGTACCGGGTGGCGATCAACGAGGCGGTGAGCCTCACGAAGCGCTTCGGCGCGACGGACGGCCACAAGTTCGTGAATGCCGTGTTGGATCGCGCCGCCAAGGCCGTGCGCTCGCACGAGCATTGAGCTAAGTTCGCACCGGGCCTGTAATCAATGGGACTGTCCGAATTCGCGCTCATCGACCGCTACTTCCGCAAGTGCGGGGTGAGACGCACGGACGTTCGGGTGGGCGTTGGGGATGATGCGGCGTTACTGGAGCCCCAGGCTGGCGGCGAGCTCGTGGCGGCGATCGATACGCTCGTTGCCGGCGTGCACTTTCCTCATGGTTCGCCCCCGGCCTCGATCGGCCACCGCGCGCTCGCCGTCAACTTGAGCGACCTGGCCGCGATGGGGGCGCGCCCGTCCTGGGCCCTTCTCGCTCTGACTCTTCCCAACGTCGACGAAGCCTGGCTCTCAGAATTCGCCGCGGGCTTCTCGGCGCTTGCTTATGCCCATGACGTCGCGCTCGTTGGCGGCGATACAACATCGGGACCGCTGTGCGTGACCGTGCAGATCCTGGGACATGTTCCGCGATCGGAGGGTCTGCTGCGCTCGGGCGCGCGCCCCGGAGACCTGGTGTTCGTTTCCGGAACTCCCGGCGATGCCGCCGCGGGGCTCGCAGTGGAGCAGGGCCGGCTCAACGCCCCTGACGAGGGCGCCACGTACCTGCGGAAGCGCTTTCTATTCCCCGCACCGCGCATGGCCTTGGGCGAGCGCCTGCGAAGCTACGCCAGCGCCTGTATTGACGTCTCGGACGGCCTGCTGGGAGATGTTGGTAAGCTCGCGCAGGCGAGCGGCTGCGGCGTCGAGCTCTCGTACGCTGAAGTGCCCATCTCCGACGCACTCGTGCAGGCAGTAGGAGATGCACGGGCGCGCGAGCTGGCACTGACCGGCGGCGATGATTACGAATTGTGCTTCACTGTGAGGCCGCAGAACGTCGGGAGGCTGCAACAGGATCTGCCGCCCGAACGGTGGGGCTACAGTCTCATCGGCGTCGTTCGGGAGGCGCCCGGCGCAGTCGTCATGAGCGGCGGGAACGTGATGGAGTTCTCGCATTGCGGCTACGATCATTTCGCTTCCTCGCTGAGCTGACGGCCGCCCGCGGCACTTTCAGCAGCCAGGCGCGGACCCGCGAGCCCGCCGGTTGCCGGTGAGGCGTGCATCACAGTCGCACTGCGGACGCTGACAGTATCCTGTCCCGCGTTTTCTCCATCTTCGCGAGTCATGTCAGCACCGGCTCCAAAGTCCACGCCTCCCGCGAAACACGCACGCAAGGTCCCTGAGAAGATCGGCAAGTACGTGGTCATCAAGGAAGTGGGCCGCGGCAGCACGGGCATTGTTTACTTATCGCACGACGCGTATTACGGACGTGATGTTGCGATCAAAGTTTACAACAGCGACACCGGTGGCGACGAAGAGCGCGCGCGTATTGCGCGCAAGATGTTCCTCTCCGAGGCGCACCTCGTCGGCATGCTCCAACATCCGCATATTCTCCCGATCTTCGATGCGGGAGAGGAAGGCGGCCACTGTTACATTGTGACGGA
This sequence comes from Gammaproteobacteria bacterium, assembly GCA_028293805.1. Classification (GTDB taxonomy): domain Bacteria; phylum Pseudomonadota; class Gammaproteobacteria; order Steroidobacterales; family Steroidobacteraceae; genus 13-2-20CM-66-19. The sequence continues at coordinate 14,849 of JAQGOC010000385.1, forward strand.
GCACGTGCACGGCGCCCGTACGCTTGCGGCCTATTGCCGGCCGGACAATCTGTTGCGCATCGACGATACGGTCGAGATCGTCTTCAAGTGCGCGAAGGCGCTGCACTACGCCCACTCGCGCGGTGTGATTCACCGTGACATCAAGCCGTCGAACATCATGCTCACGCAGGACAGCGACGTGCGCATCATCGACTTCGGGATCGCGCTCGTGTCGGACTCCGACATATCGCGTATCGAAGGCATCGCCGGCAGTCCCTCCTACATGTCGCCCGAGCAGGTGCAGAGTCTGGATCTCACCAACCGCTCGGATCTATATTCCCTGGGCGCCGTGATGTACGAGCTGCTCACCGGGTCGCGGCCTTTCCGGGCCGGCAATCTACAGAAGCTGCTGCACCAGATCGTGTATGCCACGCCGCCGCCGATCCATGTTCTGCGCAAGGACATCCCGGAGGAGCTGGAGACCGTCGTGGCCATGGCGCTGCAGAAGGATCCCGCCAAGCGCTACAAGAGCGGCCTCGACTTTGCCGCCGAGCTCACCCGGGTGCACCAGCGGCTGCGCGAAGCCAATTCACGGATCGACCGGCAGGAGCAGTTCGGGGTTCTGCGCCGGCTGAAGTTCTTTCATGAGTTCTCGCATGCGGAGATCTGGGAAGTGCTGCGCGCGAGCAACTGGCAGGACTATGTGCAGGGAGAGGAGATCGTCAAGGAGGGCGAGATGGATGACCGGTTCTACATCCTCGTATCCGGCAGCTGCGCGGTCGAAAGGCATGGCCAGCGTCTGGGTGCGCTCGAGACCGGTGACTGCTTCGGTGAGGCGAGCTATGTGCCGGGCGCAAAGCGCACCGCGACAATCCGTTCTGCAAGCGCCGTCACGGTGCTCAAGGTGAGCTCCACGCTGCTCGAGCAGGTGTCCGCGTCGTGCCAGCTGCGTTTCAATCGCGTCTTCCTGCGCACGCTCATCGGCCGGCTGCAAAGCGGGGACGCCAACCCTTCCGGCGGCTGACGGCCGGTCCGACGACGAGCGCGTAAGCACGCTCGACAAGAAGCCCCGATTCCGGTGCGCTTCACTCTTGCGAAACATTGTCTTGGGCGCCAATCTTGCGCCCCGTGCACATACTGCTCATAGAGGACGATACCGAGGCCGCCAAATTTCTCGTCAAGGGATTGCGGGAGAGCGGCTATTCGGTCGATCACGCGGCGGACGGCCGCGAAGGGCTGTTCCGGGCCACCGAGGGGCACTTCGATCTGGTCGTGACCGATCGCATGCTGCCGCATATCGACGGGCTCGCCATCATCCAGCTCATGCGCCAGAAGGGCGTTTCGACGCCGGTGCTGGTATTGAGCGCGCTCGGTAGCGTGGACGACCGAGTCCGCGGGCTGAAAGCCGGTGGCGACGACTATCTGACCAAACCCTTCGCGTTCGTCGAGCTGCTCGCCCGTATCGAGGCGCTCTCGCGTAGGCGCTCCAGCGTGGCGGACACCACGAAGCTCAGGGTTGCGGACCTCGACTTCGACCTCCTGGCCAGGCGGGTCACCCGGGGCGGACGCGAGATCGAGCTGACCGCCCGCGAGCTGAAGCTCCTCGAGTTCCTGATGCGCCGCGCTGGGCAGGTAGTCACCCGCACCATGCTGCTCGAAGGCGTGTGGGATCTGCATTTCGATCCGCAGAGCAACCTCATCGATGTGCATATCAGCCGGCTGCGCCAGGCGATCGACCGCGGCGAGGACCGGCAGCTGATCCATACGGTCCGCGGGTCCGGTTACGTGCTGCGCAACGAAGACTGAGCTGCGATGAGGCGGGCTCTGTTCAACACGACGGCGTTCCGTCTGTCGGTGGGTTACACGCTGCTGGTCACACTCGCTGTCGGAGTGACGCTGGGGAGTGCCTACCTCCTCACCGAGAGTCTCATCACGGATGAGGTGGACCTCATCATCGATACCGAGTTGAAGAGCCTGCAGGATAAATACGCCCGCACCGGTGTCCCGGGCGTGACCGATGAGATCAATCTGCGAATCGACAGTTGGGGCCGCATCGGCGCGGTTTACATGCTCGTCGATGGCAGCTTCGAGAGAATCGCCGGCAATGTGACGCACTGGCCCTTCGAAGGCATGCCGAACGAGACCTGGCCGGAGTTCGAGATCGCGACGATCGAGCCGGGGCGGCGTGCGGTTCACCCGGTAAGAGCGGCCGTACGAACGCTGCCGGGCGGCGACCGCTTGCTGGTCGGAACGGATATCTCCCAGGGGCGGCGTTTCGCCGAGAAGTTCCGCTTCGCCATGCTGTGGGGAATCGGGCTCACCACGCTGGCCGCGGCGCTGACGGGGTTCTGGTTCAGCTACAAGTTGGCGCTGCGCGTGAGCGATGTAACACGCACCTGCAAGCGCATTCTGGCGGGTGACCTGGGCCGCCGGCTCCCGGTGGTGGGCGCGAACGACGAGTTCGATGCGCTCGCGGTTTCCGTCAACCATGTGCTCGATCGGCTCGAGGACCAGGCGCGTACGCTGCGTGCGACATTCGACAGCGCCGCGCACGACCTGCGCGCGCCGTTGCATCGGCTACGGACACGCATGGATGCGCTACTGTTGCGGTCGCCGCCTCTGGAGCAGGCGGTGCATGAGTCGGTCGAGTCCGCCTTACGCGAAGTCGACCATCTCCAGCGGACGCTCGCGATTCTTTTGCAGATCGCGCTTGCGGAATCCGGAGCGCCCCTTGCGGCGCCGGCCGCGGTCGACGTGGGCGAGCTTGCCAGCGAGTTGGCGGAGTTGTTCGAGCCCGTGGTGCGGGACCAGGGCTTGACGCTGGTCGACCACGAGGACCCCGGAGCCATCGTGCAGGGCAACCGCCAGCTGCTCGCGCAGCTCCTCACCAACCTCATCGAGAATTGCCTGAAGTACGTTCCGGCGGGTGGCCGGATCGACGTGAGCGTGAAGCGCTTGTCCGACAGCGTGTGTCTGGTCGTGAGCGACAATGGTCCGGGTGTGCCGGCGGACGACCGGGTTCGCGCAGTCCAGCCGTTCGTGCGGCTTGGGCACGGCGGCAGGCCGGACAGCAGCGGACTGGGCTTGAGTCTGGTGGCGGCGATCGCCCGGTTGCACCGGGCGCGACTCACGCTCGAAAACAACGACCCCGGACTGCGGGTCGTCGTCGAATTGCCCGCGAAGTAACAACACCACGGATGCGTGAGCGATCCGTGGTGTTGGTGGCGTCAGGCGACTATGCCAGGCCGCCGCCGCCGGACAGGCGCCTGCAGTCGGCTTCAGGCCGCAGGTTTGCCGGCGTGGCAGCTCTTCACGAATGCGGTACGGTCCGCACCCGTGAGCTTCTTGCCATCGGCCTGCTTGTTACAGGCCTTCAGCGAGGTGTGCTTGACGGGGGTGGCGCTCGGCGCGGCCGGGGTGGCGGTAGTGGCCGGGGCAGCTGCGAAAGCGGCGCCACAGCCAAGAAGGACGAGGGTTGCGAGAGCGGCGGTGATTTTCATCGAAGTCTCCTGTTCGAACGGTGATCCGGCTGCGTGTCGCAGCGTGGTCACACGTTAGACGGGAGGCCCTCACGGGGCCATGAAGCTCGCATTAAGAGTTCGTAACCTGCCATTCAGGCGCAGTTACTCCGCCGCGTCCTTGTCGTGCTCGATCAGCGCATACGCGGAATGGTTGTGGATCGATTCGAAGTTCTCGGATTCCACCGTGTACGCGGCAATGCGCTCGTCCGCATTCAGACGCGCAGCCACATCGCGCACCATGTCCTCGACGAACTTCGGGTTGTCGTAGGCGCGCTCGGTCACGTACTTCTCGTCCGGGCGCTTCAGAATGCCGTACAGCTCGCAGGAGGCCTCGCTTTCCGCGATGCCGATGATCTCTTCGATCCACATGTGGGTGCGCAGCTTCGCGCCGATCGTCACGTGCGAGCGCTGATTGTGCGCGCCGTACGCGGAAATCTTCTTCGAGCACGGGCACAAGCTGGTGACCGGCACCACGACGCGCACCCACATCTCGGTGCGGCCGTCGCGCCGCTCGCCGATCAGGCTCGCACGGTAGTCCATGAGGCTTTCGACGCCCGAGACCGGCGCCTTCTTCATGACGAAGAACGGAAACGTCATCTCGATGTGGCCGCTGTCGGCCTCGAGCCGCTCCGTCATCTTCTCCAGCATGGCGCGAAACGATTCCACGGAGATCTCACGCTCGGTGTGCAGAATCTCCACGAAACGCGACATGTGCGTGCCCTTGAAGTTGTGGGGCAGGCTCACGTACATATTGAAACTGGCGATCGTGTGCTGTTCGCCGGCGGAGCGGTCTTTCACCCGCACCGGGTGGCTGATGTCCTTGAT
>JAQGOC010000388.1 GCA_028293805.1 Gammaproteobacteria bacterium
CATCAGTTCAAACATGTTTCGCGCTCCTCTTCTATGTCTGTCAGCTTCAAAAGTTGCCCTGGAACCAGGAACGCATACGGTCGAGCACCGACTTCGCGTTCCCGCCCAGGGAGCGCCCGCGACGTGCGGGCATAGCGTTGTCACGCGCGTAGAGCAGCAGCCCCACGCCCGTGGAAAAAATCGGATTGCGCACGACGTCCGAGAGGCCTTGCACCGCTTGGGGCAGGCCGAGCCGGACGGGCACGTGAAACACTTCTTCGGCGAGCTCGATGGCGCCTTCCATTTTGGCGCTGCCCCCCGTCAGAACGATTCCGGCTGCGATCACTTCCTCGAAACCACTGCGGCGCAGCTCCTCGCGCACGAGGCCAAACAGCTCCTCGTAGCGCGGCTCGACGATCTCGGCGAGGGTCTGGCGCGCGAGGCGTCGCGCGGGCCGGTCGCCCACGCTGGGCACTTCGATACTTTCATCGGGGTTGGCGAGCTGCGAGAGCGCACACGCGTAGCGGATCTTGATGTCCTCCGCGTACTGCGTCGGAGTGCGCATCGATACCGCAATGTCGTTCGTGACCTGATCGCCCGCGATAGGAATCACGGCCGTGTGGCGGATTGCGCCATTGGCAAACACCGCGAGATCGGTCGTTCCGCCGCCGATGTCGACGAGGCAGACGCCGAGCTCCTTCTCGTCCTCGGTCAGCACGGCGAAGCTCGACGCAAGCTGCTCGAGCACGACGTCATCGACCTCGAGCCCGCAGCGCTGGATGCACTTCTCGATGTTCTGGGCCGCGCTGTCCGCGCCGGTCACGATGTGCACCTTCGCTTCGAGGCGCACGCCCGACATGCCGATCGGATCGCGGATGCCCTCCTGCCCGTCGACGATGAACTCCTGCGGCAGCACGTGGAGGATCTTCTGATCCGCAGGGATGGCAACCGCCTTGGCCGCATCGATCACGTGCTCCACGTCGCTCTGAGTCACTTCCTTGTCGCGGATGGCCACGACGCCGTGGGAGTTGAGGCTGCGCACATGGCTGCCGGCGATTCCCGCGTAGACCGAGTGGATCTCGCAGCCGGCCATCAGTTCCGCTTCCTCGACGGCTCGCTGGATGGACTGCACCGTGGACTCGATGTTGACCACGACGCCCTTCTTCAGGCCGCGCGAGGGCTGCGAGCCCAGGCCCAGGACCTCGATCGAGCCGTCGGCGCCGATCTCGCCCACGAGCGCCACCACCTTGGAGGTCCCGATATCGAGACCGACGATCAGGTTTCTGTCCGAGCGCTTAAGCATCGCGACCACCGTTTCCGCCCGCAGCGTGCGACGTGTTGCTGCGCCAGCCGATCGCAAAACCATTTGTATAACGCATGTCTATGTAGGCAATGTCCTCGCCGCGCTGGGTGACTAACTTCAACGCCGCGCTGATGAATTTGTCGAAACGCTCATCGATCTGCCGACGGCCGAGCCGCACCGTGACGCCATTCGCGAGATCGAGCTCCCAGGCTCCGCGGGCATCGAGCCGCATCGCCGTCAAGCGCAAGCCCGCCTGCTGCAGCCGCCCCTGTGCGGCCAGATACCGCTGCGCCACGACTGCCTCTTTGCCATCCGGCCCGGAGAGCTCGGCCAGCTCCGGCGGAATGTGGCGCTCGTCCGTCGAAAACAACTCGCCGCGTGTGTTGAGCAAGCCGCGCTCACCCCAGCGGGCAGCGGCAACCTGCTCGATGACCAGCACGTTCAGCCCACGCGGCCACGCCCTTTGCACGCTTACAGCATCGACCCACGGCAGCGTGTGAAGGGCGCGGTGGACTGCGGCCAGGTCCACGCTCAGCAGCCCAGCCCCGCGCACTCGCTCCTTCACGACCCGCTCGACGTCGACCGGAGCGACGCGCTGAAAGCGACCCGATACCGACACGGTCCGAATGGGTTGATCCAGGCCCCACATGACCGCCGCGGCAGCCGCACAAACGCCGATCACACCGCCGATGGAGATACCCAGCGCGCGCCAGCGGATCTGCGGCAGGCGCCAGCGGCGCTGCGTGGATTGTTTGCGGCGGTTTTTCGGTCGAGCCATCATCGTTGCGCGCTCCGCGTGAAGCTCGTCTCGAGCACGCGCCACACGAGCTCATCGAAGTCGATATCGGCCGCGCGGGCGGCCATCGGCACCAGGCTGTGTCCGGTCATGCCCGGAATCGTGTTGACTTCAAGGAGCAGCGGACGACCCGAGGCATCCGCCATGAAATCCGCGCGGCCCCAGCCCGAAGCACCGACCGCCTCGAATGCGGCCAACGCCAGGTTCGCCAGGTGCTGTTCGGCGGGACCCGAGAGTCCGGCCGGGCAGTAATAGCGGGTGTCTTCGCGGAAATACTTCGCTTCGTAGTCGTAAAAAGTCTTCGGCGTCTCGATGCGGATGGCCGGCAGCGCCCGCCCCTGCAGAACGGCAACCGTGTACTCTTTGCCGGTGATCCAGGGCTCGGCGAATACGCTGCTCTCGAGCGCCGCCGCCGCCTGATACGCCGCGGGCAGATCCGCAGCGCGCTCGACCTTTGTCATGCCGACGCTGGAGCCCTGCGTGGCCGGCTTCACGATCATGGGCAGGCCCAGCCGCTCGACCGCGATCTCGAAGTCCTGCGAACCGCGCAGCACGACGTAATCCGAAGTCGCGACGCCGATGGCTTGCGCGAGCCGCTTGGTTCGCAACTTATCCATGCCGATGGCGGAGCCCATGACGCCGCTGCCGGTGTAAGGCATCCCGAGATATTCGAGAGCCCCCTGCAGGGTTCCGTCCTCGCCACCCGGCCCGTGAAGGGCGATCCAGACACGCTCGAACCGCTCATCGAGAAGATGAGACAACGCCCGATCGCGTGGGTCGAAGGCGTGCGCGTCGACGCCGCGGCGCTGCAGAGCGGCCAGCACGGCGTTACCGGACAACAGGGAGATTTCGCGCTCGCTCGAATCGCCGCCGAACAGCACGGCCACGCGACCGAATTCCTTCGCATCCGTAGCATGCCGCTGCAGAGTTGGATCGTGCTGGAGGCGCATCAGACCGCGACTCCCACGACACGCACTTCAGGGTGCAGGCGCACGCCATGCACGCGCTCCACCGCCTCCTGGACGTGCTTGATCAGGCGCTCCAGGTCGGCCGCGGTCGCGTTCCCATGGTTGATGATGAAATTCGCATGTTTCTGGGACACCGAAGCGTCGCCGATCCGGAATCCCTTGAGCCCGGCGGTGTCCACCAGCCGCGCGGCATGATCCCCGGGCGGGTTGGTAAAGACGGACCCGCAGCTCCATTCCCCGATCGGCTGCGATGCCTTGCGGCGCTCGAGCAGCAGACGTACCTGCGCCTCATTCACGTCCGGGCTGTGCTCGAACGCCAGCTTGGCCGCCACGAACCATTCATCGGACACGGGGGGCACTACATGCCGGTAGCTGACGTTGTAGTCTTTCGGGGCACGAGTGTGCGCCTGGCCGCGCCGGTCGATCGTTTCGACCTCGACGACATGACGCCACGTCTCGCCGCCAAACGCGCCGGCATTCATCGCGAGAGCGCCGCCGAGCGTTCCCGGGATGCCTGCGAAAAATTCCGCCAGGCCAAGACCCCACTTCACGCATTGCTTCGCTATGCGCGCACACGCAAGACCCGCCTCGCCGTAGATCGTGGTCTGATTGATCCGATCGAGCCGGTCGAGCGTGCCATGGGTGCTGATGACGACCCCTTTCAGCCCGCCGTCACGCACCAGCAAATTGCTGCCCAGGCCCACCCAATGGATCGGCACGTCGTCCTGCAGACTCCGCAGGAAGGCGGCAAGATCCGCGCGGTCGCGCGGATTGAAGAACACTTCCGCCGGGCCGCCGACATGCCAGGACGTATGCCGGCTCATCGGCTCATCGCGTCTGACGCGCAAGGTGAATTCCGGAGCGACGGTCACGGTCACGCGCTCCTCCCAGGTGGCGACAGTTGCGCAAAGCGCTCCGCCAATCCATGCGAGACGGCGGTAATGTTGCCGGCGCCCATGGTCACGATGACATCGCCGTCGCGGATCACATCTTTGAGCGATTCGGCGAGCTCTTCCACCTTGTCCACGAACAGCGGCTCGAGGAGTGCGCGGCTGCGGACTGCGCGGCAAATGGCGCGGCCATCGGCGCCCGCAATCGGTGTTTCGCCAGCCGCATAGACCTCCGTCACGAACAAGACATCGGCAGTCGACAACACCTTGCCGAAGTCATCGATGAGGTCGCGTATCCGCGTGTACCGATGCGGTTGGAACGCGAGCACCAGGCGGCGCTCAGGATATCCCTGCCGAAGAGCCTCGAGCGTCGCGGCGACCTCGGTCGGATGATGCCCGTAGTCGTCGATGATGCTCACGCGACCCGCGGCAGTTTCGACGTCCGCAATGTGTTGCAGACGCCGCTCGACACCTTGAAACCCCGCGAGCGCGCGCTGGATGGCACCATCGTCGACGCCGATCTCGATGGCCACGGCAATCGCTGCGAGGGAATTGAGCACATTGTGCATGCCCGGCAGGTTGACCGTGACATCGAGCAGCGCGCCGGACGGACGCACGACATCGAAGCGTGTCTGCAAGCCATTGCGACGGATATTTTCCGCGCGGACGTCCGCGCCGGCCGCGAGGCCGTAGGACAGGATTGGACGCCCGACCTGGCGCACTATGCTGCGCACGTTCTCGTCATCGACGCACAGCACTGCAAGCCCGTAGAACGGTAAATTGTGCAGAAAATCGACGAAGCTCTGCTTCAACAGCTCGAAGTTACCGCCGTGCGTGGCCAGGTGGTCGTTGTCGATGTTGGTTACGATCGCGATGAGCGGCTGCAGATGCGTGAAGGACGCGTCGCTCTCGTCCGCTTCGGCTACGAGGTAGCGCCCGGTGCCCAGACGCGCGTTGCCGCCGGCGCTCTTCAGGCGGCCACCGATCACGAAGGTGGGGTCCTCCCCGCCCTCGGCGAGAATGCTGGCCACGAGACTCGTCGTCGTCGTCTTGCCATGCGTGCCGGCAACGGCGACCGAGTAACGGAACCGCATGAGCTCGGCCAGCATCTCCGCACGGCGCACAACCGGAATGCGTTGTTCGAGCGCGGCGTCGACCTCGGGGTTGCCTTGAGCGACCGCACTCGAGACGACGACGACATCGGCGCCGGTGACGTTCTGCGCAGCGTGGCCCAAGATGATGCGCGCGCCGAGACCGGCGAGCCATTCCGTAACGGAGCTCGTCTTGAGGTCGGAGCCCTGCACGGCGTAGCCGAGATTCAAGAGCACCTCGGCGATGCCGCACATGCCGCTGCCGCCGATGCCGACGAAGTGGATCGTGTTGATCCGCCGCATGCGCTCGCGCCGATCCGTCGCTCTGCGACGCGGGTTGGACGGCCGGTCGAGGAAGGTGCCGCGCTCCTGATTCATGCGGCCCTCCTCGCGAGCTGCAGACAAGACGCTGCGAGCTCGGCCGTCGCATTGGGTTTCGCGAGTAGACGTGCCCGCTCGGCCATTGCCAGGAGCTTCCCGCGACCCGCGCAAAGGTGCTGCAACTCCGTGGCGAGCCGCTCGGCGGTCAGGGCGCGATCCGCAATGAGGACAGCCGCTCCCTCACGGACCAGGTATTGCGCGTTGTGTGTCTGGTGATCGTCAACCGCCGCGGGGAACGGCACGAGGATCGCGCCTACTCCGACGGCTGCGAGCTCGGACACCGTGAGCGCGCCCGAGCGGCAGATCACGAGATCCGCCCATCCGTATGCCTCAGCCATATCCTCGATGAACGGGCGCACATCGGCGCGCACGCCCGCGCTGGCGTAGCTCTGGCGCCCGGCTTCGATCCAACGCTCACCGGCCTGATGGCGGACATCGAAGCTCATCGATCCTGCGAGCCGGGCAAGGGCGAACGGCACGACCGAGTTGAGTCGGGCAGCCCCCTGGCTTCCACCGATCACCAGAATCCGAATCACGCCCCCGCGGGTCGCGAATCGCTCAGCAGGCGGCGGCACGGCGCTGATGTCTTCCCGCACCGGATTGCCGATGGCACGTGCCTTTACATCGCGTCCGAAGCTGTTCGGAAATGCCTCGAGCACTTCGCGGGAGATGTGTGCGAGACAGCGGTTGGTGAAACCCGCAATGGCGTTCTGCTCGTGAATGACGAGCGGGCGACCGGTGAGCCACGCAGCGACTCCGCCGGGTCCGGTAACGAAACCGCCCAGACCGACGACGACGACAGGACGGTGCCGCCACATCACTCGCAGCGCCTGCGTCAGTGCCATGGCGAGCCGGAACGGCGCCGCGAGCAGTGTCAGAAAGCCTTTGCCGCGCAGACCGCCCACGGAGAGCCATTCAATCGGGATACCGGCTGCCGGAATGACGCGCGCCTCGAGCCCACGCTGGGTTCCGAGCCAAACGACGTCGATCGCTTTCTCGCGCAGCATTTGGGCGAGCGCCAAGGCGGGGAATACGTGCCCTCCCGTGCCGCCAGCCATGACGAGTATCGGCCGCGCGCTCATTCGTTGCGCTCCCCGACACCGGAGCGACGGCGCACGGTCACTGATCCCCGATTCTCGACCATCGCCTCGTGATAGACCCGCAACAGCAGTCCGACCCACGCCAGCGACACGATCAGGCTCGACCGTCCGTAGCTCATGAGGGGCAGCGTCAACCCTTTCGTCGGCAGCACGCCCATGTTGACGCCGATGTTGATGAACGCCTGGATGCCCACCCAAAGACCAAAGCCCGCGGCGAGATAGGCCTGAAACCTGAGTCCCGCATCGGAGGCGAGCCGCGCGATGTGGAAGCTGCGCCAGACCAGGCCGATGAACAGCAGGAGCGTCAGCACGACTCCCGCGAGCCCCAGCTCCTCCGCCAATACGGCGAACAGGAAATCCGTGTGCGCCTCCGGCAGATAGAACAACTTCTGCACACTCTCGCCGAGCCCGACGCCGAACCACTGGCCCCGGCCGATCGCGATCAGGGACTGCGTGAGCTGGAAACCGGTGTTGTACGGATCGGCCCACGGATCGAGAAAGGCCTTGAGCCGCCGCATCCGGTAGCCGGAGCTCACGGCCAGCACGCCGAAGCCCGCCACCGCGAACAGGGTCATCGCGAGCACATAGCGCAGACGTGCGCCCGCGAGGAACAAAATGCCGAACCCCGTCACGAACAACACTGTCGCAGCCCCGAAGTCGGGCTCGATGAGGAGCAACGCCCCGGCGCAGCAGAGTAGTCCGAGAGGCTTGGCAAGGCCCATGAAAGTGCCGCGCAGCTCTTCCTCGCGCCGGGCGGCATAGCTCGCAACGAAGACGAGCACGAGCACGCGGGCCAGCTCCGACACCTGGAAGTTGAAGCTTGCGATCCGCAACCAGCGCCGGCTGCCATTCACGGAATGCCCGAGCCCGGGGAGCAGAACGGCGCACAACAGGACCAGCGCGGTGATGAGCAGCGGGAAAGACAGGCGTTGCAAAATCGCGGTTGGGATGCAGAAGATGAGGGCGGCGCAGCCGCCACCGAGCAGCATCAGCAGCAGCTGCCGTTCAAGGTAATAAAACGTCTGGCCGCTTTCTTTGCTCGCGATCGACACTGACGCCGAAGTCACCATCACGAGACCCAGGAGCGAGATCGCGAGTACGAGTGCGATCGTCACGGTGTCGATGTTAACGGCACCTCCGCGTCCGCTGGAGCGGGCAAACGCCATCGATGAGCCGGCGACGGTGCTGTTCACGCCGCGAGCTCCTTCACTGCCTGAGTGAAGACCGCGCCCCGATGAGTGTAGTCGCGGAACATGTCCAAGCTTGCACACGCGGGCGAGAGAAGTACCGTATCGCCCGGCTGCGCGGCATGCGCCGCTGCGCGCACAGCCTCCTCCAGCGAGCCGCACATCTGTAGCGCGCACACACCTTGCAGCGCGGCCGCTATTGCCGCGGCATCACGGCCTATCAGCACGGTGTGACGCACTTTGCCACGGAAGGCATCGGCAAGCAGCGCAAAGTCCTGATTCTTGCCGTCGCCGCCCGCGATCATGACGAGCGGCCCCTGCATGCCGCCGACCGCCGCAATCGTGGCGCCAACGTTGGTGCCCTTGGAGTCGTTGATGTAGGTGACACCGTGGATGTCAGCAACCCATTGCGAACGGTGCGGCAGCCCCGGGAACGCGGCAAGCTCCGCAAGCATCGCAGGCATCGCCAAACCAAGCGCTTCCCCAAGGGCCAGCGCGGCGAGCGCATTGGCAGCGTTATGGAGGCCCTTGATCTTCATCGCAGACACGGGCAGCAGCGGTTCGCCTCTGCGGGTCAGCCACCACTGAGCGTCAGGAGTCGCCTCAGCAGTACAAGAGTAATCGGCACCGATCGAAGCGCGCAGCGAAAAGCCCAGCGTGCGCTGCCCCGGGCGCGGCATCGCCATCACAAGGGGATCATCGAGATTGATCACTGCGGTGTCGCAGCGGGCGAAGATGCGGGCTTTCGCCTGCGCATAGGCCTCGATCGACGGGTAACGATCGAGATGATCCGGGCTGACGTTCAGCACGGCCGCGGCCTTGAGCTCGAGCGAGCTGGTCGCTTCCAACTGAAAGCTCGAAAGCTCCAGCACGTAGAGTTGAGTCGGATGCGCCTCCGGTCCGGTGCCAAGGAGATCCAGCGCGGGCTCACCCAGGTTGCCGCCCACGCGAACGCGGATCCCGGCGCGCTCGGCCATACGCCCGACGAGCGTCGTGACCGTGCTCTTGCCGTTCGTGCCGGTAATCCCCACAACCGGCGCATCGACCGCGCGGGCGAACAACTCGATGTCGCCGACGACTTCCAATCCACGGCGGCGAGCCTCCACGAAGAACGGCTCCGCAAGCGACACGCCTGGGGAAGCGATGACGCATATCGCGTCATCGAGGAGCCGGATGTCGAGCCCCCCAACACGCACCGGGATCCGGGGATCGAGCTCGGTCAGGCGTGCAAGCTCTGGAGGCTGGCTGCGCGTGTCCGTTACCGCAAGCCGCCAGCCGCGCGCATGGAGGTAGCGCGCGCAGGACAATCCCGTGCGGCCGAGCCCGACGATTACAGCGGAAGCAGGGTTGGCGGGGGTCGCGGTCATCGCAATTTCAACGTCGCAAGACCGGCCAGCACGAGCAGCAGCGAGATGATCCAGAAGCGTACGATCACCTTCGGCTCGGCCCAGCCCTTGAGCTCGAAATGGTGATGGATCGGCGCCATCTTGAAAACGCGCTTGCCGGTCAGTTTGTAGGAAGCGACCTGGATGATGACGGAGGCCGTTTCGACCACGAACAGGCCGCCCATCACGAGCGCCACCAGCTCCTGACGCACGATCACGGCAATGACGCCGATCGAGGCGCCGATCGCGAGGGCGCCGACATCGCCCATGAAGACCTGCGCGGGATAGGAGTTGAACCACAGGAATCCCAGTCCCGCGCCCGCCATTGCCGCGCAAAAGATCAGCAACTCGCCCGCGCCGCGAATCTCCGGAATCTGCAGGTAGTGCGCGAACACGGCGTTACCACTTGCATACGCGAAGATGCCGAGCGCGGCCATCACGAGCGCCGCAGGCATGATCGCCAGCCCATCCAAGCCGTCGGTGAGATTCACCGCGTTGCTCATGCCGACGATCATCAGATACGTGATCGCAATGAAGCCGAAAGCGGACAGCGGTTCCGCGAATGTCTTGAAGAACGGCAGGAACAAGGTCGTCTCGGCCGGACTCGTCGCGGTGAAATAAAGCGTGAAGGCCGTGGAGAGACCGGCCAACGACTGCCAGAAGTATTTCCAGCGCGGCACCAGCCCCTTCGGGTTGCGAATGACGAGCTTGAGATAGTCGTCGTAGAAGCCAATGAAGCCGAACGCGAAGGTGACGCCGAGCACCGTCCAGACGAGCCGGTTCGACAGCTCCGCCCACAGGATCGTGCTCACGAGCGTCGTCACGAGAATCAGCGCACCGCCCATGGTCGGCGTGCCGGCCTTGGGGAGATGCGTCTTCGGCCCGTCGTCGCGCACGACCTGCCCGATCTGGTACCGCGACAGGCGCGAGATCATGGCCGGACCCACGATAAGTGAAATCGCGAGCGACGACACCGTCGCCAGAATCGCCCGGAACGTCAGGTATGAAAAAACGTTGAAGCCGGAGATCCGGCCGGTGAACTGTTGTGTCAGCCAGTAGAGCACTTAGCGATCGCCCATCGGTTGCGTTGGTCCCTGTACGAGCGCATCGACGACGCGCTCGAGCCTGTTTACGCGCGAGCCCTTGATGAGCACGCGGAGGCCCGGGCCGGCGGCCCCGAGCTGCAGTGTCAGCGCGTAGGAAAGCGCCTGCGTATCGGGGAACCATTGGCCCGCCGGACCGAAGCTTTCGACGGCCAGCTTCGCGAGCGCGCCCGTCGCGTACAGACGTTCGATGCCCTGCGCACGGGCGAATTCCCCGATCTGCGTATGAGAAACCTGTGCGAACTCGCCAAGCTCCGCCATATCCCCGAGCACGAGCCACTTGCTGCCATCGAGCTCCGCGAGCACTTCGATTCCCGCGCGCACCGAGCTCGGATTGGCGTTGTAGGAATCGTCGATGATCCAGGCGCCGCTCGCCGCCTTCTTGAATTGCAGCCGGCCCGCCACCGCGCGCACGGCGGCGAGGCCGGCAACGATGTGCTCGAGGCTTGCACCGGCCGCTGCAGCCGCCGCCGCCGCGGCGAGCGCGTTGGCAATGTTGTGGCGACCTCCCATGTGAAGGTCGACAGCGGCACTGCCGAGTGGGCTCGAAAGCTTGAAGTGCGTGAGAAATCCTTCGGGGCCGATCGTCGTTCGCACCTCGGAAGCCGTGAAGTCGGCAGATTCACGCAATCCGAACGTCACGACCTTTGCTTGCGTCATGCGCCGCCACGTATCTTCGAACTCGTCATCGGCATTGATCACGGCTGTCGCATCCGGCGCGAGACCTTCCACCATCTCGCCTTCCGCGCGCGCCACGCCCTCGAGGCTTCCGAAGCCTTCCAGGTGTTCCGCGCCGGCGTTCGTAATTATGCCGATCGTCGGGCGGGCGACTCGCACCAGGGCGGCGACGTCGCCCGCTCGGTTGGCACCCATCTCCACCACGGCGAAACGATGCGTCGCTTCGATTCGCAGCAATGTGAGCGGCACGCCGATGTGGTTGTTGAGATTGCCGCGAGTGGCGAGGCAGCTACCCATTTGCCCCAGAATCGATGCGGTCATCTCCTTGGCAGTGGTCTTCCCATTGCTGCCGGCAACGCCGACTAGCGGGATATCGAACTGTTCGCGCCAGTGATGCGCTCCCAGTTCGAGCGCCGCCTGCGTGTCCGCGACGATGATTTGAGGCAGCGCCACAGGCTGCTCGGTGTCGACCAGAGCGCCCGCCGCTCCCGCTGACAGCGCGGTGCCGATGTACTCATTGCCATTGAAGGTCGGGCCGCGCAGGGCAACGAAGAGCGCGCCCGGCGAGAGGGTGCGCGTGTCGCTCGAGACATTCGAATAGGCGCAATCCTCGCCCTTGAGCCGCCCGCCACTGGCCTTTGAGAAATCTGCAAGCGTCTGCTTCATGCTGTCGTTCTCTCCAGCTCGGCGCCCACTATCGCCTGATCCTGGAAGGGGCGGCGCACGGTCCCGTAGATCTGATAATCCTCGTGTCCTTTGCCCGCAATGAGCACAACATCATCTGCAGCCGAACGCTGCAGCGCCATTCGGATCGCGAGCGCCCGGTCGTGCTCGACAAGAACCGGCGCCTTGTGTGCCATGCCGGCAACGATGTCCCTCACGATGCGGGCGGGATCTTCGGTACGCGGGTTGTCATCCGTCACGATGATGTCGTCCGCCAGCTCCGCGGCAACGCGCCCCATCAACGGGCGCTTGCCAGCGTCGCGATCACCGCCGCAGCCGAACACGACACGAAGCTGTCCGCGACAGTGCAGTCGCGCCGCGCCAAGCGCTTTCGCGAGTGCGTCGGGCGTGTGTGCGTAATCCACTATCGCAAGCGGCGTCGCGCCGCGCCCTCCGAACAATTCCATGCGCCCGCTCGCGGCTCGGCAGTTGGCGAGCGCCTGCGCCGCTTGCGCTAAAGGAATGTTCCATGCGAGCAACACGGCCAGCACCGTCAACACATTATCAACGTTGAACTCACCGATCATTCGCACGGTGAGCTCGCCAGGACCCCAGCTCGATTCCACACCGATCACGAGACCGGCCGGATCCGGCGTCACCCGGGTTGCGCGTACGAACTCGGCGTGTCGCAAAGAGCTGACAGCGGCGGCACCTTGCCGCGTAGTGATGACCAGGCGCGCCGACGAAAGTTGCGCCGCGAGCTGCATCCCGAAGGCGTCATCGACGTTGACGATGCGATTGGCCAGGGACGGCCACGTGAAAAGGCGCGCCTTTGCTGCGCCGTAAGCTTCCATCGTGCCGTGATAGTCGAGGTGGTCACGGGTAAGATTCGTGAACGCTGCCGTGTTGAAGCGCACGCCCGCGACGCGGTCCTGGTCGAGCGCGTGGGAGGAGACTTCCATACTCACGCACTCGGCGCCGAGGCCTCGTAGCGAGGCAAGATGACGGTGAACGCTCACCGCGTCGGATGTCGTGTGCTCCGTTGCCGTAAGGGCCGGCGGCCTTCCGAAACCCAGCGTACCCATGTAAGCCGCCGGCCGGCCGCAAAATTGCAGCGCTTGCGCCAGCAGCCATGCACAGGTTGTCTTACCGTTCGTGCCGGTGATGCCCGCCATCGTCAGCGCCTGCGACGGCGCACCGAAGAAACGATCGGCGATGATCCCGGCACGGTGAGTGAGGTGGGGAATAGCAGCGACAAAAATGTCGGAGCCGAACTGCGGCACGCGCTCGTCGGGCGTCGCTTCGTAGAGCACAGCGCGGGCGCCACGTGCGACGGCTTGCTCAGCGAACCTGAGTCCGTGATATGTCCGCCCCTTACAGGCGAGAAACAGAGAGCCAGGCAGCGCCGCGCGGCTATCCAGCGTCACGTCGTTCACAACGATTCCCGCAGGCACGTCGACGAGGCCGACAGTGAGCTCCGCGAGCGGCCGAACCACGTCAGCGTGGTCTACTTGAGATTCGACTCCGGTCATTGCAGGGCCGCAGTACGCACAGTTGAGGGTGTGGGAGTTGAGGGCAATTCCTCCGGGGCCTTTACGGGTTGATCGGGCGCGACGGCCAGCAGGCGTAGAGCGCCACCGACGATCTGCGAAAACACGGGCGCAGAGACGGTACCGCCCTGGTGCTGTGTGCCTTGCGGTTCATCGATGACGACGACAGCAGCCAGGCGGGGGTTGGTTGCCGGCGCGACACCGCCGAAAACGGCCATGTAGCGATCGGTGGAATAGCCTCCGGCAGTGGCTTTCCACGCGGTACCCGTCTTGCCGGACACGCGATACCCGGGAATTGCGGCCTGTTTGCCCGTCGCGCCCTCGGCGACGACAACGGATTCGAGCATCCCTATGAGCTCGCGGCAAGCGTGATCGTCCAACACTCGCTGCCCGGCCGGGGGATTGTCCACACGTAGAAAGGATATGGGCCTAACCAAGCCCCTCGCGCCAATCGTCGCGTACGCGTGTGCAAGCTGCAGCGGCGTTACCGAGAGACCGTAGCCGTGGGACATGGTGGCAATGCCGATCGGCCGCCATTGCGAGTAGTGCGGCAGGAGACCCGCGGACTCGCCGGGATAACCGCTCGTCGTGACCTGGCCGAAGCCAAGGTGTGTCAGCGTGGTCCAGATCTCCTCCGGGGGCAGGCTGAGAGCGATGTGCGCCATGCCGACGTTCGAGCTCTTGGCGAGCACGGTCGCGATGTTGACGGGACCCAGATTGTGCTCGTCCTCGAAAATCTTCACGCCGACTTTGAAGAATCCGGGCGACGTGTCGATGATGCTGCGGTCGTCGTATTTTCCGGCGGCGATCCCCGCCGCGACGAAGAACGGCTTGATGGACGAGCCCGGCTCGAAGATGTCCGTCGCGGCGCGGTTGCGATACGTGGCGGCGATCATCTGTTCGCGATCGTTCGGGTTGTACGCGGGCTGATTCACCATGGCGAGCACTTCGCCAGTGGCGATATCGAGTACGACGACGGAGCCGGCGCTGGCACGCTGGTCGCGGATCGCTGCCTTCAGCTCGCGATAGGCGAGATACTGGATGCGAAGGTCAATCGACAGCACGAGGTCGCGACCCGGGCGCGCGGGCCGAATGCTCTCGACGTTCTGCACGATGCGACCGTAGCGGTCCTGAATGACACGTTTCGCGCCATTCTCGCCGGCAAGCCAGTGATCGAATGCCAGCTCGAGGCCCTCCTGGCCAGCGTCATCGACGTTGGTAAATCCGAGAATGTGTCCGGCTACCTCGCCCGAGGGGTAGTAGCGGCGGTACTCACGCGAGAGATACACACCCGGAATGCCGAGTCCCTTGATCTGCTCGGCCTCGGACGGCTGACGATGTCGCGCGAGGTAGAGGAAATCGCGATCCAGGTTGCTCGTGATGCGGCGCGCGAGCTCCTGCCTGTCCTGCTTCAGAGCAGTCGCGAGCCGCGGGAGTTGATCGGGCGCGAGCGCGAGCTCCTTCGGGTTCACCCAAATCGAGTCCACAGGTGTGCTGACGGCGAGCGGCTCACCGTAACGATCCGTGATGGTGCCTCGATGCGCGGCGATCTCCGCAACGCGTGAGAACCGCGCGTCGCCCTCCTTCGCCAGAAAGGTGTGGTCGACGAGCTGCAGATTGACGGCACGCCAAACTAGGGCCGTGGCGCTACAAGCGAGCAGCCCGATCAGGACGCACGCCCTCCAGCGGAAGGAACCCGGAGCGTCAAATGAGCTGCGGGACTTCATGGTGCGACGATCTCGATTTCCTTTGGAGGAGGCATCGCCATGTGGAGTTTCGTGCTCGCGACACGCTCGACGAACGCGTGCGTCGACCATGCGCTCTGCTCGAGCTGCAACTGGCCCCACTCGATTTCCAGGTTGTCCCGCCGGGCATTCAGCTGCTCGAGCTCGACGAACAGCTCGCGCGCACGGTGCTTACAATAGATCGCGCCCGCAGCCGAGCCGAGCGCCGCCACCCAGAGCACCGGCACGACCACGACCAGTACTTTGCCGCTTACGAGGCTCATCCCGGCGCGCTCATCTGACTTTCTCGGCAACCCGCAGCAGCGCGCTGCGTGAACGCGGGTTGCGTCCGACTTCCGACTCTCCCGCACGCGCTTTGCGACCGACGAGTTTCAAACGCGGCTGCAGATCGGGTGGGATGATGGGCAAATCCACCAGCGCAGGGTCGATCTGCGACTCACGCTTCATAAAGCGTTTGACGATGCGGTCCTCGAGCGAATGGAAGCTGATGACAGCCAGCCGACCGCCCGTGTCCAACGCCTCCAGGGCGGCGGCCAGACCCTTCTCGAGCTGGCCGAGCTCGTCGTTGATGAACATGCGCAGCGCCTGAAAAGTGCGCGTCGCGGGATTCTTACCTGGCTCTCGCGTCCTGACGGCGCGCGCGACGATCGCGGCAAGTTGCGCCGTGCGCTCGAGCGGCTGCTCGCCCCTTGCGGCCACGATTGCTTGCGCGACTCGACGCGCGAAGCGTTCTTCTCCAAGTGTCGCGATCACTTCGCGAATCTCGTCGACGCCCGCCCGAGCGAGCCAGGCAGAGACCGGCTCGCCGCGTGTCGGGTCCATACGCATATCGATCGGACCGTCGGAGCGGAAGCTGAAGCCGCGGCTCGGATCGTCGAGCTGCGGGGATGAAACACCGAGGTCGAAGAGCACCCCCCGGCAAGGGCGACCGTGCGCGTGTGCCTGCACGCACGCGCCGAGGTCGGCAAACGACGAGTGGACGAGCGTAAGCCGCACTTCGTCGGCAAAGCGCTCGCGCCCGGCCGCGATGGCCTGAGGGTCCCGGTCGATCGCGAGCACGCGGCCTTCTCGACCCAGGGTCTGGAGAATGAGTGCCGTATGGCCGCCACGCCCGAACGTCGCATCGACATAGTAACCGCCCGCTTCGAGCGCCAAAGCCGCGAGCGCATCTCCGACAAGCACTGGTGTGTGCTCATCCACGGTGAGAGATCGCCCCCCGAAGTGCCGCGTTATTGCCTGATGCACGCTCTAGTCGGCGCGCATCCCCCGATAAAACCTTCCCGCCGGCCGCGCTCGCGCTGGCGTCTATAGCGACAGCGAGTCGAGCTCGGACGGCAGATCGGTCGAAGCCTCCTCGCTCTTCAGCCACAGGTCGCGCCGCTCGTTCCAACGCGTTTCATCCCAAAGCTCGAAGCGATTACCCTGACCGATCAACATGCCGTGCCGTTCCAGCTTCGCGAATTCGCGCAGCTCCGGCGGCAGAAGCACCCTGCCGT